>JAIKWA010000052.1 GCA_024685135.1 Saccharofermentans sp.
ATACCGAGGATAACGAAGAAGATGCCGGCATTCTTGCGCGGCTTTACTTCGGGCTCGGGCTTTGTGCCTTCGAGGTCGAGTCTTACTTCGGGTATCTCATTGGGAGTCTTGGTTTCTTCTTTGGGTGCGATCTTAGCAGGGAGCTTGGAATCGGCTTTGGCCTTGGCGGTATCTTCGCCGCTGCCGGACAAAAGCTCGGGATCTATGGATTCGAGATCGTCCAAAGTCTGAGTGTGAACACTCTCAGGCTCCTCCTCCGGCTTCCAGTCGGAGGTTGATATCTTCTCTTCGGATACAGATACCTCAGGTGCTTCCTCAGCACTGAACGCTGAGATATTGGGATCTATCTGAGGTGATCTTACCTTCTTTTTGTCATTCTTATTCTTCAAAGCGGTTATTCCTCCTTGGGAATTACAAGATTGATGGCCTCATGTACGCAGCTTATCGTGGTGGGAAGGCAAGGTCCTTCTTCGCCGTCCAAGTCGAGCACTACGGGCTTTGCGGACTCCGGGGCTTCAACTGAGAAACAATCTGTCTGGAAATAGATGACTTTGTCGCTGTTGATGTGGTCGCCTATTACGAGCTTGCCGAGAAGAGGCATTACCTCACTTACATCGACCTTCCTTATCACCATTACATCCAGAAGACCGTCGGTTACATCTGCCTGCGTCATGAGATTCCTAACGCCTCCGACACTCTTGGTGTTGGATACGAAGAACATGACGGCTTCAGTCCTGATGGTCTCATCACCGTTCGTGATGATGAGAGGCATAGTGTCTGTTATACCTCCGAGATCCTTCATTGCTGACAGCCAGTAAGCTGCAGGACCTATGGCGGTCTTGAGATCTGAAGGGACCGTATATGCTATGTCAGTGAATACACCTGCTGCAAGGACATTGAGGAAGTACTGATCTCCCGCTTTGCCGCAATCGACCTTCTTGATAACGGGATCCATTAACATATCCGCAAAATCAGCAGGCTCCGAAGGGAGCTTGTTTATGGTTGCAAAGTCGTTTACCGTACCTGAGGTATATATGGCGACAGGGATATCGAGAGAAGCTCTCTTAATACCCGTGATGACTTCGTTTACCGTGCCGTCTCCGCCCGCTGCGATGATGTAATCGTACTGCGAAGCATCTGTCTCCATCGCATATCTTGTGGCATCGCCCTTGCCGTGAGTGTACATGATATCCGCGCGATCGAGTCTGCCGCGCATGGAAAGTCTGGCAAGAACGTCTTCGATGTTATTCCTTGCCAGTTCGCGTCCTGAGGACGGATTGAGTATTATTCTTAATCTAAGGCCCATAGAGACACTTTACCACAAAACGCCTTCGATATAGTTTAAAGTATGCTATTATTAACACGATTGTAATCTTATTAAGAATAATAAAAGGTGACCTATACTTTATGGACTTCAAAAAGAGACTGTCAGAGGTCTGGCCTCAATATCTGTTAAGCTTCATATTCCCGGCGCTCACGCTCCTTGCGGCATTTGCCATAACTCAATGCTATCCGTTCGGTAAGAACTCTATGCTTACGGTAGATCTTTACCACCAGTATGCTCCCTTCCTGGTAGAATTCAGGAATAAGCTTTTATCGGGTGAATCGATCCTCTACAGCTGGAACGACGGTCTCGGTCAGGAATACTACGCGTCCTTTGCAAACTATACGGCAAGCCCCCTAAACCTTCTGTGTGTGTTCTTCACGGCAAAGACCATGCCGGTATTCATTTGGATGGTAACTTGTCTTAGATCAGGCCTCGCATCGGTATTCATGCTGATGTTCCTTTCCGCAAACGACAATAAGAGGATAGATAACATCACCGTAGTATTCGCTTCATCTTATGCTCTATGCGGCTGGTTCATCTCCTATTTCTGGAACATCATGTGGTGCGATGCGGTAGTATTGCTCCCGCTCGTATGCCTGGGGCTTCGCAAGCTCTTCACCGAGAGAAGGCCGCAGCTTTATATCGTATCGCTTGCCGCACTGATAGCGAGCAACTACTATTCGGGCTTTTTTGTATGCCTCTTTCTCGTGATGTTTGCACCCGTTTACTACCTTGCCTTATATACACCGAGCAAAGATAAGAACGCACCTTTGAGACTCTGCCCCAAGACAATGGGAATATCCGCAGGACTTTTTGCAGGCTCGAGCGTTCTTGCCGGCGGCATCACCGCAGTGCTCACGGTACCTACATACTTTATACTTCAGCATTGCTCTGCTACGGGCGATGAGTTTCCCACAGATTATGCATTAGAGCATAACCTCTTCGATTTTCTCGGCAGATTCTTTGCATCACCTTTGCCTGCCATAAGAGACGGCATGGCAAATGTCTATTGCGGCCTTGTGATCGTGATCTTACTGCCTTTGTTCTTCTTCCTTCCGAGGAAGTCCGGCATCAGCCTGAGGACAAAGGTCGGTTTTGCAACGGTCCTCGTAATACTCTACCTGAGCTTCAACAACAGGACCTTGAATTTTATCTGGCACGGCATGCACTTCCCGAACCAGATCCCTTACAGGGAATCGTTCCTGATGTGCTTTCTTCTGGTGTTTATAGGTTTCCTTACCATACGAAGGATCAGGAGCCTGAGTCCCGCATGCGTAATGGGATCCGTAGGATGCTGGGCGGCTTACCTTATGCTCTACGAGAAATTCGATTCCACGGATGCCGAGTCTTATATCCCGATCGGTGTTACCTTGCTCTTCTTATTTGTTCAGGGTGCGGCTCTTAAGGTCGTATCCTCCAAGGACAGTAAGAGGAGTGCTTTCTTCCGTGAGACCGTACTTACCGTTACGATGCTCATAGAGATCTTCGTATCGGCTACGCTCTCGATATGCCTCGTCGCAAAGCACGAAGGTTTTGCAAACTACGCTTTCTTCGGCAAGAACTACGATATCGTCTCGAAGTATGCAGAAGATGTTGAGGGTTCGAACGGACATTTGCCCTTTGAGAGGACGGAGCTGTTCCCGAACAACATCTGCGATATCCAGTCTGTCTATGACGTCAAGGGCATGTCGATATTCTCCTCTACGGCAAGAGAGAGCTTTGTTAAGTACATGCGCAATTTCGGCTTCCACAACAACGGCATCAACGGTTTAAGAAATGCCGGAATCACAAGAGTTACGGCATCTTTCCTCGGCGTAAGGAACCTTGCGGCAGTAGAGAAGACGCAGACCGTACCTTATCTTTGGGACGTCGAAAACACTGAAGGTGACGTCACCTTCTATGGCAACCCCGATGCGCTTTCCGTAGGCTTTATGGTAGACAGGGATGTCCTTAACTATGTACCTGACTACGAAGGCAATCTCGACGTCTTCGATAAGACCAACAGCTGGCTTAACTCCATGGGTGTCGCAAGCGATGTCTATGCTCCGGTGATGCTCACCCCGGTAGCTGCTTCGGGCTTCAATACTACTGATGACAGATCCAGGACTATCGTATATTCGACATCTACGGCTTCTTCAAGCTTTGAATACACCGTGCTGATAGACGATGCCGAGATCGGATCTGACATCTATATCTACGCCAACAGCAATAAGGGTGGTACTGCTACGATCGAGAACGGATCAACGAATTACAGCTTCGAGATCAGGAGCTATCAGATAATCAGCTGCGGCGTATTTGATGGTACTCCCATCAAGGTTACGGTTTCTTACAGAGAAGCGCCTAACGGGGCGTTGTTCGTATACGGCTACCAGCTGGATCAGGCAGGATACAGGGATATGTTAGATACATTAGGCGCAGATCAGCTTAATGTAACAGAATACGATGAGACACATTTAACAGGCACCATAGATGTAAGCAAGAGAGGACTTCTTATGCTTACCGTGCCTTATTCCGAAGGCTGGACATGTGTAGTTGACGGCAAGGAAGTTCCCGTGCTCGGCATAGGAGATGCACTCATGGGCATAGAACTTAGCGAAGGCTCTCACGATATCGGGTTTACATATGCCCCCGAGCACTTCAAGGCAGGTGCCCTTATCACAGTAACCTGCCTTACCATAACGGTATTGATATTTGTATTCTTCTTTATCAAGGATCGCAAGAAGGCTAAGGCCGTTCCGGTTGAACTGCCTTACGAAGAGATTGGTGAAGAAGCAGTAGCAGATAACCTTCCCGAAGAAACACAAGAGGATCCTGATGGACAAGATCAGGCGTAAGTTCAGCTTTGCAGACGGCTTTGTATTAAGCCTTCTTATAGGTGTCGTTACCGCAACGGTCGTATTCAACATCCTTATGGACAAGCAGACCGGAGGCGCTATATTTGACGGCATCGCTTCATGCGCAACTGATGTTGCCGAGATAAGGGGAGGAGCCGTATTTGCGGACAGGTGGAGCATTATATCCGCTCAGGGCTTTGACCCGTTCTTCCTCCTGGCCTTGCTCCTGCCCGGGTTTGCACAGAACATAACCCTTGCAGGTTTCTTCCTTAAGTTCGGTATAGCAGCAGGCATAATGTATGTCTTCCTCAATAAGCATACAGGCGCAGCTCCCGCATTTGCCCTTGTCCTGTCAGAAGTCTATGCCTTCTCTTCTCAGGTAATATTCACGGCGCAGTTCAATGCGGTAATGAACCTTACTATATTAATGCCCCTGTTTATGTGCGTAGTGGATACCTATTTGAGACGCAGGACATATACGGATTTTATAAAGCTTTCCATCGTGACAGCTCTTATGGGACTTTGCTATCTCCCGGGCCTCTTTGCGGGCTTGCCGTTTGCGATCATAATGACTCTTGTTATGTGCATCGCACTCTATTCGGGCTTTGCAAAGTGCATGAAGTCTTTTGCAAGCGCTCTGATGCCGATACTCTTAGGTCTTGTCATACCGAGTTTTACATGGATACCTTTGCTCGGAACATATGAGATAACCTTCACCTTCGAAGAGGCATACGATAACGCTGCCATGAACTTTAAGCTCTACGACATACTATCAAACATGTTTGCTTTCTCGTCGGGGAGCATGTCCAATATAAATCCTCCCGTATTCTATATAGGACTTATCACCATAGTCCTTATAGCGATCTTCCTCATGAACGGCAAGATCCCGTTCAGGCTCAAGGTCTCCGTGCTCATCATAAGCGTGCTTACATATGCTACCATGGCATCTTCCTTTATGAGATGGTTCTCCCTGCCTTATGGACAAAACCCCATAATATCAGCTTCAAGACTCATTGCCTTCACGGCTCTTCTCATGTTTGCATGCGGCATATCCGCAAGGAACATGAGGGATATACAAACGGGAGTTATATATGCTGCAGGACTTATCCCCTGTGCCTTCGTGGTACTTACGGGCAACCCGGGCTCTGATATAACGAGGAATACGCTTGTCCTCATCGGCACGATAGCAGGCTTCATCGCATGGATGCTCTTCATTAAGACCTGTGCTGCCGGCAGGGCAAACAAGGCCTTCCTTATCGCTTTCCTTGTAGCAGCGATCCTGGTCATCGGATTCAATACCTATAAGATCGCATCCCTCAATACGATATCCCACGATTTTACAATGGATCCTTACAACGAGCCTGAGGAAAGCGAATCGATGGGTGTCTTCTACGATGAAGACGGTGATACGGACTTATCCGTGTTTACCGACAGCAACGAAGTTAGATATCTCATCCTGTCTTCCGATATGTCTCAGATGCAGGGAACATACTTGGACAAGATCAATGCGGCTGCAAGAGCGGCTCTGGCAGAGAATGTTTTCGATATAGAGGAGCTGAGGCTGGCTTCCGCTTCCAATCTGACATGCCCGGGGGTCGGATACTATTCGATCCTTCCCGGATTTAATTCCGCTACATTTAACTGCGACATCGAAGATGGAGGGGAGTACTACCTGTGCAGCTCCTTCCATTGCCCGATAAGCATCGAGCAGGCCTCGAAGACATTTGAGCTCCAGGATGTTTACGACGGACCCTTCCTCCACAAAGTAGACAATGTGGCCGCGTCTTACGGCATAACGATGTATTTCAACGCAAACGAAGAGGAGACGGCCAGCATCGCTTTGGGCAGGCTCGATCCCGATGGCAGAGATCTTCTGAATTCGATCACGCGCAGCGCCGAGACCGGAGAGATAAGCTTCAGGTTTGACGATATCCCCGGAAGAGCAGGCGGCATCAAGATGGTAGTTACCAATATCCCGTACGAACCGGCATTGACGGTCAAGGTCAACGGCAGGACTTGCGATACCGTATCTTACGCAGGGCTTCTGGCATTCACATTCTCCGCTTCATCTGACAGGGATACTTATAATATAGATATAGATAAGAGTGTTGCAGGTCTTGGTGCGGGTATCTTTATAAGTGTTACCGGCATAGTCTTGCTCCTCGCAATTGGCGTTATTAATAAGTATAATGTAAATATAGAAGATAATAAGAATTCAGAGGAAGAGTGCGATGCTCAGCAGGAAGATAACTGACGGGACGGAATTTGTCGTCTTCGATATGGAGTGGAACCAGGCGTTCCCGGGTAAGAAGTACGATTTTGAAGTATCTGAGCTTACCGGCGAGATAATCGAAGTTGGTGCGGTCAAATATATATACGACAACGGCTCCCTTGTAAGGAAGGGAACATTCTCTGAGGATGTGCGCCCCGTAAAATACCGCAAGCTCCATTACCATGTTAAGAAGGTCACGCAAAAGACCAATAAGGACTTAGAGCAGGGAAGACCCTTCAAGGATGTCTACGAGGACTTTAAGAGATTTGCCGGAGTCGATGCGATCCTGGTAGGCTGGGGTAACTCGGACCCTGCGATGCTCAAGATGAACCTCAAGTTCTTCGGAATGGATCCCAAGCTCGGCATGGAATTCCTGGATCTTCAACCCATCTTCTCTTTGTTCAGCGGTCAGTCCGGCCAGCAAAAGAGCGTGGAGTCGGCTGTGGATTTCTATAACATCCCCAAGAACGACATATTCCACAGCGCTACGGCAGATGCTCACTATACGGGCGAGATCTTTGAACAGATCTTCAGTCACAACAAGCCCTCGGAGGTGATATCTGCCATATCGAGTTCATCCGTCAATCCCGACATAAAGAGTGAGTTCGGTTTTATCGGCAGGGATTGTCCCGATGCAGAGTCGGCATTTGCAGAGGTAAGCTCATTTGTCAGCAAGTGCCCGATATGCGGAAGGTCGCTTACTGCGAGGATAGCACCATTCAGGATAAGGAAATCCAAATATGCTCTCTATTTCTGCAGCGAGCACGGCGAGATGTTCTCGAGGACAAGGCTTAAGAAGCGTAAAGACGGCAAAGCATATGCGACATCCGTATTGAGATTTGCAACTCAGAACGATTACTATCTCGTAGCTTCCAAGAAGGAGGAGTTCGATAAGTTCGGGGAGAAGGGGGCCCCGGTAGAGGTAAAAGAAACAGAAGATTCACAAACAGACAGCTAAATGTGAACGATTTGTTAATAAACTTTTTCAAAAAAGTTAGCAAATTTGGAATTTTCTGTTGAAATTTACAATTTGATGCCGTAAAATAGCAGTAACTGATTATGTCTATTATTGAGAATGATAGAAGGAAGGTGCTTCTTATGATTAGGAAATTGAATAAGAAACCTGACAGCAAGCGCGGTGCGATCTTGGTAATGGTAGTATTCATCCTCGCGATGGCTATTATCTTTATCTCAGCTTGTATGATGCTCACACAGGCAACAAGGCAGCGTGCATATGTTGAAGCTACGTCAAGCCAGGCAAGACTTACCTGCACATCAACAGCAGAAGCTTTCTACCAGGCACTTATGACACAGGAGTTCACGGATAACTCTCTTGAGACTCTTGCTAAAGCTAACTCAACACTTACTGTTCTTATAAGTGGTACTAAGATGCCGGGTTTGACAGCTGATACCACAAACTGCACTACCCTTCATCTGTACAATCCCAGCGGTTTGTCAGACTCCTATATCTATGCTGATTTTAAGACAACTATCGGCACCAGCGTTGAAGGTTGCCGTATCGTATTCAAGCATAAGGTAGATCCCCCGAAGTCTGATATCTTCTCTAATCAGATCGATATCGCAGGCGACATGGATTCTTACTTTGATATAGCTTCAGGTGCCGGCGCTCCTGCAGGCGTAGACGACAACAATGTTGTCATCAGAGGCGACTATAAGACAAATACAACAGGTAACATCAACAGCTACTCCAACTTCATCTTCACAGGTGATTCTGACGGATCCGTTATCAAGTTCGAGAGAACTGAGAACTATTATGGTGACGTTGTATTCCTTAAGGATGCAAAGTTCGACTACAGCTCAACACAGGGTTCATTCCACGGTAATGTATTCTTCATCGGTGATTCGGGCGAGAGTGCTTTTGCAAATGTTGCATCAACAACACGTTCATATGCTGCAAGTACATCTAACTGGGTATTCGTTAACAGATCTATCAATGTAAGTGGTGATAGCACAATAGCAGGTTGTGTCTCATCAATGCTTGATGGTGGTAATAACGTATTAGTACTCAATGGCAGCCTTAGTTGGAGCGATAACTACAATAGCGATATTAAGAATCTTGGCGGCAGCTCTGCTGCATATACCGGATGGTATAGTGCTTATACAGCTACTCCTTCTTCTCTTACATCTGCTATCAGCAGCAGTGCATCAAAGTATGCTGCAGCAGACTATACAACAACTGAGAATCAGTATCCTAAGACAACTGATGCATTCGCAGATCTTGGAATCGCGACAAGCCATACAGCTGTTACATGCACGAACACAACACTCTCAGGATTTGTTAATACTTATAACTATGCTACATATAATAATGTTGCACCTGAAGGTACATATTATTTTGCATCAAGTGGTAACGCAGCCGGATACTCAACAGACGGTACACCGTTGGTAGTTATCCTCGACGGTAACAAGGATTACACATTCTACTTTGCAGCAAACACTGACTTCTCAATGAACAGAGTCATCTTTGCAACAGTTAATCCTAATTCAAACCACAGACAGATGTTTATCCTTGAGTCAGGTGCAAACCTCAGCACACCTAACACATCCAACCTGAGCTCTACACTTTATCGTACAGGATTTGTATCTACATATAGAGCAGGATGTGCTTCACCGGAGACTCTTTACAATCAGATCACTACAGGAAGCATCGCAACTGACTCTGCAACAGTATACGATTCAACGCATAAGCCTTCGATCTTCATCTTTGGCGCAGGCGATAACACGATCCACGTTCAGAGAGGTGGTATCCTCGAAGCTTACATCGGTTTGTTCGACGACGATTACTCAACAACAACAAGTAAGATCGAGTTCACAAACGATAAGGAATGGTATGTATACGGCAGATGGGAAGTACCTGAAGTCAGCAACTCTACTTCACAGCCCATCAATCTCCGTTACTGTCCGAATCCTAATTCTTCGACACCTGAACCTTATGTAGCGGCAGTATCTGATTACTCCGTAATCGACTTCATCTACGGTCAGTTCTAAGACAAGACGAACTAAATGCAACGGGACCCTTAAGGTCCCGTTTTTTATTGCTGTTTTTATGTTTTGTTTATTCGATGGTGAATACTCTATCTGCCGCAATGAGCTCGGCTGCTATATCAGAAGCGAGAGCCTGGTTAAAGCTCAGGCCATCATTTATCGTTATCTCATAAGCCTGCAAGCTCTCGGTGCAGACATAGGTCGAGCCTGCATGTGATACAAGCTCTTTTATCTGGTCTGCAAGCTCGCTGTCTTCGCTGAGAAGTCTTATCGAAGTGTCGATAAAGAAGAGCTTATCGATCTTTGAAGGATTGTTAATAAGGCTCTTGATGAACTTAGAGATCAGATACCTTCCGTGGATCGTATCCGTAGAGTAGTAGTCGTGCTTAAACAGGACGATCAGATTCTCGCTGCGGTTTATGTCCAGAAAGGAGGGTTCTAAGTCTAATTCGGTATCCTCAAATTCTGCGACTTCAGGTTTAAAGTATCCGATATCATCTTTTTCCGGTTTCATCGAAGTCCCTCCTGTCAGAAGATAAGAAGCGCATTGAGCGCTGGATCGAATTCTTGGAGTTGCCCCAGGGCTTATCGTTGTTCCTGTAATCGAACTTCAATGTGAAGAATTCCACATCGTCTATTAGCGAAGTGAAATTAGCCTCAGTAGATGAAGCAAGAGCAGTAACAAAATCTGCAGCTTCGTTCTGGGAGAGCTTTGCTGCTTGCCTTAAGAGCAGTGCAGTGTGGGGGAGGCAGTGGCATTTGCCATCCGTAAACTTCTCCTTGAATGCAGGATCGTGGGCATACATCCAGCAGATGACCTCGATGTAGTGTTCCATTGCATCGTTGAGTTTATCGCAGATAGGGCACAGGGATACTCTCTTATCGATGCGGTCAGCTATTGAATTAAGTTTAGCCTTGTAATCCGTTGTCCTGCCCTTGATAAGGCCGGCTTTGCCGGGAGCGGCATTTACGAGATCCTTTGTGATGTCCTCATTAAAATCCTTTAAGTGAGTGTGCATCATGAGACCTAATCCGAGCCTGTTGGTGACAGACTGATTGAGCTTGCCCATATGCTCAGGGCAAAAGCCCGTCTTATTTGTTATCTTCCTTGTGTCGGGTTCCATAAGAGAGGGACCGAGATAGTATTCAAGGTAGTTTTGCTCAGCCTTTTGCTTAAGCTCGCAGATAGGGCAAGCCGCGGAAGACTGATAAGCGTCATTGACGGGGATCATGTAAATCTTTTCCATAAAGCCTCCTTATTCAGGGCGGTGGATCAATCTTCCTGCCCTAACGTTTACTCCATTAGTGGTGATGGAAGTGTATTCTTCTACGGCAGAACCGACTCTTTGCTGAGCCGACCTTAAGATCTGCTGAGCGTCGAAACCGTAGTAAAGTGCAAGATCCAGGCTGATGGTTACACCATAGGTCTGTTTTTCGGTCTTGAAGGCCGTAACCTCGGCAAAACCCGGGATCTCTTTGAGGACGATCTTGATGAGGTCCAAGATCGCGTCATCTGATATCGAGTACGAACCCAGAGACGAGAAGGTAGGTCTTACGACCGTTCTGTCTGAGTCTGCGAGAACGGGATCGACACCGCGCTCGCGGTCGAATCTCTGTCTTAATTTACTGAACGGATCCGAGAAATAGCCCGAGAACTCGTGCTTGATCTCCATGCTCGGGACCGGAATGGTATGCATACCCTCGGTCATTCGGGTATTCCTTGCTATACGCCTCTCTTCCTCGGTCGAAACATCCTCGATCCTGATAAGCATCGCCGGCTGATTGAGCCAGAGATTGGTACATATCTTGCTGAGCATCTGATCTGACGTTCCGAGGATCATGAGAGCCTTCGGATTACACTCGATGAGAGCTCTTCTCATAACGTTGGATCTGGTCTGGTCAACGAAGATGGCCTGTCTTACGGATTCCATCTTGGTGGGGGCCTTCTTTGCCGAGGTTCCTGCGATGATGCGGCTTCCGTTTATGAGAAGCCCGTCGTCTATTATGTAGTAGATGTCATTCTCTCTTGCGACCTTGATCGCTCTTGTGCTCTTACCGGTGCCCGAGGGTCCTACAAAGGCGATGACGGCTATCTTGGATAAAGATTCGCGGGTAGCGCTCTCGCTTGATAAGATCTTCTCGATGTTGCGTGTTTCTTCGAGGTATGAGACCGAGGATGCATCAGACTTCTTACGCGAACTCCTGAATTCGGAGAACAGATCGCGTCTCGATAAACGGGCAGCATTTGAGCTGCCCGATTGTTTGCCGTAATCCGTGAGTTCGTCGTGATGTGACATCTTTTATCCGTTGTTCCAATCGTGGAAGACTTCCTGAATATCTTCATTCTCTTCCATCATGTCGAGCATCTTCTCTAATGCGGCAACAGCTTCAGGGTCTGTTACATCCTTAGTCATAAGGGCAACGGGGCCGAGGCTTGAATCCGCAAAATTGTATCCCTTGTCCTGCAGAGCACTGCAAACGCTGTAGTAGTCTGAAGGAGCTGTAACGATCTCGTAGCAGTCTTCATCGGAAGAGAAGTCAGCAGCGCCGCAATCCAGGGCATCGGACATAACCTGGTCTTCGTCCTCGTAGTCTTCTCTTGAGATGATTATCGTACCCTTCTCTTCGAACAGGAAGGATACGCTTCCGCCTACACCGAGATTACCGCCGTTCTTATCAAAAATGTGTCTTACATCGGCAGCGGTCCTGTTGCGGTTATTTGTGAGGGCCTTGACCATGATGGCAATGCCTGCGGGGCCATAACCCTCGTATGTGATCTCTTCGTAATCATCGCCTTCACCGGCTTCGGCAGCCTTCTTGATGGCACGGTTGATATTGTCGTTGGGCATATTAGCTGACTTAGCCTTGGCGATAACGATCTTGAGTCTGGAGTTTCCGTTCGGGTCGGGACCACCTGCTTTAACGGCAATTGCTATTTCCTTTGCGATCTTTGTAAAGACAGCGCCTTTAGCAGCATCTGAAGCTTCTTTCTTTCTTCTGATGTTGTTCCACTTTGAATGACCTGACATATGGTTCCTCCTAATTACTTTGTTAGTAGTAGATTTTAACAGAAAAAGCGATCTTATAAAATATTGAATAACCTATTAATATGAATATTATTATATATATCAGTCATGTTACATCCGTAACATATTTGTCAAATTTATTTATTATGCAATTTGTAATAAAAACTTGTTTTTCGCACTTTCCTGTTGTATAGTTTTATACATGTATGCTTGGGCTTATTATGCCTTTATTTTGTGAGCCTGCATACAAGTTTAAGTATTATTGGGAGGATTCAATGAAGAGATTAGGCGATATTCTCGTTGAAAGCGGCTTCCTTAACGCAACCGAACTTGCCGAAGCATTAAGTATGCAGAAGGAGACAGGCAAGAGACTCGGTGAAGTTATCGTTGAGAGCAATCTCATGACAGAGTTTGATATTCTGCGAGCTGTTTCAAGTCAGTATAACTATCCGATTATTGACTTATCGAGCATCGATGTAGACCCTAAGGCTACCGCACTGCTCACACAGAAGTTCTGCGAAGACAATGTAGTACTTCCTATCGGTTTCGATGAAGACAGACTTGTAGTTGCTATCGACGACCCGGTAAACATTACTATTGAAGACGAACTTCAGTTCCAGACCGGTTACCAGATCACTTTGATGCTTGCAACGCATTCATCCATTCTGGATGCCATCAGAGTTAATTATGGTAAGGAGAGCGCAGCAAAGGCTGCCGAAGAGCTCGGTGTCGAGCTGGAAGGTGACTCGGCAGATGAGAACAGCGACATCTCAGAAGCAGTAAACAGCGCCCCGGTAGTTAAGCTTGTTAACTCAATGATCGACTACGCTATCAGAGCAGGTTCATCAGATATCCATATCGAACCTATGGAAGACCGCGTAAGAGTTCGTATCAGAATCGACGGTGTCATGCAGGAAGTAATGAGCAACCCTATTTCCGCAAAGGACGCCATCACATCACGTATCAAGATCTTGGGTGGTATGAACATCGCCGAGAAGCGTATCCCTCAGGACGGTCGTATTACAACAGTGATCAACGGCGAACCCGTGGACATGCGTGTATCCATCCTTCCCTGCGTTACAGGTGAGAAGACGGTTATCCGTATCCTTGCCAAGAACGACGCTAACCTCAACAGAAAGTGGCTCGGTATCAGTGACCGTAACAATGAGATGATCGATCGTATGATCAGGGTACCTCAGGGTATCTGCCTTATCTCAGGACCTACAGGTTCAGGTAAGACCACAACACTTTATACACTTCTCGCTGAGAAGAACCAGCCGGACGTTAATATCATCACGGTTGAGGACCCTGTCGAGATCAGGATCCCCGGTCTTAACCAGGTACAGGTTAATGCCAAAGCCGGAATGACGTTCGCAAGCGGACTCAGATCCATCCTCCGTCAGGACCCTGATATCGTCCTCGTCGGTGAGATCCGAGACGGTGAGACTGCAGAGATCGCAATGAGAGCCGCAATCACCGGACACTTGGTTTTCAGTACAATCCACACCAACGATGCTGTATCTTCAATCAACCGTCTTATCGATATGGGTCTCGAGCCTTACATGGTATCGACAGCCCTCGTAGGCGTTGTATCTCAGCGTCTTGTGCGTCGTATCTGCACAAACTGCAGAGAGGCTATCGAACCCGATCAGTATGATGTTGATACACTCCGCCTTGATCCCGGTCAGAAGATCTACAGAGGTAAGGGCTGCTCAGAGTGTAACGATAAGGGTTACAAGGGCAGAATCGCGATCCATGAGATCGTAATCATGACCAAGAAGATGAAGGCGTTGCTCGATAAGAGAGCAACCGAAGAAGAGATGAGACAGCTCGCTGTCTCAGAAGGAACTCAGATGCTGCAGGATTCCGCAAGAGCACTCGTTCTTGAAGGTATCACCACAGTTGAAGAGCTTAACAGAGTTGCTTACACGATTGACTGATAAGGAGGTTAGTTAAAGTGGTAGAAGGATTTAGTTTATCAATTGACGCGATTCTGTCTGAATCGGTAAAGATGGGTGCATCAGATACCCACATCACGGTAGGCCTGCCGCCTATGATCCGAATCGACGGAATGCTCATGCCTCTTGGCAATCAGCCGTTGACAGCTGCAGATACAGAGTATCTCTGCAGATCAATGATCGATAAGTCAAGACAGCAGTATCTGAACGAGAGAGGTGAGATCGACTTCTCATACGTTGTAGAGGATTACAGCCGTTTCAGATGCAATATCTTCAAGCAGCGTGGTACATACGCACTTGCTGCCAGAACGATCACTAACGAGATTCCTACTTGTGAGCAGCTTGGTCTTCCCCAGATCTTCAAGGAAGTCGTATTAAGACCTAGAGGACTCATCCTCGTTACAGGTCCTACGGGTTCAGGTAAGTCAACAACACTTGCTGCAATGATCGGTCACGTTAACACCTGCAAGAAGTGCCACATCCTCACACTTGAGGAACCTATCGAGTACTTGCACATGCACGGTGAGGCAATGATCAACCAGAGAGAAGTTCACGAGGATACACTCTCATTCGCTAACGCATTAAGAGCCGCTCTCCGTGAGGATCCGGACATCATCCTCGTAGGAGAGATGCGTGACCTCGACACTATCAGTACTGCTATAACCGCAGCCGAGACAGGTCACCTGGTTCTCTCAACACTCCATACATCATCAGCTGCTGATACAGTTAACCGTATCATCGACTCTTATCCGGCTCATCAGCAGGATCAGATCAGAGTTCAGCTCGCTACGGTTCTCGTTGCCGTTATCTGTCAGACACTCGTTCAGAGAGTCGGTGGCGGACGTTGCGCAGCATTCGAGATCATGCTTACAAATGACGCTATCAAGAACAATATCCGTGAAGGTAAGACATATCAGATCGACTCTACCATTGCTACATCACTGCAGCAGGGTATGTGCCCTCTCGATTTCTACCTTGCAGAGCTTGTTAAGCGTAAGATGATCTCAAGAGACACCGCTATGGAAAGATGCCGTGTTCCTGAAGATCTCAAGAGATTTATAAACAACCCGGGTTCCAACAGCCCGTTGTTCGGTGATCTTGATTTTGCCTGATACCGATATTACTAATTGTTAATTTTTTAAGGAGGAGGAACAATACAATATGTCTAATTACAGATATCAAGTAATAAGTGCAACGGGCAAAAAGACCGAAGGCATTATTGAAGCTTCATCTATCGGCGAAGCTACAAGAAAGCTCAAGGCTGACGGAAGCTATGTTGCATCTTTGTCACTTGATAAGGGCGCGGGACTTGGCAGTATTGAAATAGGCAGCCCCAAGCTCAAAACAAAAGACCTTGTATTAATCACAAGACAGCTTGCTTCGCTTTTGTCTGCAGGTATTACAGTTGTAAGAGCACTCGACATGCTTTACCAGCAGGTAGAATCGAAGAAGGCTAAGAGATGCGTTGGTGAAGTTTACGAGGCGGTTCAGTCCGGTCGTTCACTTTCCGAAGCATTCAGAGAACAGCAGGGCGTCGTTCCGAACATTATGATTCAGATGATCGCCGCAGGTGAAGAGTCCGGTCGACTCGACGAAGTTATGGAGAGACTCGCTGAACACTTCGCTAAGGATGCTAAGCTCAAGAACAAGATTTCATCCGCAATGGTTTACCCTAAGATACTCGCAGGTCTTACAGCTGCTGTAAGTATCGGCTTGCTCACATTCCTGGTCCCTAAGATCGGTGAGACGATCAAGTCCCTCGGTGGTGAACTCCCTGCTCTTACAAAGTTCCTGCTCAGCTTCTCAGCTTCAATCGTACACTTCTGGTATGTTTACCTTGCAGTTATCGGACTTCTCGTTTACGGCTTCAAGGTTTGGAGATCTTCCGATACCGGCGGACTTCAGTGGGCTAAGCTCATGCTTAAGCTCCCGGTTGTAGGTAAGGCTACAAAGATGAACGCTTCGGCGCGATTTACAAGAACAGTAGCAACGCTGCTCAAGTCAGGTATCTCCGTACTCACATCTGTTGAGATCACAGAGAAGTCTCTTGACAACCTCATTCTCGAGCAGAAGCTTGCGGCAGCCAGGATCGAGATCAGAAAGGGTGCTTCTTTGTCTAAGTCAATAAGAGGCATTACCGAGTTCCCTCCTATGATCTACGCAATGGTTGCTATCGGTGAGGAATCAGGTACGCTTGACTCTATCCTTGAGAAGGCGGCTGACTTCTTCGAAGACGAGGCAGATGCTGCAACAGCAAAGATGACGGCTGCATTGGAGCCTATTATGATCATCATCATGGCTATCATCGTAGGTACTGTTGTCGGTGGTATCGCAATGCCTATCTTCACGATGGCTCAGTACATTATGTAAGAGGTTTGAAAGGAGAAACTTAAATGAAGGATCTTTTTGGTAAAGGCGGTAATGAGTTGGTTCTCGATTGCTCCAGCTCCGACCTTAAGGTCGCCGTAGGTAACTATAATTCAAAGAATAACCGTTCAAGCATCTACATCGAGAAGTTTGGCGTAGTACCGCTCGATGCAGACGCTATCAACGATGGTGCAGTTGCAGACTCATTCGGTATCGTAATGGCTGTTAAGCACGCACTCGCAAGAATGGACATCAGAAGCAAGACATGCATCATCACAACAGAGGGTGCATTCGTTCACACCCGTGACTTAGAGCTTCCTGTAGTTAAGCAGGATCAGCTCAAGGATATGGTTAAGTACGAGATCATGGGTCAGGGTTCTAACCGTGACCTCTCTATCGACTATATCGTTTACGGAACTACAACAGACGAAGAGACCAATGCTGACAAGCTTAAGGTTAGAGCTACTGCAGTTCCTACAGATACGATCAAGGACTACAGAGAGTTCGTAAAGAGCATGGATCTTACACCTGTCGCTTTGGACGTTAACCCCAATGCGATCAGAAAGCTCTTTGCTGAAGGTATCATCAACGGTAATGTAAACATTACTCAGACAACACTCCTTCTTATCGAGCTTTCCACAAAGACAACAACAGTAACCGTATTGGACAAGGGTTTCCCGATCCTCTCCAGAAGACTTCAGTTCGGACATTCCAACATCCGTCAGGTTGCTGATTCGATCAAGAAGGTTCAGGGCAACAACCAGCAGTCATCTCTCGCAAGAAGACTTAACATCACAACATCTGATGCAGAGACAAGTGTACCGATCGAAGATATCGACGTTTGGAACGAGACTGTTGCTGAGACTCCTGCACTTCAGAGCGCTGTTAACGCTTACTTCAAGAGCCTTGTTGATGCTGTATCAAGAACAGCTCAGTTCTCTATCTCCAAGTATCACATCGATGCTATCAGCACTTGCTTCCTTTATGGTTCAGGCGCCGGTTATAAGAAGATCGACAAGGAACTCTCACGTCAGCTCGGCACACAGGTTGAGATTCTCAACACACTCAGCACCGTTTCAGGCCCTAAGGGTTTCGAACTGCCTCAGTTCGTAAACTGCTGTGGCGCGCTCATTCGTGAAGATTAAAGGAGGGTATCAGCTTTATGGCTAACAATGTAAATAAGAAATTGCTTAGCAAGAAGGATATGAACTTCTTTGCTGAGTTTACAGCTTCTGCAGCCAAGGCTGCGAGGATGCTCAGCTTGGCGGTAATCGCCGGCGTTGCAGTACTTGCAATTATCGTATTGTTCATCATCATCGGCTTGGTAAACAATGCAATTCTTAAGGGTCAGATCAACAAGATCGAGACAACTCTTGCTGATGAGAAGTACACACAGCTTGAGGGTCAGGCAGCAGATCTTGCTCAGAAGCTCGAGCAGCGTACAAATTACTTCTATGCACTTACTCAGATGAGAGCAACAGTTGACAGGATCCCTTCTGCACCTGCATCTCTTCCTGATGTTATCGGTGAGTGCATACCTAACGATTCTTATATCCAGTCATATGAGATCACAGGTACAACACTTAAGATCACAGGTGAATCATTCACATACTACAGCCCTGTAGATATGGTTGAGATGCTCAATGAGTCTGATGTGTTTACTTCAAAGACATTGATCAATATCAACAGAGTAACCGCAGATGAAATCGGAAGCGCCGAAGAGCTCTATGGCGAGACCATTAACTGCATTAATAACTACTATCACTTTGAGATCGAGGGTACACTCGTATCTGATATCTATGTAACAATATCCAGACTCGCTATGGGTGATACCGTTACGAGTCTTGCAGGTACTGAGACACTCAAGTTCGCAGCAGGCGAGAGCTTTACTCTCACAGATGCTGATAACCAGCTCGTTAACTACACAACAGAAACCGGCACTGCTTACACACTCTCCAAGATCACGATCAATGGTATCGAGGTAAACAGCGACGATTTCGCAGCAATACTCGCAAGCGGATCAATGAGCGAATTTGCAAACGGTGAGAAGGACATCAAGCTTTACTACACCGTTGTTGAAGAAGCTCCCGCCGAGTCTGAAGAAGCATAAGGGGGTAAACATTAATGAGTAATTTATCATCACGTGAAAAGGCGTTTATCTATGTAATTGGTTTGCTCATTATTATCGTTCTCGGATACTTCTTCGGTATCAGAACGGTCAATAACAAGAGAGACGAATACGAGGCACGGCTTGCAGAACTTAATGCAAGGAAGGCTTATCTCGATCAGCTTATGCTCGATAACGAGGAAGTCAGCAAGGAGATCGATGCTCTTGAAACATCTATTAAAGATGTTGAGCTCTCATTCATCGATAACATCGATACTGAGTGCATTGAGCAGTATCTCTTAGATACATTTGAAGATAAGGGTTGCCCTTACCTCTCTATCGCAGAAGCAGAAGAGATCGAGTGCGAGCCTATTCTTCTCGCAGACGGTTCAACTTCAGCAGACAAGCTTGAGTGCTTAAGAGTTACTCTTACATACTCAACAACTGATGGTTTCAACGTAACACAGTACAACCTCAACCCTGATACAACGGCTCTTGCTACAGATCCTACATATCAAGAGGCTATCGCTCAGCAGATCCCTATGATCGGTTCACCTGAGATCATTGAAGCAGGCCGCGTTGGCTACGATGAGTTCGTAACCGCAGTTCAGGCAATTGCAGAAGAGAACCCTGATTGCATCAAGGTATCTACTATCGCAGTTGAAGACCAGGCTGGTTTCATGCTCCTCACGGCAAGCATTGACTTCTACGGTACAAGCCTTACAGATCGTGTATCTGAAGATACAAGTGATGCAGCATACACAAGCTGGAATGGTCATACAAATGTTGATACAGATGCAGGCTTCATCGGATATCCTTACATCGTAACAGATGAGAACAGCCTCTGGTACAAGTGCGTCAACCTTGATAGCGCTGTAGGCGATCTTATCGACAGACCGTTCGCACCTTATTGGGCTAATGCTGCGTTCGTCACAATTTATAACAACGCAGGTGGCGACATCTATTCACTCTTTGGAATGGATGAAGAAGGCATAAGTGCAGGCGGCGGAAACGGTGCAGCTGATGAAGGCGAGCTGGTTCCGGTTGAGGTTGAGGATCAGTCCGAATAAGGCCTCAAAAAGAATTGTGGCAAAATTTTGAAAAATTTTGAAAAAAGTGTTGCAATTCGTAAATTACATGTTATACTAAGGCTACAAACTCAAATTACCTTACAGGAGGAAATTATCATGAAGAAGATTCAGAAGTCAAAGAAGGGTTTTACACTCGTTGAGATGGTACTCGTTATCGCTATTATCGTTATCCTTGCAGCAGTTCTCGTTCTTGGAATCGGTACATACCTCAACAAGGCTAAGGCAGCTTCATCATCCATCAAGAGCCACAACGCTTCTACAAACGCTGTAGTTGATGAGATCAACAAGTTCACATAATTAGTGCACACTGATTAATTCAGATTAATGGAGCGGAGGACCTCGGTCCTCCGCTCTTAACTTTTTATTAACAAATCTTAACAATTTGTTAATAATTCTATTGAAAATTTAAAAACTCATAGTATAATCATAGTAAGTAAGTATAAATATCGAGATATGCCCTCGGGAGACAAACTATGAAGAAGATCAACAAGAACAAACATGGTTTTACCTTGACCGAGATGATCCTGGTCGTTGCGATCATCATCATCCTTGCCAGTGCGATCGGTATCGGTGTTGCAGATATTATCAATGCCGGTAAGAGAGCTGACGCTCAGGTTAATAAGCAGGCGTCTACCCTTCGTGCAAACATCAATAATAGTGAAGCTAAGCTCACTTATTATGGTTTCTAAGGGAGGTACGTGTTATGAAGAAGCTTATTAAGATAAGAAAGACCGGTTTTACACTCGTCGAGACCATGCTTGCTGTAGTAATCATGGTAATTACATCATCTATGCTTATGAACGGATTCCTTGCAACTATGGGTTATGCTTACCATACATCCGTTTATACAAGATCAGCCGGTAATAACTACGCTACATGTATCAACAGCGTCGCTGATCTTCATGCTATGGGTGAAGAAGACAGACACAGACAGGCTGAGCTCAATACGCGCACAGGCGGTGGTGCCACCGCTGCTACTTTGAGCTTTACAGGTGGCGTTACATCTCTCACGAGCCTCAAGATTGGTGTTACAAGTTCTACTAACAATACCTCTGCTCTTCCTGATACAGTTACAGGCGTTGCTTCTGAGGGTGACCTCAAGCTTGATAACAGGCACTCATTTTTCTACTATCCTACAGTAAACTCAAACTCTGCTTCTGACGATACATATCTTGGTAGAACACGTATCTACAAGAAGTCAGCTACAGGTGAGTGGTGGTGGTGCTATATAGACGATACAACGGGCAATATCGTTGAGATCTGTAAAGTTTCTTGATACAGGGGGACATTATGATTAAGACAGTTAAGAACAAAAGAGGTTTTACACTTGTTGAAATGATGCTCTCCCTTGCGATCATCACGATCATATTCGGTCTTACGACTGCACTTATGGTTGCGATCAAGGATTCATTCATGACAACAGTCAACACCAATGACTCTGCAGACTATGGTCAGCTCTATGCGATGGGTTTTGAGGAATCACTCCTCAGAAATACAAATAATGGTGACGCAGGCACATGGTCTATCCAGGACAATCTCCTTAAGATCGATTCAACAGCAGTTTTTACACCTACTCAGCTCAAGACAACAACACCTTCCGGTGCAAGAGTTGATAAGTGGAAGATCCAGATGTACTTCAATGTTGATTCAGGCGGACGTGTTGACTATATCGTTTATGTAATCGATAACTACTACGATCCGGGTAAGCTTACTTATACTTATAAGGGAAGCTTATGGCTCCCTCACTTCTCATCCACAAACGATGGTGAGCTCATCGAGGGCGGTTCTGAAGATCCTAAGAATTCCGGTTACTATTCTTCTTTACAGTTTAAGCCTGTATAAAGAAATAAAGACATTTCAAGGCTCCGCAGATATGCGGAGCCTTTTTTGTTGATATATGGTAGAATAAACGATATTTTCCAAAGGGGCTTAATATGGGCATTAAGATCGGTCTTGATATAGGTGGAAGCACAACAAAGATCATAGGTATGCAAGATGGCAAGCTTATCGGCAAGGAAGTCATCAAGGCATCAGATCCTGTTACATGCGCTTGTGGCGGACTCGGTAAGATCGCTAAGGATAACAATTGGGTCTTAGAAGATATCGAGCAGATATGTATCACGGGCGTAGGCTCCACGGCAATACCTTCTGACATATTCGGGATCAAGACAGCTATAGCTCCCGAGTTTGAGTCATCAGGGCTTGGCGGATTATACCTGGCAGGACTTGATAAGGCAGTAGTCGTCAGCATGGGTACCGGAACGGCTTTTCTTGAAGCAACGAAGAAGTCAGTTAAGCATATAATCGGGACCGGTGTAGGTGGTGGAACGATGATCGGTATAAGTAAGGCCATGATAGACGTATCTAGCCCGGAACTCATCAAGGAGATCGCAAAGGGCGGAGTTGCCAACCATGCGGATCTTACGGTAGGCGATATCGCCCAGGGCGATGTCACAGGCCTTCCCAGGGATCTTACCGCATCCAATTTCGGTAAGGCTGCAGATGGTTTAAGTGATTCCGATAAGCTCAGTGCACTTTTTAACATGATCTATCAGAGCATAGGCACCCTGTCTGTCATGGCATCACGCAATACAGGCATAAAGGATGTCGTATACACAGGACAGTTCACCGCATTCGAGCAGTGCAAGAAGTACTTGAAGCTCTTTGAAGATTTCTACGGCATCAATGTTATCGTTCCCGAGGATGCCACATTTGCGACTGCGATAGGCAGTGTTCTCGATCTGGAGGCTTAATTGACTGATAAGAAGGAGAGGGCATTTGAACTCGATCTTATAAGGGGTCTGGCGATGATCGCCATGCTCTTTATGCATATGTCCTGGGATATAAGATATGAATTCGGCGTGGATGTCTTCAGTTATCTGGAGAAGGGATGGTTCTGGGCTTTTCTGCATCCCATGATAATCACGGGCTTTGTCGGAGTATCGGGCGTATGTACGGCCTTTTCGAGAAATAACTTCAAAAGGGGCATGAAGCTCGTAGCCGTTGCGGCAGGCTTTACCCTCGGAACATGGCTCGTAACCGAATTCCTTCACATCTATTGCCTTATAATATTCAATGTCCTTGCGGTGCTCGGCATAAGCATCCTTATATATGCTCTTATTGAATTTATCGAGAAGAAGCTCTCTTTAGATCCCAAGGCCGTGACCGTAGTGATAGCCCTTGTGGGTGCTTACATAATGTTAGTCGGTACGGACCTCGATAACATGGACTATGCGACGGAGAATCTGTTGTTCCTGCCCATAGGCTTTGCGATCCGCGGGATGCCCGTTATGGCTGACTATATGCCCCTTATCCCGCATGTCGGTCTGTTCCTTCTGGGCAGCGTTATAGGCAGGATCTGCTATAAGGACAAGAAGTCCGCATTTAAGGGCAGGGGAGTGATTGCAAAGAATATAATGCACCCCGTGGAATTTATAGGAAGACATTCGCTCATCATATATCTCGTTCATCAGCCGCTCATATACGGCATCTTGTATGTGATATTCCTGTTGCCCTTGCAAGGTATAAGATGAAGGTTTGTAATAAGACACCAAGGCGTATAGTGCGTAAGATCGTACTTATAGCGGTGTTAATAGCCGTTCTTATAGGCGTGTTCATGCTGCCGAGATTCGTGAGCTGCGAGATGGGAGAAGTCTACTCAGAGTTTATCTTCCCCGTTATAGCGATGCCCGGCAATATAATAAGCGGGATAGTTCAGACCTCGCTTACGGAAACTGTTGTGGTAGCAGGCTCTGTTGCCCTTATCGCATTTGCCTTGGTATTCATCGTAACCTTGATAAAGAAGGCCCTTACCAAAGGCGCGCTCTTATACCTGTATAAAGTCTTAAGGGCAGTGCTCATAATAGCCATAATCTTAAGTCTTACCTTTGTCCTGATGCACGGGCTCAACTACAGGAGATATCCGGCTTCTAAACTCCTCAAGCTAACGGGCGGGGAATACACCTTTGAAGATTACGAGAGCGCACTTTCCTGGGCGTATCTCGGGATGGTCTCTGCAAGAGCCGAGCTCGGCACAGACTATAACGGCGTAGCGCACATGAATAATTCTTTCGAGAACAACGTATCCTACGCAAATGTCCTCGTAAACGATGTCCTTGCCAGATACGATATCCGCTTCAACACTACGAATATCAGGTGCAAGCCGGTAAGCCTGTCTCACTACTGGAGTATGCTCGGCATTACCGGAGCATACGATCCCTTCCTGGGCGAAGCGAACATCAACACGGACTATATGGACATCACTTCCTTCCCGATAACGATATGCCACGAGATCCTTCACGCCAAGGGTTTTGCAAGGGAGACAGACTGTAATCTCTTAGCTGCCATCTGCTGCATCAGGTCTTCAAGGCCCGACTTCAGATATGCAGGCTACTACGAGATATTCTGGAGCCTGCTCCCGGTCGTCTCAGAATATGCCGCAAACGAAGGCAGGACATTATACCCCTATCAGACAGACAGGCCCATGTACGATGTCTATATGGACATAAGGGCTTCTTCCGTGTACTGGGACGGCATAGAAGATGAGACAAAGCGCATATTCGATATGCTCGGCATAGATCTTCTTGAGGCCGGAGAGGAAGCAAATAACGCATTCCTTGAGGCCAACGGTCAGGAGGGCGGAACGGAGACTTATACCGTTCCTTACAGCATCTATGTCGATTTCTACAAGACCTATGTGGAGGCTAAAGATGCTTAAGGTTCATCTTGAAGGACACGATAAATACTACGGGATAACGGACGTCATAAGACTCTGGTACGACGGCGCTGCAGAAGACAAAGAAGCGCAGATGGTAGTATGCCCCGCAGGCCCCGATGTAGAGATATACAGCATTCTTAATCCTGACGGCACGAGCATATGCAAGGCCGGCGGTAAGGTATACGAGCCCCAAAAGCCCATCCTCGAGCCCGGCAGGGAGATCAAGCGCTCTTTGTATCTTGCGATGCGCGATATCGCGGGAAGAGACGCTGCCTGGGGCTGCCTTACCGGCATAAGGCCCACACTGGTCGCTATGGAGGAGCAGAGCGCCGAAGACCTCATAAACAAGTACTATGTAAGGCCCGACAAGGCAAGGCTTGCCATGGAGACGGCCGCCGAAGAGCAGCGCCTCTTAGACCTGATAGACGAGGATAGCCTGGGCATCTATGTCGGCATTCCTTTTTGCCCTTCAAGGTGCTCTTACTGCTCGTTCATATCAGAGGATATAACCAAGCATATGGACCGCCTTACAAATTACGAGGCAGCGCTCGAAAAGGAGATCGGCCTTGTAGCGCCCCGTATAAACCGCAGGATATCCACCCTTTACATGGGCGGGGGTACCCCGACGGTCTTATCTGACAGGGATTTTGCATCCCTCATAGATTGCATTTTCGCAAAGATAGATCTTACTTACTGCAAGGAGATAACGATAGAGGCGGGAAGGCCCGACACCCTTACGGAATATAAGCTGGGCGTCATGCGAGAGCATGGTATAAACAGGATATGCATCAACCCTCAGACGATGAATTCTGCAACTCTTGCAAAGCTCAACCGCAGGCACACGGCTGATGACATCAGGTACTGGTATGGCAAGGCTTCTTCCATGGGCTTTGACGTGATAAACATGGACCTTATAGCAGGTCTTCCTCACGAGATGCCCGAAGACTTCATATCCTCGGTAAGAAGCCTCATTGAATTAGACCCTGCCAATATAACCATTCATACCCTCTACAAGAAGAGGAGGGCGTCCCTTACAAAAGAAGTCGTAATGGACAGGACAGATAAGCGTATAGGTTTAGATCCCGCCTTGCAGGAAGCATATGAGCTCTTATATGAGGCAGGCTACCACCCTTACTATATGTACAGGCAAAAGGATACAGAGAAGGGACTCGAGAACACGGGTTTTGCAAAGGGCGATACCGGCTGCCTTTATAATGTCGCGATGATGACGGATTACAGGGATGTCTTATCCTTCGGTGCGGGATCTTCGAGCAAGAGATGCTTCAAGCAGGATGGCCCTGATTCCAAAAGACGGGTCGAGAGGTGTTCTACCATAAAAGACGCCCTCGGATACATAGCAAGATATGGGGAAATGGCCGATAAAAAGTCGGTTTTCTTTGGTTTCTGATGCGTGTATAATTGGGCGACGGAGGTTTTCTATGATTTGTCCAAGATGTAATACGGAGAACGGCAACCGTACTATCTGCTCAAAATGCGGATATTATCTTTACCGTGCCGACGCTCAAAACCGTGCAAAGATGACGAGGAAGCAGCTCGCTGTTTCCGATGCCAAGATAGCAGGCAAGAAGGCCGGCAAGATCTTCAAATATATCTGGATAGCCATAACCATAATCGTTATGAGCTTCTGGCTCGTTGCGGGAATGGTATACCTCATGAGCCTTTTAGGCTAATTTGCAAGAAGAAGGTAGGAACACATGACAGACAGATCTTTTAAGCTGCTTATTATCAACCCCGGTTCAACATCTACCAAGGTAAGCCTATTTAACAATGAGGACCTTGTGTTTGAACACAGCTTGTTTCACGATGCGGACGAACTGCTAAAGTATCCCCACGTAAACATGCAGGAAGATTTCCGTTACGGGGTCATTATTAACATGCTAAAAGAAGAGAACATCCTTCCTTCCGAGATCGACTGTTTTGTCGGAAGAGGCGGCTCTGCATGCACTCAGCCCGGCGGTATAACGGTGATCGATGAGAAGCTCTACGAAGACACTGTTAATGCCGTAGGCGGCTCAGAGCACCCTGCAAAGTTAGGCGTAATGCTCGCATGGAGATTTGCCAAGGAATATAACAAGCCCGCATATACATTGAATCCCACAAACGTTGACGAGTATTGCGACCTTGCAAGACTTACGGGTATCAAGGGTATCTACAGAGTATCCCACTCCCATGTCCTTAATCAGAAGGCCGTTGCGGAGTTCCACGCTAAGTCTATGGGCAGGAAGTACGAAGATTGCAACTTCATCGTTGCTCATATAGACGGCGGCATCACCGTAAGTGCGCACGACCACGGCAAGATGGTGGACGGCAATATGGGCGCTGACGGCGAGGGTGCCTTCACACCTACGAGAATAGGTTCGGTACCGATATTAAGTCTCCTCGATTATATCGATGAGCACTCTGTTGAAGACGTAAGGCTCAGATGCTCGAGAGCAGGCGGCTTTGTCGATCTGTTCGGCACATCCAATGCTGATACGATCCACGAGCTCGTAGATCAGGGCGACCGCAAGGCAAGCCTCGTATGGAATACCATGATCTATCAGATCTGCAAGATGATCGGTTCAATGAGCGCAGTACTCTGCGGCAAGGTTGACGGCATCCTTCTCACGGGCGGACTCATGAGATTTGACGATGTCCTCAAGGGTATCGAGACAAGATGCGGCTTTATCGCACCTATTAGCGTATACCCCGGCGAGATGGAGCAGGAGGCTCTTGCTATCCCCGCTCTCGGCGTGTTAAGAGGCGAGATAGAGCCCAAGAAGTATTCCGGCAGGAATGTCTGGAACGGCTTCGAAGGCATAGACCTGTAATATAAGGAGATATTTACCATGAGTATGTTAGATAAAGTAATGGCCAAGGCAAGAGCAGATGTTAAGAGCATCGTTCTTCCCGAAGGTGACGAAGAAAGAACAGTAGAAGCTGCAAGCATCTTAAACAGGGAAGGCCTTGCAAGACCTATCCTCATCGGCAGCAAGGACAAGATAGAAGCAACAGCTGCCAAGGTAGGCGCAGATATCGAAGGGATCGAGACTATAGATCCGGCAGCAAGCCCCAAGAAGGACGAATATGCAGCTCTTCTTTATGAACTTCGCAAGAATAAGGGCGTAACAGAGGAGAAGGCCGCTTCAATGGTCCAAGATCCCATGTACTACGGCATCATGATGGTCAAGACAGGCGATGCTGACGGTCTCGTATCAGGCGCCATACACACTACAGGCGACATGTTAAGACCTGCGCTTCAGATAATAAAGACAAAGCCCGAGATGAAGATCGTATCTTCATCCTTCCTTATGGATTGTCCCAATAAGGACCTCGGTGAAGACGGTCTGCTCGTATATGCAGACTGCGTAGTAATGCCCAATCCTACAGCTGAAGAGCTCGCCTATATCGCTGTTGCCGCAGCTGATACCGCAAAGAAGCTCTGCGGCTTCGAAGAGCCCAGGGTTGCAATGCTCTCCTTCTCTTCCAAGGGAAGCGCAAAGCATGAGCTCGTAGACAAGGTGCAGCAGGCAGTAGCCATAGCTCACGAGATCGCACCGGGTCTCCTCCTCGACGGCGAGATGCAGTACGACTGCGCGATCGTTCCCGAGATCGGCAAGAGCAAGGCACCCGGAAGCCCCGTTGCAGGAAGAGCAAATGTACTCGTATTCCCAGATCTTCAGGCAGGTAATATCAGCTACAAGATCACTCAGAGGGTAGGCGGCGCAGATTGCTTTGCAGTGCTCCAGGGCCTCAATAAGCCCTGCAACGACTTGTCGAGAGGCTGCTCCGTACAAGACATCGTAAACACTGTCGCAATGACGGCTGTTCAGGCTCAAGAGTAATAAAGCAGATATTAAAGTGCATTTTGATGCCGCTGTATTATAATTAATAAATATCAAGGCATCAGGGAGGGGTTAGTGATATGTTTAATATCGGAATTTTGGGCTGCGGTAAGATCGCTGCCAAGATGGCTCAGGCCATAGGCAAGACAGAGGGTTGTCAGGTTGCGGGAGTTGCTTCAAGGGAGCGCTCAAGAGCAAAGAAATTCGCTGCCGCATATTGTCCCGACGCCAAGGTCTATACCGGCTACGAGAAGCTCGCAGCAGCAAAGGATCTGGATCTTATCTATATCGCAACACCTAATTCATACCACTACGAGCATGCCATATTGTGCATCAAGGAATATAAGAATGTCCTCATCGAGAAGCCTTTTGCCATGAACGCAGATGAGGCAAAGAGCATCTTCGGCGAAGCCAAGAACAGGAACCTGTTCGTCTGTGAAGCCATGTGGACATCCTTTATGCCGCTGCATCTCAAGATGCTCGAATGGATCAAGGAAGGCAAGATCGGTCAGGTTAAGTTCATCACGGGCGATCTCGGATACGATCTTACCGAGGTGGCAAGGCTCAACGATCCCGTATTGGGAGGCGGAGCTTACCTGGATCTCGGCGTATATCCTACCAACCTCGCTATCTCTGTTATAGGAACGGACATAAGAGCAACACATGTTTATGCCAAGAGGCTCTCGACAGGTTGCGACAAGGATACTTTCTATAACCTCGAATCAGGCGACGGTTCCATCATCGCAGACTTCTTCGTCACAATGAGCGCTGATACCGCAAAGGACGGCTCCATCGTAGGCGAGGAGGGCAAGATCAAGATAGGCAACATCAACACATACCGCAAGATCACTCTCCTTGATAAGAACGATCAGGTAATAGAAGAGATCGAGGCAGATAAGTCCACGGACGATTCTTATATCTATGAGATCGAAGGCTGTAAGAAGGCTATTGAAGCAGGTCTCATACAGTGCCCCGAGATGTCTTGGGATAAGACATTCAAGCTCTGTCAGATCAATGACAGCGTAAGAGCTTCAATAAATCAGTTCATGTAAGGAAAGCAAATGACAGAATTATCACAGTCAGCCAAAAACCGTAAGAGGATCAGGTTTATAGTAAATAACGGCATAATCGCCGCTTTGTATGTGATCCTAACTTTGCCCTTTGCACAGATCGCATACGGACCTTTGCAGGTAAGGCTTGCAGAGGTCATGACAGTCCTCCCCGCATTCTCTATTGCAACAGTTCCGGGAGTCACATTGGGATGCTTTCTTGCAAACCTTCTAAACCCCAATAACTTAGGTCCTATTGATATCATCTTCGGTACACTTGCGACCCTTATCGCAGGCGTGCTCTCATACTATATCGCCAAGCCCAATAAGCTCCTCGGCATCATCCCTCCCGTCGTCGTAAACGGACTTATCGTAGGCGGCTATCTGCCGTTCCTTCTCGTAGACGGGGGATCTTCAGTTTCAGCACTTATGGTAAGCATCAGCATGCTCGAGGTTGCAGGCTCTGAAGCAGTGCTCCTCGTAGTGCTCGGCCTGCCGCTCATACTTCTTATCAAGAAGACAAAGCTAGAGGACAAACTCTGATGTCACAGTACTTTGACCCTGATCCCATAACCACATCTGACAGGCGGATAATAGAGTATGAATTCTCTGATATAAGGTTCAGGTTCATAACTGATTCGAATGTCTTCTCACGCAAGAATGTGGACTACGGCACGGATGCTCTCCTTAAGGAGACGGTAAAGGACTTAAGAACTCAAAGGCCTCAGTACGAGCATTTCCTGGATCTCGGCTGTGGTGCGGGCATAGTGGGAGTAGTATTGGCTTCCCGCTTCCCCAACTGCGAGATCAAGGGCTACGATGTCAATTCAAGAGCAGTAGCTCTTGCAAACGAGAACGCGGAATTTAACAAGGTAAGAGCAAGCTTTGAGCAGCTCGATATAAACGGGGGCCTCAAAGACGGCGAGATGTTTGATGTCGTGGTCACAAACCCGCCCGTAAGAGCAGGCAAGTCCACAGTATTCAAGTTCTACGAAGAAGCATTCGCTCACTTAAACGCGGGCGGAAGGCTCTATGTGGTATTGCAGCGCAAGCAGGGCGCAGGCTCGTCCAAGGCAAAGATAGAGGAGTTATTCGGTAACTGCGTAACGCTCGGTGTATCGGGCGGCTACCATATTATGAAAGCCGTGAAAGAATGATACTTCCATATCCGTTTCTCGATTCACTGATGATGTTCTTCATCTACAGCTTTATCGGCTGGGTAGTTGAGGTTATCTATTACGGCGTCACCGAAGAGCAGTTCATAAACAGGGGAATGCTCGCAGGCCCGATATGCCCCGTATACGGGTTGGGCTTCTATGCCGGCATATGGCTTTTCGAGCAGTTCCAGGACAATTTTCTTGTCATATTCTTCGGAACCGCTGCTGCAGCTACGACGGTAGAGCTCATAGCAGGCGTTATCCTGTACCACACCTTCCACATGAGGTGGTGGGACTATTCGGATTACAAGTTAAACTTCAGGGGATATATCTGCGCGAGATTCTTCCTGTACTGGGGTATCGCATGCTCGCTCGGTATCTATGTCCTGCACCCGATAGTAAAGTGGATCATAAGGAGTCTGAGCCGCCCGGTATTCTACATCCTTCTTGCTTTGTTTGTCATCATCCTCATATTGGATATCATCAACACCCTTGCCACTATCATCGGCTTCCAGAAGAAGGTAAGAGCCTTCAAGAAGATGACCAGGGGCATAAGGAATGTATCTGATAAGTTAGGTTCACAGATCTACGGCGCGGTCGATACGATCGTTACGGTCAGCGAGCCTACCAAGAAGCACTACGACGAATACCGCGCGATGGTCGCAGAGAACCGCAGGATAGAAAGCGAGCTTGCCGCAGCGCACAGGGCCAAGGAGAAGGCTTTTGCAGAGCAGTTTACGGCAGCAGAGAAAGAGTCTGTGCGTCTTGCAAAGACTGCGGCAGGCGATTCGGTAAGATCATTTACTTCATCACTCAAGAAAGGCGAGAAGCGTCTTGTAAGCATCGTTTCCGTAGGATACGACACCGGTATACAGAAGCTCTCGACACTTGTCAGAAGACAGTCCGGCAGTGATGAAGAAGATAGAGACATCTGATATAATTATCGGGTAATAAATTTTAGGAGGCATTATATGTCATCAGCATGTGATTCCTGTCCCTCCAAGAGCGGCTGCACTTCAACAGAGCAGTGCCCTTCAGCGAATGGAACGGGAGAAGAGAGAAGACCTTCAGGTATCGGCAAGGAGAGCCTTGCAGAGGGTTCATCAGTTAAGACGGTTATAGGTATAGCAAGCGGTAAGGGCGGCGTAGGTAAGTCCTTCGTCACTTCTTGTCTTGCGGTAAGCCTTGCCCGCAAGGGTTACAAGGTGGGCATCATGGATGCGGACGTAACGGGCCCTTCCATTCCCAACAGCTTCGGTCTTGACGGCATGCTCGAATCAGACGGCATCAACATCATTCCTGCAGTTACTGACACGGGCATCAAGGTCGTAAGTGTCAATCTCGTATTGGAGAATAAGGAGACCCCTGTCGTTTGGAGAGGACCTGTCCTCAACTCCCTCGTAAGACAGTTCTGGGGTCAGGTAAACTGGGGAATGTTGGATGTTCTCCTCATCGATATGCCTCCGGGCACAGGTGACGTTCCTCTTACGGTATTCCAGGCTATCCCCGCAGACGGTATCATCCTGGTATCCACCGCTCAGGATCTGGTATCCATGATAGTAAACAAGGCCCGCAATATGGCCTCCATGATGAATATCCCCGTTCTCGGCATGGTCGAGAACATGAGCTATATCAAGTGTCCTCACTGCGGCGATATGATAAATCTCTACGGCGACGGCTCCAAGATCGAGAAATCGGCAAGCAAGATCGGTTCTACAGTATTAGACAAGCTTCCCCTCGATCCCGGGATAACCAAGATAGTTGATACGGGCAAGGCTGAGCAGATCCCCGATGATCTTTTGAGCGGTGCTTGCGATATGGTCTCATCTCTCATCGAGAAGAAAGGTTGATCATGAAGATTTCCAAGCCTCTTGCGATCCTTATCAGTCTTACGATGGTATTTGCCATTACATCCTGCGCCAAGAAGCTTAAGAGCTGTATCGGCAATATAAGCTACAGTTCTTCTGCCATCTGCATGTGCTACGAGGATGTTCCCGGCGAGTACGACGAATCCGGTGAAGCAATGCAGGGTATCGTCTATCGCGAGGTCAAGGACTTAGACGGCATCATGTCCCAGAAGGAGATGCCGGTACTCATGTATTTCTATACGACGGATAATCCGACTGCTGCGGGAATAACCGCAGGAGTCGAGGATCTTGCCGAGAGGTTTAACGGCAAGATCGTAGTTGTTGCGGTCGATGCAAGTGCATATCCGACGCTCAACACAGAGCTTAATGTAACGGCAGTGCCCGAATTCGTCTTATTCAGCGGCGGAGCCAAGGTTGCCAATTTTGGTTCAGACAGCAAATCTAATTGGACGGTAAATGACATCGTCTCATGGCTTGCAACTAACGGAATATCTTAAGGAAACACTATGGAAGCAGAATATATCAGCACGATAGGTCAGGATTCACACAGATTCGAAGATATCCCCGAGGGCTCTTACAAGATCAAGCTCGCCGGCATCGATGTTGAACACACCAGACCCTTCAGCGCCAATTCGGACGGCGATGTCGTACTTCATGCCGTAACCAATGCCATATCCGGATTTACGGGTGTGAATATATTGGGCGGTATCGCTGATAAGATCTGCCTCGAGGAGGGCATCAAGGACAGCACGGTCTATCTTGAAGAAGCTTTGAGATATATGCCCGAGGGCTCCAAGATCATCCATTGCTCGCTTACAATAGAATGCCTCGCTCCCAAGCTCAAAGGCTATATAGATGACATGAAGGGGAGTCTTGCAGGACTTCTCGGCATTCCCAAATCCTCTGTCGGCATCACCGCAACGACCGGCGAAGGTCTTACCGGCATGGGCAGGGGCGAAGGAATACAGGTCTTCGTTATATTAAGTTTCAGAAGGTATATCTGATCTTAAGATCTCTTTTGCCAGTGCTATATCTTCCGGCGTGGTTATCTTTATATTCGAATAACTTCCCGTACTTATCGCGACTTCTATCCCGAGCATCTCAGCAAGGGCAGTATCGTCTGTTGCAGTTATCCCGTTGGAGAGAGCATACGAATAGCATTTAACAAGAGTGTCGTATCTGAAGCCCTGCGGTGTCTGCACCGCATATATGAGACTTCTGTCGGGAGTTGATTCTGCGATGCGCTTGCCGGATTCCTCGCGCGTTATCTTGAGGGTATCCTTGACGGGAACTGATGCGACGCAGACAGGAGAAGAACTAAGTCCCGATACGACGCCTGCTATAACACCTGAAGTTACGAGGCATCTTGCGCCGTCGTGTATCAACACAAGGTCATCCGGCGCGATCTCAGGGACTATGGAAGGGATAGCAGCAACTCCGTTTGATACAGATACTGTCCTGGTATCGCCGCCTAAGACTACGGCGCCGTTAAGAGTGCTAAAGCCATTTAAAACGGAAGCAAGCTCATCCTTTAATTCGGGAGTTGTAACCAATACGACTGATACTTTGAGCCCGGTCTTGAAGGATGCAATGGCTTCAAGTGTCCTTACTATCACGCTCTTGCCCTCTACGGGGAGCATTATCTTGGGAACTGCTGAATGCATGCGCGTTCCGGCGCCTGCCGCAGGTACTATAAACACCAGGTTATTTGCCATATAAGCCTCCTTAGAAGAGCATGTCACAGGCTTCGCTCAAGTTATCGGGGTAAAGCCTTACGGTATTTGCCATGGCCTTTGCCATATCGCCGGTAAGGTCTGAGATCTCCTTCTCGAGGCTGTCTTCGACGCTCCCAGGGATAACGAGCGTGGTTATGCCCATGCGCACGGCACTGAGGCAGCGCCTTAAGATGTAGGACACGGGCCTTATCTCGCCCGACAAGCCGACCTCGCCCACTAAAAGGTTGTTGGGCTTAACCGAGACCTCTCTTGCCGAGGATATCACCGCAGCACATACTGCGAGGTCCGTTGCAGGGTCAGATACCCGAAGCCCGCCGATGATGTTTACGAAGCAATCCATGCTGGTTAGATTGAGCTTGAAGACCTTGTCGCATACCGCAAGGAGCATGAGCACTCTGTTGCGCTCGGGGCCGGAGGTCATGCGCTGCGCGTTAGCGTAGCAGCTCGGAGATACCAGAGCCTGCACCTCGCACATCAGGGCCTCGTTGCCCTCCATCACGGACGTAAGGCACGAGCCGGGACTGTTTATCGGCCTTCCTGCAACAAGAAGGGCAGAAGAAGAGCTTACCGGCGTAAGTCCCTTGTCCCCCATCTCGAAAAAGGCCAGCTCGTTACTCTTGCCGAATCTGTTCTTGTTGGATCTGAGTATCCGGTATCCGCCCGTGTTATCGCCCTCGAAGGTCAGGACGGTATCGACCATATGCTCTATGGTCTTAGGTCCTGCTATTGAGCCTTCCTTGGTTATATGACCTACGAGCACTATCGATATATTGCTCGTCTTGGCGATGCGGATAAGACCCGCGGTCACTTCTCTTGTCTGAGTGACGCTGCCGGGGGTTCCCGTTATCTGCTCCGAATAAAGTGTCTGTATGGAATCTATAATGCAAAGTGCGGGCTTATTTGCCTCGATCTGCTCTTGTATCTTCTCAAACCTGGTCTCGCCACATATGAGAAAGTTGCGCTTGATCCCGAGGCGGTCTGCACGCATTCCGATCTGGGCAGGGGACTCTTCGCCAGATACATATAAGATCTCCTTATCCGTATCGTAGCTTCCGGCAAGCTGCATCAAGACAGTTGATTTACCGATGCCGGGCTCGCCTACGAGAAGGGTGACAGAGCCTTCTGTTACGCCGCCGCCGAAAAGTGCATCTAATTCCTTTATCCCTGTGGATACGCGCTTGTAGTTCTCGCGTCCTGCGTCCTTGAGCCTTACTGTCCTTGCCGAATCTGTCCAGGAGTAGACCATCTTAGGACCCTGGTCCTTCTTGGGAGCGGTATCCTTGGGAGCTTCGGTGAGTGTGTTCCATTTGCCGCAGCCGGGGCATTGTCCCATCCACCCCTGCGTCTCGTATCCGCACTCCTTACAGAAAAAAATACCGTTCTTTTTGGCCATAAATTTATCCTCTTTGACAGTTTGTATTAGTATAGCACCTATTAAATCTTCATTGTATTATTGAGCATATGGAAAGTCTGTCGGAGAAATGGAAGAGACTCTTAGAGCAGATCTACGACCGCGATATCAATGTCGCTCTCGTTTCTATGTCGATAATCGGCAACCTGCTCATGTCCTTTGCCAAGCTGTTCTATGGTCTGTGGGTCAGATCGGGATGGCTTCTGTTCAACGTTGTATACGTTGTGGTTATCGGCATATTCAGATATCAGATCCTTACAAAGTATATATTCTCCAAGAAGATCCCCGATCCCTACGATTGCTACTACTATGAATTCAGAGTGCATAAATACAGCAGCATAAGGATGCTGATACTCGGTCTTGTCTATATTGCCTGCAGCCTTCGTATGTTCTTTGTAGGTGACTGCGTTACTATACCCGGACGCTTCCTGTATTATTTTGCAGCCTTCGCGATAATCAAGCTCGCCTTTGCCTTAAGGGGCATGATGATAACGAGGAAGAGGGAAGACCCCATAGTGCGCACCATGAAGGTCGTAGGCTTTGCCGATGCGGGCGTCGCTATAGTAGAGCTCATCTACGCGGTAATGTCTTACATGAACCATCCCGCTGCCGCTCAGTACAGCAGTACGGCAGGTGTTATAGTAGCGTCTCTCATGATCGGAGGCGGCATAATCATGTTCCTGCGGAAGAAGAGCATGCCCGTCTTAGATACAAAATGATAAAATTAATCGTTAATTAATAACTATTCATCCTGTTTTGGTTTATAATTTAAGCTATCAAGAACAAGGAGGATGATTACAATGCCTATTTTTGCAGACACAAAGCAGAAGAATATTGCTAATTTCCAGAAGTCCATCCAGGAGAAGAAGAATACCATCAGAAGAAACTACGATGAGATCGGTCATCTCTACTATGGACAGTACAAGGATATCAATATCGATTGCACTAAGGATATCAATGCCAAGTGCGACGCGATCACAAGACTCAACGAAGAGATCGAAGAGTTAGAGATCAAGATCCTCCGTGAGAGAGGACTCAAGAGATGCCCCGTATGCCGTACGGAGAACAATCTCGCTTATGCTTTCTGCTTTAAGTGCGGTGCAAGATTCGACGACGAGGATTCAGTTCCCGCTCCCGAGGCTGCTCCCAAGGCTGAAGCGCCCAAGGCAGAAGAGCCTGAGGTTGAGGCTGAGGCAGAGGATACCGAAGAAGACAAGTCCGAAGATTGAGACTTTAACAAGACTTAGATCAGGCCCCGTGTGGAATCATCCGCGCGGGGTTATTAATTGCAACCAAAAACCTCAAGATAAATCACGGTTTTTTTGTGTTGGTATAGGCGCAGTGCTTATGCTATTATTTATTAATTAATTTACAAGGGGGCTTTCTATGGCACAGATTTTCGAGCAGGAATCAAGAACATTCTCAGAGTACCTTCTTATACCCAACCTCACAACAGAGGACAACACTCCCGATAAGATCGATCTATCGGCTCCGGTATGTAAGTACAGGAAGGGCGAAGAGGAATCAAGACTTAAGATAAATATCCCTATGGTATCAGCAGTAATGCAGGCTGTATCGGATGACGGTCTTGCCATAGCGCTCGCAAGATGCGGCGGTATGTCGTTCGTATTCCAGTCACAGTCAGTTGAATCACAGTGTGAGATGATCCGCAAGGTCAAGAAGTACAAGGCCGGCATCGTAGCATCAGACTCCAACCTGTCACCTGACGACACTCTCGCAAGAGTACTCGAGCTCCGCGACCAGACAGGCCACGGCACTGCAGCCGTAACAGAAGACGGCAGAGCTGACGGCAAGCTCTTAGGTCTCGTAACAACAAGAGACTACCGTGTAAGCCGTATGTCCCCCGATGAGAAGGTATCAACCTTCATGACCCCCATAGACAAGCTCGTAACAGCACCCGAGGGCACATCCCTTAAGGAAGCAAATGACATAATCTGGGACAACAAGATCAACCAGCTCCCCATAATCGATACACAGGGAAGACTCGTAGGCCTCGTTTTCCGTAAGGACTACGAATTCCACAAGGCAAATCCGCACGAACTCTTAGATTCCGAGAAGAAGCTCATCGTCGGTGCCGGCATCAATACAAGAGACTATGAGACAAGAGTTCCCGCACTCGTTGAAGCAGGCGCAGATGCTCTCTGCCTCGACTCTTCTGACGGTTTCTCCGTATGGCAGAAGAACGCTCTCGAGTGGATCAAGTCAAGATATCCGGATGTTATCGTAGGTGCAGGTAACGTAGTAGACGCAGAGGGCTTCAGATACCTCGCAGACTGCGGCGCAGACTTCATCAAGATCGGTATCGGAGGCGGCTCCATCTGCATCACGAGAGAGCAGAAGGGTATCGGCTGCGGCCAGGCATCTGCAGTTCTCGCAGTTGCAAAGGCAAGAGACGAATACTTCAAGGAAACAGGCGTATATATCCCTCTTTGCTCTGACGGCGGTATCGTTCACGATTACCACATGGCTCTTGCACTTGCCATGGGTGCCGACTTCATGATGCTCGGCAGATATTTCGCAAGATTCGACGAATCTCCTACGAGGAAGCTCCTTGTAGGCGGCACATATGTAAAAGAGTACTGGGGCGAGGGCTCTAACAGAGCGCGCAACTGGCAGCGTTACGACGACGGCGGCAAGGGCGGCAAGATGGCCTTCGAGGAAGGCGTTGATTCTTACGTTCCTTACGCAGGTACCCTCAAGGACGGTGTTGAGACATCTCTTGCAAAGGTCAAGGCAACAATGTGCTCCTGCGGTTCTTCTTCGATAGAGGAATTCCAGCAGAAGGCAAGACTTGTAATCGTATCTTCAACATCCATCGTCGAGGGCGGTGCTCACGACGTAATCCAGAAGGAGAACGACAGGACTGCAAGATAAATTTGCAAAAGACGTCCCCCTTTATTAAAATAAGCAAAGCTAAATCCAAAGGAGTAATACCAAATGGCAGATGTAATTAAGAACCAGATGACCAAGGAAGGTTTCGAGGAACTTCAGAACGAACTTGCCGAGAGAAAGACTACCAAGATGGCAGAGATCTCTGCCAAGCTCGAGGAAGCAAAGGCTCAGGGAGACTTATCGGAGAACTCCGAGTACGACGAAGCCAAGGCTGAGCAGTCTGCTAACGCAGAGAGGATCGCAGCTATCGAGGCTATCCTCAAGAACGCAGAAGTAGTTGACGATTCAGAGCTTACAACTGAGAAGGTTGCATTGGGCTCCATCGTTACACTCCAGAACACAGCAACAAAAGAAGAGTTCAAATACAAGCTCGTAGGTGAATCCGAGGTTGACTTCAAGAAGAAGAAGATCTCAGAGAACTCTCCCGTAGGAAGAGCTATCACAGGTCAGAAGAAGGGTAAGACTGTATCTGTTTCAGCACCTACAGGCGTTATCAAGTACAAGATCGTTAAGATCGAGAAGTAATACGCCCCGTACAATAAGATTACTTAAGTGGAAGTGCGGGCTATGTTCGCACTTCTTATTCTTAAATAGAATGGAGATTTATATATGGCTAGTGAGATCGATGTAAGGCTGGAGAAGTTTAATAATCTCAAGCAGGCCGGCAAGAACCCCTTTGAGATAACTAAATTCGACCAGACTTGCCACACCGACGATGCAAAGGCAGCTTACGATGAACTCGAGAGCAGGCTTCTTGCGGGCAGGGAAGAGGTAGACGTAACAGGCCTCGAAGAGCAGGAAGCAAGAGCAAAGAAGAAGGCAGATTACGAGGAAAGACGCCAGATAATGGACGCTGAGCCTATCCGTGTATCCATTGCCGGCCGTATGATGTTCAAGCGTGTCATGGGTAAGGCTTCCTTCATGTCTTTAAGAGACCTCAAGGGCAATATCCAGGTATATGTAGCACGTGACGCGATAGGTGAGGAGCCTTACGCTGATTTCAAGAAGTCTGATGTAGGTGATATCTTCGGCGTTGAAGGTTTCCTCTTCAGGACCATGACAGGTGAGATCTCAGTACATGCCGAGAAGATCACTCTTCTCACAAAGAGCCTTCAGCCTCTCCCCGAGAAGTTCCACGGCCTGACAGATACCGACATGAGATATCGTCAGAGATATACCGACCTCATCATGAACCCTGAGGTAAAGGACACATTCGTCAAGAGATCCAAGATAATCAAGGAGATCCGTAACTTCCTCGATTCGAGAAACTTCATGGAAGTTGAGACTCCGATGCTCGTAAGCAATGCCGGCGGTGCTGCTGCAAG
>JAIKWA010000085.1 GCA_024685135.1 Saccharofermentans sp.
TTGTGTCCGTTCTGTATGACCATGTTGATCATGCGCAAGATAGCCTCGTGATGAGGATTGAAGAACGATGAGAGCTTTGCATTCTGCCTGTCGATAGCCAGAGTGTACTGAGTGAGATCGTTGGTGCCGATGCTGAAGAAATCGACTTCTTCAGCGAGCAGGTCGGATATCATGACTGAAGCCGGAGTCTCGATCATGATGCCGATCTCGATATCTTCCTTGAAGGCGATGTTGTTTGCTCTCAGCTCAGCCTTAACCTCTTCGAGGATGACCTTGATCCTCTTGACCTCCTCTACCGAGATGATCATCGGGAACATGATGGAGATATTGCCGAAAGCACTCGCTCTTAACAATGCGCGGAGCTGAGTCTTGAATATATCAGGCCTCTCAAGGCATATCCTGATCGCACGAAGACCCATAGCCGGGTTATCTTCCTTATCAAGCTGGAAGTAATCCACCTGCTTATCAGCGCCGATATCGAGAGTCCTGATTATTACCTTCTTGCCTGCCATGTTCTGAGCGACTGTCCTGTATGCATTGAACTGCTCTTCCTCTGTCGGATAGTTGTCCGTACTCAGATACAGGAACTCACTCCTGAACAATCCGATACCGCCGCCGTCGTTTGCGAGGACGGATGCAACATCGCTTACATTACCGATATTGGCATAGAGGTTTACCGTCTTGCCGTCGAGAGTTACATTCTCCTTGCCCTTAAGATCCTGAAGCAGCTGCTTCTGCCTTGTCTCTTCGTCCTTGAGAGCGCCCATCTTAACGAGGAGCTCTTCTGTAGGATCGATATAGATCGTTGCGGTATTACCGTCTACGATAACGGTCTTACCGTCCCAGTCGTCTTGAATATCCACTTCAACTAATGAAGGGATACCCATAGTCCTTGCCAGGATAGCCGTATGTGAATTTGCAGAGCCGAGCCTTGTAACGAATGCCAGGAGCTTTGACTTATCCATCTGAACAGTCTCAGACGGAGCAAGGTCTTCTGCCATTAAGATAACGGGCTCGCTCATGTCCGTACCTATAGCCACACCAGCCAATATGGATACGACTCTCTCAGAGATATCGATGACATCTGTGGCTCTTGCGGCAAAGTACTCGTCGTCCATGCCGGCAAACATCTCGGAGAAGTTCTCGCCGGTCTTGGTAACTGCGTATTCCGCATTCACGGATTCGGACTTGATCATGTTATAAACGCTGTCGTTATAATCCTCGTCATCGAGCATCATCTGATGCACTTCGAAGATCGCAGCACCTAATTCGCCAACCTCGACCAGAGCCTTATCGTAAAGCTTCGCAAGCTGCTCTTTTGCAGTATCTCTTGCCTGCTCGTAGCGCTTGACTTCGGCTTCTGCATCGTCTACCGTCTTGAGCTCTACGACCGCTTCAGGCTTTACATACTTTACTATGCGGCCGATGGCGATACCCTTAGAACTGGATTTGCCCTTTATAGTGATCATGGCTTATAGATTCTCCTTAAAGAAATTCTCGATTGCGGGAGCGCATACATCTTCGTCATCGCCTTCTACTGTAACGGTGATCGTATCACCCTTCTTAACACCAAGGGACATGATCATCATGAGCTTTGTTGCCTCAGCCTTCTTCTCGCCCTTACAGATGGTGATCTTAGACGCGTAATTCTTAGCTTCCTTTACGAGTACGCCTGCGGGTCTTGCGTGGATACCAACCTCATCTGTGATCGTGTAATCAAATGTCTTCATGTTATAAAACCTCCTGTAGTGTTTTTTGTGCGCATTCCTATGCGCTGTTTACCGCTTTTATCTTCAAATGTTGATCTTAAACTGTTTCAAACTGTAGATCTCCGGGGTCAGGCCTTCCGTAAGATCGATCTTCCTTTCCGGAATATCACAGTAGTATCTGCTTGCAAATACCGTCTTACCGCCGTTTACATAGATCTCTACAGCAGAGGTATCGAGGTATATCTTAATGTCTTCTAAAGACTCTACCTTTGCCTTCCTTACCGTTCTGCCAAAGCCTCTTACAGCGCCTTCCATATTCTCTTTATCCTGATCGAAAAGAAGCGCTGCTGCCTTCTTGTTGCTGTCGTAACAGAATACGAGCGAATCGTTTATGGCAAGCCTGATATCCTTATCTTCCAGAACCTTTACGCTTATCTCAGCCATGCCCTTGAAGCTCAGGGAATCTATCCTTTGATCTCTTAGTGCTTCGTATTCAGCCAAAGGTTTCTGGATAACCTTATTGCCCTCTAATGTAAGCTCTCTAGCCATCGTAAGCGCATGCTGCCAGCCGTCTCTTACCGTCGGTTCGTTTGTATAGTCTGCATCGGGTATTCCCATCCAGCCTATCAGGATATATCTGCCTTTCTCGTCTCTGAATGTCTGCGGAGCATAGAAATCGAAGCCCATATCCCACTCTGTAAAGGGAACACTCTCATCTATCTCATAGTCATCCTTGAGTGCAAAATAACCTGACTGATAGATGTTCTGGTAACGGTATTCTTCGCTTGCAACACCCTGAGGCGACAGGGATAAGAAGCTCTTACCTGCTATGGTTATTATGTCGGGACATTCCCACATGTAACCGAAAGGCTCGCCGGATTCTATCAGCTTAACAAAGGACCAATTGACAAGATCTGAAGAAGCATATATAAATACGCATCCTTTGTCGTCTTTTGTCCTTGCACCGAGGACCATCTTGTAGCCTTCTTCATCCTTAAAGACCTTGGGATCTCTTATGTGGCAGGACATGCCCTCGGGATAGTCCTTATTCGTCAAGACTGCCTTCTTGTCGTCTGTCCAGGTGCCATCATCAGTCTTTACGAGGATGGTATTGGAAAGGCGGCCCGTATATGTGTAATCGTAGTCACCCTTAAGTTTTACATTACCCGTGTAGTAGATATAGATCTTACCGTCTTCCACATAAGCAGATCCGGAATACACACCATCAGCATCCAACTGGTTATCCGGGGACATAAACGGTCCCGTATATGTGTATTCGATAAAGTCTTGGGTAATGTAATGTCCCCAATACTTCTCTGCTCCATTTGCGTTCTTGGGAGAGTACTGGAAGAAGATGTGGTATACGCCGCCTGCTTCACAGAGCCCGTTGGGATCGTTAAGCCAGCCTGCCGGAGGCATAAGATGGAAACCGAGTGAATGCTTAGTCTTGCTTATCTCGGGATAACTCTTTTGCTCAAGAGCTCTTATATCTTCCAGATCCTTTTTGAAATCCACTTAGAGTGCCTCCTTCCTCAGAATAAAGGTAAGCCCTCCCGCCACTTGCATGGCGGGAGGCTTATTGTATTTACTTCTCGATCTTAAGGATCTGCGTTCCTTCTGCAGTATCGCCTGTCTTAATGAGCTCTATAGTCTTGAAGTCATCACTGTTGGTTACGATAACCGGAGTCGTGAGATCGTAGCCGGCTTCCGTGATAACGGCCTTATCGAACTTGATCAAAGGATCTCCGATCTTAACCTTATCGCCGTCCTTGACGAGCTTTGTAAAGCCCTTGCCGTCAAGCTCGACCGTATTGATTCCGATATGCACGAGGATCTCTACGCCGTCGTCACTCTCGAGTCCTACTGCGTGGCCTGTATCGAATACCATAGTAACTGTACCGTTTACAGGTGACTTGACCGTATCTCCTGCGGGAACAACCGCTGCGCCCTTGCCGAGTGCTTCTGATGCGAAGGTATCGTCAGGTGTCTCTGATAGAGGAATGACCTTACCTTCCACAGGGCAGGAGACGAACTTTTCTGCCGTATCGCATACTTCGCACTTCTCTTCTACTGCAGGAGCCGGAGCAGGTGCTGCTTCTGCCTTGGGTGCTTCAGGTGCATCTTCCTTCCATACGATCCATGTGAGTACGAATGCAACCACACCTGAGATGAGGAGGAGCACACAATACATAGGGATGTTTGTGATGATGAGGAATCCGGGGAAACCCGTTACGCCGTAAGCATTGGCACCGAGGCCTACGATCGCTGCGAAAAGGCCGCCTGCGGCACCGCCTACCATCGCACAAACGAAGGGCTTGAAGAAACGGAAATTGATACCGAAGATAGCGGGCTCAGTGATACCCAATGAAGCGGAAAGCGCTGAAGGGATAGCAACTGACTTTGTCTTTGCGTTCTTAGCCTTGAGACCTACAGCAAGTGCTGCTGCACCCTGTGCGAAGTTTGCTGCAGTTGCGATAGGCATCCAGGTATTGAGTCCGCCTGCCGCTGCGAGCATGCCCGCCTCGATAGCGTTATACATGTGGTGCAGACCCATGACTACCGTTGCCGGATAGAAGAATCCGACGATCGCAGCACCTACCGGGTTTTGTACAAGCCACTCTGCGCCTGCAAGAACATAGTTCTCAAGAAGTGAGAAGACAGGTCCGATTACGATAAATGTAGCAAGTGATGTAACGAAGATAGTAACGATCGGTACTACGAACAGATCGATCATCTCAGGGACATGCTTATGCAGCCACTTCTCAACCTTACTCATAACCCAGATGGCAATAACTACCGGGATTACATGGCCTTGATATCCATGACGGGATATCGAGCCTAAGACATAGCTTCCTATCTGGATATTACCGAACAGGTTCCATGTCGGTATGATGCCGTCCGTTACCCCGAAGAAACTGTTAATGGCATCTTCAGAGCCTACGTTCCAACCGTTGAGAAGTGAAGGATGGACCATCATGAGACCCATAACTACACCAAGGTAGATATTCGCTCCGAATACCTTTGCAGCAGATGCCGCAACGAGTACGGGGAGGAATGCAAATGCGGTAGCAGCCATCATATCGAGGAATGCATACCAATCGGTTGTTGAGAAATTCGGGAAAACCTTACCGAGCGCTTCTACTACGCCCATCAAAAGACCGGATGCAACGATAGCAGGAAGTATAGGTACGAACACGTCGCCTAACATCTTGATCGCTCTCTTCCAGAAAGGAGCCTTTGCAGCAGCTGCAGCCTTAACGTCGTCCTTGCTGGCCGCTTCTACACCCGCTTCTTTGATGAACTCATCGTATACCTTGTTTACCGTACCGGTTCCGATGATAACCTGAAGCTGTCCTGCAGACTGGAACACGCCCTTGACACCGTCGATGTCTTCAAGGGTCTTCTGATCCAGCTTGTCATTGTCCACGATAACAAGACGAAGCCTTGTCGCGCAATGTGCTGCAGAAACGAGATTATCTTTGCCGCCTATCGCAGCTAAGACTTCTTTGGCACACTTGTTGTAATCCATAAATTCCTCCTTTGCACTATAGATCTTAAACCGCCTAAACTGTAACGATTAGTGTGAAATCGTTTTCATAAATTCATCGTAATTCATTCGCAAACCTTTGTAAATCAACCGATTAGACAATAAAAACGATTTCTATCGTGCAGAATGCCCAAAGACAATATACGAAGCCGTATATATTTGTTCGGATACTTGTATATTTCCTATAAAGCTGTCAGATGGATCGTCTCTCGATGATCTCGAAACCGAGCATTAATGACAATACCGGAGACTTGGGATTCTCGATCTTCTCCAAGATCATCTTGGCGCCTTCAACTCCGCTTTCCTTATAAAAATAGTCAGCCGTAGTAAGAGGCGGATCTATAACGCCTGCAGTCTTGCCGTTGCCGAGGCCGCAGACTGCTACCTTATCGGGTATCTTTATACCATGTTCATTGAGATAGTGAACAGCGCCCAGAGCTATGGTATCCGTAGCGCAGAATATCGCATCGGGTCTCTTCTTCATGCTCATGAGCTTCTTGCAGTTATCGTAACCGTTATCCATATTGAACATACCCGTCAAGACCTTATCCTGCTCGAAGGGTATACCGTGATCTTCAAGGCAATCCCTGAAGCCTCTCAAACGGTCAACACCGACAGCTATGTCCCAATCCGGAACACCGATATAACCAAGTTTCTTATAGCCTTTGGAAAGCAGGCGTTCTGTCATGGCATAAGCTGCGCCATAGTCATCGTGGTAGATGCTGGATATAAAATCGACCTTCTGTCCTATCGCTATGACAGGGATCTTAAGAGACTTTATGATCTTCCTGTGCTCACCGGTTACGGTAGTCGCGATAAGGATGATGCCGTCAACAAAATCCTGGTTGAAGGTCCTTAAGAATTTGAGTTCGTTATTATAGTCATTATCCGTATTGGCCAGAAGGATCTGATAGTCCTCCCCGTTAAGCTGTTCGCTTATGCCGGCAATTATGCAAGAGATGGAATACGAATCTATCTTGGGGATAATGACACCTATGAGCTTTGTGCGCTTGGTTCGGAGCTGCTGAGCCTGGCGCGAAGGAACATATCCTGTCTTCTCTATGACCGCCCTTATCTTCTCGCGCTTCTCATCGCTTATATAGCCGTCATTCAAATAACGGGATACTGCTGCAGGTGATACTCCTGCCATCTTTGCTATATCAGCGATCGTCACTGTCATATCCTCCTGATCACACTCGAAATGTCTTGCATTTCAACTGTGAAATCGTTATCATAAACAATGATATTAAACAACTGATGTTTTTGCAATATGATTTTTAATAAAACACAACAGATCAAATTGGATTGATGGGAGATTACCATGAAGATAATTTGCGCGGGCGAGATGCTCATCGACTTTACACCACAAACAGGTTCCTTCACCTATAAGGCTAACCCCGGCGGAGCTGTAGCCAATGTCGCAGTATCCGCTGCAAGGAACGGAATAGATTCCTCCTTCCTGGGCCTTCTCGGCAACGACGACTTCGGTCACATGCTCAAGGATATCCTCGATGAGAATAACATTAAGATGCTTGTCCCCGAACTTACTGACAAGGCTATAACCACCCTTGCCTTCGTTACCCTCTACGAGAACGGCGAGCGATCCTTCACTTTCGTAAGGAAGCCCGGTGCAGATATCCTCTTAAGCCCCGAAGATGTTAAGGAGGAAGATATCAGATCTTGCGATATTCTCCATGCCGGAAGTGTATCCCTGTCTGATTCACCGAGCAAGGAAGCGATATATAAGGCCGTTAAGCTCGCTTCATCCATGAACAAGATAGTAAGCTTCGACGTTAACTACAGAGACAATATCTGGCACAGCGAGGATAGGTGCAAGACCCTCGTATACGACCTTCTCCCCTACATCGATCTTCTCAAGATCTCAGATGAAGAGACCTTCATGATCGGCGGAAGCGAAGATAACATCGGCGACTTCATGACATCTAATAACATACGCGTGGTAATAGAGACCTTGGGTGCAAACGGCGCGCGTTACTTTATAAACGATAACGGCAATATCTTAAGCGATACGATCCCCGGCTTTAAGGTCAAGGCAGTAGATGCAACCGGTGCAGGCGATGCATTCTGGGGCGGATTCCTGTCTAAGATAATGATGTACGAGCCTGATAGCGCAGCTTCTATCACAGAAGAGATGGTAAGGAGCGCGTTAGTCTACGGCAATAAGTCAGGAGCGCTCTGCGTGCAGAAGATGGGAGGCATTCCCGCTATTCCCTGCAAAGCAGATATAGAAGGCTCAAACCTTTAAGCTGAATTCCCACTTGCAGCAGCACGAAGGATCGGTCACTTCAGGGTAGCAGCTTAAGCACCTGCAAGTGATCCTGTCGTCTATCGTCTTTGCAAAATCCCTGTACTCGATAACTCCAACAGGCTTGCACGGATGGAAGGGCATACCCTTCCTCTCCCTTGCCGTCTGAACGCGGCATTTCTTCATGGTATAGATAAGGGTATATTCATCAGGATAAACGATATCCGACTCATTGAGGTTTGCGTAGAATCTGTATTTAAGAGCCTTCTCGAGCCCTTCTAATCCGGGTCTGTCAGGAAGATCCAGGAACTGCTTTATCCTTCTTGCTTCAATTACGGTAAAGCGCTCCCAGGCAGCAGCATCGTGAAGCATGGCAGCATCCATGCCATCCTTCTTTTCGATGGATTGGAACCATACCCCGTCCATCGCGATAAGGTTCTTGGAATATATCTCGACAAGCTCTATAAGCTGCTGTTTGGAAAGCTCATTTAATACTTCGTTATCCATATGGCATATCTCCTTAAGCATATCTATTATAGCTTAAAGGAGACCGGGATCTATCTTCAGTCTTTGAGCCTGTAGCAGAAATCACACATGTCATCGCCTCTGCCGAGAGTCTTTGTCCTCTCGAAGGCTATGCCGCTTAAACCGCCGTAAGTGTATTCGTCCTGCCTGCATACGACCGGGCAAGCCTCTTCGCATCCCATCGCCTTCATTATATTCACATAGGGACACGAAGTTATATTGAACCTTACTTCATTCTTATTTCCCGAGACATCCTCGCGCACAAAACCCGCCTTGTTTCCGAAGGCATTTTTTGCCACCACTCTGCATATACCGATAAACATCTTTGGCGGGTACTTATCGTATTTTGCGCAGCTCTTCAAAGCCGAAGGCTTCCATACCGTATCGAAAACTTCAAGAGCCTTATCTGTCCCTATGCTGTCTCTTACGGGTATATAGATAGAAGCGATATTTACGGCAGCGCATACATGCGTCTTCTCAAAGCCTTTAAGGTCTTTGTATCTTGCACTGTTATCCTCTGCAATGCTCCTTGCCCTGCTCAATATCTTAAGGCTCTCCTCCTCGCCTGTCTGCGAGCTTATGAGCTCTATGATCTCAGGCCACATATATTTCTTTTGCATTTTGGTAAACGATGACATTAGTTACACCCTGTATTCTTTTATTTATAACCCTTACCCTGCATAGATACCGGCGGCCAATACGGCATAGGGTCTGATACAAGGTCCGTCTTAAAGTCGCAATAATCTCCGTCGTCAAAGCAGGTATGCTCTCTTTGAAGCGGCAATCCCATAACTCCGAACATGACATAATCCAGGTTGCAAAGATAAGGCATGTATTCCCCGTACCCATTCTGCTTTGCAAAGGAAGCCAGAGGACATGTGAGGTTGTGGTAACTTATCTTATATCCTTCTTCGGGCGGGATCTGAGTCTTAGTCACAAAGCTTCCCGGATTTACCTTGGCATTAGCGGCATTCTTCGCATCCTTTTTGAGAAGAGTCTTATTTACGAGCTTCGTGTTATTAAAAAGCTTCCTCATCAGCTTCTTTGCAAAGCCCGGGATCTTATTCATCATTCGCTCATAGGATAAGACCATGAGGTGACCCGCATCTTTGGTATCCACTCCGTATTCCTTGAGCACCTCACCCATCGAGACATAGCAAAAGGCACCCGTAAGATTACTCGTGCCGCTTACCTTATCTCCTCCGATATACGGGAACTTCTCTAACATATTTGTCTCATAATGCTCCCAGATATCAGATAATATCTCGGGATAATCTTTGCCTGTAAGGCTCTCGAGCTCTTTGGAGATAAGCTTCATCATAGTGTTTAAGTTCTTTTTAAACTTGCGCTTTTTCTTCTCGTAGTAGATATGCATATTCCGCCCCGAAGTTAGTTATATCTTACTTTGGGGTAATGATACATCCGGATCTAACTGAAAGTCAATAAACTTAAACCAATAGTGTACTTCCTCTACGGTATCCGGGACCACCTTCTTATATTTACTGATATATGTAAAAATACCATTAATTCTATCCGAAACACTTTACAGTTGCCCTGTATTTGATGTAAGTTAGTTATATCTAACACCGGAGGTCAATATGCCTAAATACGAACCTCGCTTAATGGTAAAGATAAGCAGATACCAAAACTACTTCCCTACTCTGCCTGCTGACATTCAGCAGGATGTATATTCCAGGATGGACGAGCTCCTTGTAGAAGAAGCGCAGTATTGCGATAAGGGCAACTACGAGCACATGTCCCAGATCCTGACCTCTATCGCTCTATATGAAGTCCTTCAATCCCGCGGCAAGACCGAGGAGGAAGCATATAAGATCGTAAGCGAAGAGATGTGGAAGTTCTTAGATCCCACATCAATGCAAAAGCTCTCTAAGAAGAGCTTCTTCATGCCCCTCATGAAGAAAGTCGTCCCCTTCGGCTTCAGCCATAGATCAGGTACAGGCTGGCGTTACACCTGGCATATCGATACAGACTCCAAGGATGAATTTACTTTCGAATGCAACGAATGCATCTACGAGAAGATCTTAAAGCCGAGAGGCCTTCTTAAGCTCGGTGCGATGTGCTGCCATGCAGACATAATAAACTACGGCTCTCTCCACTACACAGACTTTATAAGGACCAAGACTTTGTGCCAGGGCGGCGATCTGTGCAACTTCAAGTTCGTAAGGCACAAGACCGATGCAGGTGACGGCTGGGAGAGGACCGCGAGCATCTGACGGAGGCAGATAAATGGAAGATAAGCAATTAGGCGTTGTTGAAGACACACTATATGTACCTATGCTCGGCAGGATATACGCAAGTGAGAACTGCCCCGGTATCTTAATGGATAAGAAGGCCTTAGAGCTTAAGGATAAACTTCCCGCAAGCGTCATACAAAACGATAAGCAGACACAATATACGTATCTCGCATCTGCTTCAAGATCAGTCAATATGGATCGCTTTATAAAGGATTTCATAAACCAAAACCCTGATGGCGTCATCGCGCTTATAGGAGCAGGTCTTGAGACAACCTTTTACAGGAACGATAACGGCCATACCGTGTGGTATGAGATCGACCTTCCTAATGTTATCTCTTACCGCAAGACACTTCTTGGAGACAGCCCGAGGGATATATGTATCCCCGGCGATGCTTTTTCGAAGGACTGGATAGAAGATATCAGGAGCAGACATCCGGACGCTCCGGTACTGGTAGCAGCCAGCGGACTATTCTACTACTTCGAAGAAACCAAAGTAATAGAGCTGATGCAAATGCTTCAACCTTATGGTGATATAGAGATCCTTTTCGATACCGTGAATAAAAGCGGTATGACCATGATGAAGAAAAAGCACATGAAGACCGTAGGGCACGAGGATGCAAAGATGTTCTTCTATGTAGACAAAGCTTCAGATCTTATATCCAAGATCGGCGGGAATGCCAAAGTCTTAGCGGAAGAAAAATACTATAGATTCATCAGCAGGTCAGGCCTTACCTTCTCGACCAAGATGAGCATGAATATCTCGGACCTCTTCGGTATGGTCAAGATGATACACATAAAGCTTGATCAGGAATCACAATAAACAACCCGCAGATTATCCGCTCTGATATTCTTACTGACATTAATATGTTATACTAACCTCCGGCTGCCACCGGGTAGTGAATGTTAAAAGAGCATTCGTTTTCGCATCGTCAGGTCTTAGAAGATGCGAACACGAGTGCTTTTTTGTTGGGAGGAATAATGTCCAAACGCTATTTTACAAATGGGGAGATCGCTCTATGGTCTATATCCGTATTGCTCATTGCCTTATCCTTTGTATTGTTCGACCGGAATAATCATCTGACGCTCATAGCATCCCTGATAGGCGCGACATCTATCTTGCTAAATGCAAAGGGCAATCCCCTGGGGCAATTCCTGATGATATGCTTCAGCGCGCTTTACGGCTATATATCCTACACCTTCTCTTACTACGGCGAGATGATAACCTACCTCGGCATGACGATGCCCATGGCTTTATTCGCGCTTATAACGTGGCTCAGGCACCCCTTCAAAGGGAATAAGGCGGAGGTTGAGGTAAACAGCATAAGCAGGAAAGAGACAGGCTTTATGTTTGCTCTTACGGGAATAGTTACTCTTATCTTCTACTTTATCCTGGCGCGGTTTAATACTGCTAATATCCTGCCAAGCACATTATCTGTTACGACGAGTTTTATCGCGGTCTATCTGACCTTCAGAAGAAGCCCTTATTTCTCCCTGGCATATGCCCTTAACGACATCGTGCTCATAATCTTATGGATACTTGCGAGCATGGAGGATATGCAGTATTTCTCGGTCACGATCTGCTTTGCAGCCTTCCTCATAAACGATGTATATGCGTTTATAAGCTGGAAGAAGATGCAGCTTCGCCAATCAGAATATATCAAGCCTTAACTGCTTATCGATCCAGCTTCTCTGATCGGCCTCGTGTATAATATCGCCTTCCTCGCTCCCTCCGATAAGGAAGGGAGAATTCGGATCGTGCTTTTGCATGTTCTTCTTTACTAACATAGGGTCGGTATTTGCATAGCAATATCTGCAAAGATGATTGCAGGTATCGTATGCCCCGATATCGCTTCCTAAGATGCATGCACACTCTCCCCTTCTCTGGTTAAGTCCCTTCTTCGGGATCTCAAGGTGAGACGCAAGCGCCTTCTCGTAAGTTGCAACCGTCATGCAGCCGGAGCAGTCAGCGCCATACCGAGCAAGGAAATCACCTTCTGCGCACGGCCTTATCGTCATGCCGCAGCTGCCGGCTATCTCTATGAAGGCTTTGCCCAAAGTAAGTTTATCCTCGTGACTTACACGTTGTGCCTCCGGGAAATTGCGCTCGACTTTCTTATAGATATCGATAAAGCTTATGACGCATGTCTTCGTATAACCCTTAAGCTCATTTGCCATCTTCTCAAAAGCAGATATATGGCAGCTTATAGAATACTTATCACTTACGAAGATCGGATCGTATCTTAAACCTATGCAGTCTATTCCGACGATATCTGACAGACGCTTAAAGCTGTCCATTACAGATCCTTTATCCGGAACATTAGGCTCGATATCCTTGCCATAAGGGGTGATTGTCACAAACCAGTACTGTCCGTAGGGCTTAAGATAATCCATCTTGGAGAGCATGGGTTCGGGGTTCTTGGTACAAAAGGATATCAGGTCTACCACCTTGGGATCTAAGCTGTATCTTGTGACCTGCATAGGATTATAAGGGTTCCTCACTAAGACGAACCCCTCTTTGATCCTGTTTATAAACCACTCCGAATAGAATGCCGGAATGTCCGTACGCATGCCTGTCTGGATTATCATTACTTAGTCTTTACTTCCTTGCGCTTGCTAAAGCGCTCCCGAAGGAGCGCTTGCTTAATCTGTCAGATCCAATCGGATGCCCAGTCTCTTAATTCTTCTACCGAGGCATTTGCCTTAAAGCGCCTTCCTTCTTCTACCTCAGCGCCCTTTGCGATAAGCGCGATATTAGAGCCCGAAGGTCCGATCCCGCTCGAACCTGAAGTTGCAAAGGGGACGATGAGCTTGCCCGTAAAATCGTATTCTTCAGCGAAGGTATCTATTATCGAAGGCTCTCTATACCACCATACAGGGAAGCCTACAAATATAACATCGTAAGAAGACATGTCTTCCACTTTAGACGCTATCGCCGGGCGGCAGCTTCTGTCATTCATCTCGACAGAGCTCCTGCTCTTCTTATCCATCCAGTTTAGGTCTGCCTTCGTATAGGGATCTTGGGGCTCGATCTCAAACAGATCCGCATTGCAAGCCTCGGCAAGCCTTGCAGCAAGAGCCTTTGTTACTCCGCTTGCAGAAAAGTACGTTACTAATACCTTGGACATATCAATTACCTTCCTTTATCTTCTTAGCAAATCCTCTTGCAGAGGCAAGATCTTCTTCATTAGGTCTGCCCTTATGCATACCCTTGAACTCGCCCTTGCAGTGGAACTCTTCGTCAGCAACTTTTATCCCAACTGTATTTGCAACTGCTCTTACCTTCTTATATGTGGAGTTCATGAGCGCTGCAGAGCCGAAGTTTACGATCTTGCCTACCTTGTCCTTATCAAGTGAGGAGACAAAATCCTTTACCTCGGGATCGATATTAAATGCATAGTAGGAATTGCCGAGGAAGAGGATATCGACCTTCTCATCTACGGGAGAAGTAAGAGGCTTAGCCTCTACTCCCAATTCCTCAGCTATCGCCTCTGCGAGTCTTTTTGTGTTACCTGTCTTTGTGTAATATCTGACTGCGTATGTCATGTTAGCCTCCTTATTCTGCCAAATACTGAGCTATCGTTTCTTCTATGGCCTCGGGTTTATCCTTGGGTGAGAAGCGCTTAACCACCTGGCCTTCTCTGTTTATCAGGAACTTAGTAAAATTCCACTCGATCTTGCCGGGGATCTGCTGCTCGAGATATACATAGAGCGGATCAGCTTCCTTACCGTTAACCTTGATCTTGGCAAACCTTCTGAACTTGGTGTTGTATTTAAGTGTGCAGAAGCTGTCGATCTTCTCGTCACTGCCGGGTGCCTGGAACGCAAACTGATTACAAGGGAAATCTAATATCTCCAAGCCCTGATCGTTATACTTCTCATGCAGAGCCTCGAGGCCTTCGTACTGAGGCGTAAAGCCGCATCTTGTAGCAGTATTTACTATAAGGAGCACCTTGCCTTCAAATTCCTTAAGAGCCACATCGTTGCCCTTATTGTCTTTTACATTGAATTCGTAAACGCTCATATAACCTCCCTTACCTGTCGCACTTTGAATCTTCCATATTGTTTAACGCCTTATATGTGAGTGCATAAAGCGTCTTGAACTCTTCTTCGCTGAGACCTGTGCACTTAGCGATACATGCAGGTATCTTGAGTGCTTCGTCCTTGGTGTCACTCCCCTTATCAGTAATGGATATTACGAGAAGCCGCTCGTCTTCAGGGTCTCTTCGCCTGGTGATGTATCCCATGCTCTCGAGACGCTTTAACACCGGAGTAAGAGTGCCGTAGTCAAGGTGGAGCTTCTTTGCGAGATCTCTTGAAGAGACGCTCTCATCCTCCCACATGACCATCATTACCAGATACTGCGTATAAGTAAGACCTATCTTCTTAAGATAAGGTGTGTACTGACTTACGATCTCCTTAGAGCAGGCATAGATCGGGAAACAAACCTGATTTGAGAGCTTAAGTGAATCGTACTTCTTGGATCTTGCCATCTTACCGCCTCTTTACTTGCTTTTGCTAAATTTAATTGCGTCAAATTGATTATGCTACAAAAATACCGCAAGGTCAAGTGGCCCTGCGGCATCTTGTGAGGTTAGCTAAGTGCTACAAGAAAACCTGAGATGATGTTCACTGCGACATAAGATGCAGCCGCAAAGAATATCCCTGCCCTTACATGAGGCTTGCCGCGGTTTACGGTAAGTATCGTCATTAAGGAAGCAAAACCTAAAGCGATGCTGCCCCAGATCGCGAGGACTCTCTTGGGAGTGTAACCGTAGATGCTGTAATACAGTCCGAGCTTGCTTATTGCGACGATCGCAAAGATGATGCTCTCGGCCATAAGAAGGCTTACCAGGATCTTTGCGGGTCTTGCAAACTGTCCGTTTGAGCCTGTCTTACCGAATAAGAGGATCGCGAGATAGACGAACATGTTTACCACCATGATGCCTACGAGTTCGAAGAAGCCTTCGCGGGCATAATGCGA
>JAIKWA010000088.1 GCA_024685135.1 Saccharofermentans sp.
AATGGTAGAACTTCAGCCTTCCAAGCTGACCACGTGGGTTCGATTCCCATCACTCGCTCCAGGGTCATTAGCTCAGCTGGATAGAGCAACAGCCTTCTAAGCTGTGGGCCGGAGGTTCGAGTCCCCCATGGCTCACCAATCCGTATCAGTTTCTGGTACGGATTTTTTATTTCCCGGCTGATTATTGTTAACTTTGAATACAAGACCCTTATGTTATAATTAAACGCGTAAAATAAACGGGGGTTATACCTTATGAGCAAAAAAGATTACGGCAATGACAGTATTGTCTTGCTTAAGGGCGCGGACAGAGTCAGACTTCGTCCTGCAGTAATATTCGGTTCTGACAATCTCGAAGGATGCATCCATTCCTTCTTCGAGATCCTCTCTAACTCTATTGACGAAGCCAGAGAAGGCTACGGCAATCAGATCATCATAACAAGATTCAAAGACGGTGCCATCGAAGTCGAGGACTTCGGCCGTGGTATCCCTCTTGACTATAATGCCAAGGAGAAGCGCTTCAACTGGGAGCTCGTATTCTGTGAGCTTTATGCGGGCGGTAAGTACGATAACAATTCCTCCGGCGACTATGAGTATTCTCTCGGCCTTAACGGTCTCGGTGCGTGCGCTACCCAGTATGCTTCAGAGTACTTTAACGTTACGGTTATGCGCGACAAGATCAAGTATTCTATCTCCTTCCGTAAGGGCGAGCCCGTAACAGAGCTTGCATCAGAGCCTTACAGATTCAAGCGCACAGGTACTATCCAGCGCTGGAAGCCCGATAGTGAAGTGTTTACGGAGACCATAATCCCCCTCGAGACATTCCAGGAGATAATCAAGCGTCAGTCCGTTATCAATTCCGGTATCGAGTTCATCCTGAAGGATGACGATTCCGGTGAGGAGTTCAGATATATCTATCCTGAAGGTATCAAGGGCTATGTCAATGAGATCTCCGATATGAGAGGCATCAGCGAAGCATTCTATTTCTCGGGCGAAGGTCAGGGCAGAGACAAGGCTGACAGAGACGAATACAAGGTCAAGGCCGAGGTGTCTTTCTGCTTCAATAACGAGATCAACAGACTTGAATATTTCCACAACTCAAGCTTCCTCGAGCACGGCGGTTCGCCCGATAAGGCCGTCAGATCCGCATTCGTATCAGAGGTCGACAGACAGCTTAAGCTCAAGGATAAGTACAAGGCTAACGAGAGCAAGATAATCTTCCAGGATATCGCAGACTCTCTTATCCTCGTAACCAATACATTCTCCACGCAGACTTCTTACGAGAACCAGACCAAGAAGGCGATAAACAACAAGTTTATCCAGGAGTTCATGACGCAGCTCATAAGGGATAACCTCGAGGTTTGGTTTACCGAGAATAAGGAAGCAGGCGATAAGGTTGCAGATCAGATCCTGGTAAACAAGCGTTCAAGAGAGAATGCCGAGAAGACAAGGGTCAACATCAAGAAGAAGCTCATGGGCAATCTCGATATCAACAACCGTATCAAGAAGTTCGTTGACTGCAGAACGAGAGATGTCGATAAGCGCGAATTGTATATCGTTGAGGGTGATTCGGCTTTGGGTTCCGTTAAGCTCGGAAGAGATGCTGAATTCCAGGCTGTAATGCCTGTAAGAGGTAAGATCTTAAACTGTCTCAAGGCTGACTACAACACCATCTTCAAGAGTGACATCATAACGGACCTTCTCAAGGTATTGGGATGTGGTGTCGAGATATCGAGCAAGCACAGCAAAGACTTGTCTGCTTTTAATCTCGAGAATCTCAGATGGAACAAGATCATAATCTGTACCGATGCCGATGTAGACGGATTCCAGATCAGGACCTTGATCCTCGCGATGATATACCGCCTCACGCCTACGCTTATCGAGAAGGGATATGTTTACATAGCAGAGTCTCCTCTTTTCGAGATCACATATAAGCCTAAGGGCAAGAATGCCAAGGAAGAGACGCTCTTTGCCTTCAACGAGAAGGAGAAGGCGGATATCCTTGCAAAGTACGATCCCGCGCTCTGCTCGATACAGCGTTCAAAGGGTCTCGGTGAGAACGAACCCGAGATGATGTGGCAGACGACAATGAACCCTAAGTCGAGAAGACTTATCAAGGTCTGCCCGGAGGATGCCAAGAAGACCGCAGAGATCTTCGACCTCTTGCTCGGTGATAACCTTGCCGGACGTAAAGAGCATATTGAGAAGGATGGTCATTTATATCTTGACCTCCTCGATATCGGATAAATCGGAGTATAGAAATGCCTAAGAAGAAGAAAGAACCGGAAAAGAATCTGAATTCACTCAAAGCAAGACTTACGGATGAGAATGCAAAGGACATGCCTGCATTGGATCAGCCGATAACGGAGATGCTTGAAGTCAACTATATGCCTTATGCGATGAGCGTCATCGTATCAAGAGCGATCCCCGAGATCGACGGCTTTAAGCCTTCACACAGAAAGCTCTTATACACCATGTATAAGATGGGGCTTCTTGGCGGTGCAAGGACAAAGTCCGCAAATGTCGTAGGACAGACAATGAAGCTCAACCCTCACGGCGACCAGGCTATCTACGATACCATGGTGCGTATGACAAGGGGTAATGCTTCCTTGCTGCATCCTTATGTCGATTCCAAGGGTAACTTCGGTAAGCAGTATTCAAGAGATATGCAGTGCGCTGCTCCGAGATATACGGAAGTAAGGCTCGAGAAGCTCTGTGAAGAGATATTCAAGGGTATAGACAAGAATGCCGTCGACATGGTGGATAACTACGACGGTACTCTCAAAGAGCCCGTACTCCTTCCTACTACTTTTCCTGCGATCCTCGTAAATTCCAATCAGGGTATCGCAGTAGGTATGGCTTCGAATATCTGCTCGTTCAACCTTGCCGAGGTCTGTAAGGCAGCAGAGGAATACCTCACAAACCCCGAGTGCGACCTTCTCGAATTTATGCCTGCACCGGACTTTTCCGGAGGCGGACAGATCTTATACGACAAGGATCAGATGAGACAGATCTACAGCACGGGTAAGGGTTCTATCCCCGTAAGGGCAAAGTACAATGTCGATAAGAAGAATAACCTTATCGAGATCACCGAGATCCCTTATTCCACGAGCGTTGAGATCATAATCGATAATATCGCGGACTTAGTTAAGAGCGGCAAGGCAAAGGAGATCTCCGATATCAGAGACGAGACAGACCTTGACGGTCTCAAGATCACTATAGACTGCAAGAGGGGAACTGACCATGAAGCGCTCATGACCAAGCTCTTCCGCTTCACGAAGCTTCAGGATACATTCTCCTGCAACTTCAATGTCCTGATAGACGGAAGCCCGAGAGTATTGGGCGTAGCCGATATCCTTAACGAATGGCTCAAGTGGAGAAGGACCTGTATATCAAGAGAGCTTACCTTCAATCTCGAGAAGATGAAGAAGAAGCTCCACCTGTTAGACGGTCTGTCCAAGATCTTGGTAGACATCGACAAGGCGATCAAGATAATCAGGAACACAGAGCTCGAAGAAGATGTTATCCCTAACCTCATGAAGGGCTTCGACATCGATAAGGAGCAGGCTGAATATGTTGCAGAGATCAAGCTCCGTAACATCAACAAGCAGTACATCATCAACAGGATCTCCGACAGGGATAAGCTCAAGGACGATATCAAGGATACAGAGGATATCCTTAAGAGCCCCAGAAGGATCAATACGATTATCATCAAGACCTTAAGAGAGGTTGCTGCAAAGTACGGCCAGCCCAGGAAGACAGAGCTTATCTCTCCCGAGCAGACACCGGTATTTGAAGAGCATAAGATCATCCCCGATTACAGGCTCCATCTCATGCTTACAAGGCACGGTTACCTTAAGAAGCACACGATGAATTCCTTGAGGAATGCGGGTGAGCTCAAGACCAAGGAAGATGATGAGATCTTCATGGGCTTTGAGACAGAGAACAAGTCGGATCTTCTTATCTTCACTGACAAGTGCAACCTGTATAAGGCACATGTATACGACTTTGCGGACACCAAGCCGGGCGATCTCGGACACTTCTTAAGATCCGAGCTCGAGATGGAAGCTGACGAGACCCCGATCTTCATGATCTCCACACAGGACTATAAGGGAATACTCTTTATCGCCTTCGAGAACGGCAAGGCGGCAAGGTTCCCGATCAATACATATGAGACCAAGCAGAACCGTAAGAAGCTTCTCAAGGCTTATTTCGACGGCAGCAAGCCGGTAGGATTCCTCTTCCTCGACGAAGACGATGATCCGGATCTTATCGTAACGAGCAGCCTCGACAAGGCAGCCGTATTCAAGTCTTCTCTCGTTCCGCTTAAGACTACGAGAACGACACAGGGCGTTCAGCTTCTCGTATCCAAGAAGGGCTCTGTCCTCAAGAACATAATGAGACTTGAAGAAGTAAGCGTAAACGATCCCGAGTACTACCGTATCAGGAAGCTTCCTGCTATCGGTTACTACATCAAGGAGAAGACTTTAGAAGCTAAGCAGATAAGCTTTGAGGAATTGAATTGAGTACATTCTCGCCTGAGTACAATCTAACCGGCGACGCCAAGCGCAAAGCCGGTACCGGATATGTTGTTGCAGCTGTTATCTGCAGTCTGGCTATCCTTGCGATGGTCATTGTAATGGTTGTCGTAAACAACATTAACTCATACCGTAATCTTACGATCCCGGAGTTTGAGCAGGCGATAGATGAGGGCGACTACGAAGGCGCACTTGCGATATACAGAAGTATCCAGGACGAAGTCTTATCGGCATCACCCGAAGAAGCTGCCGAGATGACAGAAGAAACCGAGCTCCTCAATCAGATGGAGCAGATCGTAAAGGACAGGGCAGACAGCATCTGCACACGTATCTTAGAGCAGCGTTATGTGCCGATCCCTTCTGATGTTGAGTTCTTAGACCAGATGAAGGAGCTTACCTCCTCCGTCGTATCCGACTGGCTCAATAACCTTTGCGTAGACTTCCTTTTAGGCAAGGAAGAGAAGCCTGACGTTATCTTCGCTTTCGATCAGTTATCTCCTATAAGTAACTTCGCTGCCACGACAAATCCTCTCCTGCGTGAGATCGATGTCATCGAGACTGCGACAGGTCAGGTCCAGGAAGCTGAAGCTGACTATTCCGCAGGTGACTATATAGGCGCCGTACAGACATATCAGGAAGTATCCGGAAATTGTGAAGGCTTCGTTTACGATTATGCGATCAAACGTATAGATGAGATCAAGAACGTCATGTACGAGCCTATGATGGAAGAGGGCGAGCACATGCTCGAGACCTTCAGATTCTATTCTGCCGAGCAGCTCTTATCTGACCTTGCGGTAATCTTCCCTGAAGACGAGAGGATCAGGTCAGACCTTCTTGAAGCAACCGGTCACACCACGGCTACCGGGACTTACTACGGTCCTGTTGAGGTCCTTTGCGTAAGAGCTCTTATAGCAAACGAAGAGACTGCTTTTGCAGACAGCTATGTCAATAACGAGAGCGGGCTTTACCTGACAGGCCCCGAGTTCCAGGCTATCCTGGAGCAGCTTTATCAGGAAGGCTATTGCCTGGTAAACGCCGAAGATCTGATCGATATGTCAGACCCCGGCTTCCTCCTCGAGAGAAACCTCGTAATACCTGAAGGCAAGAAGCCTCTTATAATCGTAATCGAAAACCTTTGCTACAGCGCAACAGCCTACGATTGCGGCATCTGCAGAAGACTTGTCTTAAACGATAAGGGTGAGGTCTGCGGTGAATATGCGGTAACCAACGAGAGGGGAGACGAGGAACTCGTTATCAGCAGAACTGCTGAGAGCATCGGTATCCTGGATACCTTCATCGAGCAGCATCCCGACTTTACCTACGACGGCGCAAGGGGCATCATCTCCGTATCAGGCTTCGAGAACTGCTTCGGTTACATAGTAAGCGAAGATGAGATAGACGACCATAATCAGGCGCTTGCAACCCAGAATATCCAGCCTGTGGATCCCACCGCTGAAGAGATCGCAAGCAATTGCGAGACTGTAAGAGCGATAGCAAATGTGCTCAAGGATAACGGCTGGCAGTTTGCTTCCTGCACCTACGGCTATATCACCGACGCAAGATCCTGCGATATGGATACGATCCAGCAGGATACGCAGAAGTGGCTCGAGCAGATAGGTGCTCTCTTAGGTGAGACGCACATGATCGTTTACCCCGGCGGTAACTATATCTATGGTACTGACGATCGCGCGGTATACCTCAAGAACCTTGGATTCAGGATCTTCTTCGGTATCGGTTCGAGGCCGTACTACACCTATGGTGATAACTATCTGTACTTTGACAGAGCCATCATAAGCGGCAATACGCTTAAGAATATAGACTATTCCAGGATCATCGACGCGAGCTCGATACTGGACACCGACAGACATTTTGAATAAGGAAATGTGTTAATTAGATTTCATTTGTCTGAAATTTGTGCGATTTATCAAATTTTAATATAATATTGATATGTATGAATATCGGCGGAGGTTTTGGTATGTCTAAAATCGATAAACTCACTCAGCTTACTGAAGAAGAGGAGATCATCTGGAAGGACCGCAAGAGATATCTCGGACTTCCTATCTCATTTACTGTTTACAGCATGAGCAAGAATAAGTTCTATCTCAAGAAGGGTATCTTCAGCATAGATCAGGAAGAGATCCTCTTATACAGAGTCCTGGACATCACCTTTAAGCAGAGCTTCGGCCAGAGGATCTTCGGTGTCGGTTCTCTAGTTCTCAATACGGCAGATAAGTCTACTCCGGTACTTGAAGTTAAGAGCATCAAGAATCCCAAGAAGATCAGAACAGCACTCAGCACTCTCGTTGAGCAGAGAAGAGATGAGAAGCGCGTTACCGGTAAGGAAATGTTCGGTGCCGCAGGATTCCACAGCGGCGTTGACGGTGATATGGATCACGACCACGACGGCAGCTTTGATCTTGACGATATTGTTGATCATTCCTGATTTGAGGTGATTTAGTTTTGGAGACCAGAATCGACAGACTCGGAAGTGTCAGAGAAGATAAGATAAGACAGCTCAAAGAACTCATACAAGAATCCAATAACATCGTATTCTTGGGCGGTGCGGGAGTGTCTACTGAATCAGGTATACCTGACTTCAGATCCGGCTCCGGTATCTATAATTCTGAGAGCGGAACCAAGTATCGTCCTATCGACATCATCGCTCACGACTTCTTCTTGGAGAATACCGAGGTCTTCTACGATTTCTATAAGCGTAAGCTCATCTATCCCGATGCTAAGCCCAACAAGGCTCACAAGGCTTTGGTAAGACTTGAGAAGCAGGGCAAGCTCAAGGCTATAATCACACAGAATATCGATAACCTTCACCAGGAAGCAGGTTCCAAGTGCACCATAGAGCTTCACGGCTCAGTCTTCAGAAACTACTGTATGGACTGTGGCAAGAAGTTCAGCACCGAATATGTAGTAGCTCACGACGGCGTGCCTCACTGTGACAAGTGCGGCGGCATCGTACGTCCTGACATCGTCCTTTACGAAGAGAACTTAGAGCATGAGAATGTCGATGCTGCCATCAAGGCAGTCAAGAAGTGCGACCTTCTCATCATCGCAGGTACATCCCTTACTGTATATCCTGCAGCTACCTTTGCACAGTTCTTGAAGCATGACCGTATCGTTATCATCAATAAGAGCTCCACATACATGGATATGAAGGCTCTTCTTACCATCCATGACAATGTCGGCGATGTATTGGATCAGGTCGTCCCCAAGCGTGTATCAAAGCCTAAGACTTCAACTGCAAAGAAGACTACGGCTAAGAAGACGGCTTCCAAGTCAACAGCTAAGACCGGCACAAAGACAGCTTCCAAGTCAAAACCTAAGACCAAGAAGAACGATAATGAATAAGAATCTGGAGTTTTACGAGAATAACGCGAAGAAGATATCTTCACAGATAAGTGAGAACGGACGCAAGAGCATGATACTCAGCGTCCTTCGTTTTTTTACATTCATCGCAGCCGCAGCAGCACTCGTTTATGGTCTTGCCAAGGAGTATAACATGACTTTGCTTGGCAGCGCGCTTATATTCCTGTCTTTTGTCATCATCTGCGTTATACACGACAAGGTAAGGACAAACCAGGAATATCTTGAGAGGCTCTATCTTGTAAACAGTGCATATATCGCAAGGATAGACGGTGATTTTGAGACATTGAGCAAGATCAGCACGACAGGTCTCAGAAGAAGGGAAGAGATAGAAGATGCCCTTGCAGAATTTGCAGGAGATGAATTCTCCGATCCCGATCACGCATACTGCATCGATTTGGATCTCTTCGGCAAGAAGTCACTCTTTTCTCTTTATAATGTATCTTCAACGGTATTCGGCAGGGAGGCTTTTGCTCGTGAGCTCTTAGGCGGCAAGATAAGATCCGTATCCGAGCTTAAGGTGCGTCAGGAGGCCGTAGCAGAGCTTGAAGAAAGGGCTGAATTCCTTCTCGAGTATCAGACGATATCCTCCATGGGCAAGCTCAAGAATATGCCTGAGGCTCTCTTGCAGTTTGCTTCGGAAGGCAAGAAGCTTTCTAATGCTAAGGTCATCTGGATGGTACTTCAGATGCTTTTATGGATCGTGCCCGTTATATGTTTGTTTGTTAAGCCTGAGCTTACAAGGCCTGCTGCCATACTGGTGCTCGCGATAGATCTCATAAGCTGGGCAGTAAATCTCAATATCAATGCAGAGTATCTCAAGGCCGCATCAGATATGCCCCGTCAGGCAAAGGTCTTATATTCCTGCTTCGAAAAGTTAAGCAGCGCAGGCTTTGAGAATGTGCTTCTTGCAAAGCTCGCATCCGGCGGCGAAGGCGGTGTCAATGCAGCTTTATCCCTCAGATCCCTGAAGAAGGCGCTTAGCTTTGCCGCATTAAGAGAGCAGCCTTTGTTCAGCTTTGTATTAAACCTCGTGATGCCTCTTGATTACTATGTTTCTTATCTTCTGGGACAGTGGGCAGATAAGTACGGCAAGTATCTTGGATCTGAGACTGAAGCGTTAGGGGAGATCGAAGCACTTATGTGTGCATCTACCGTAGGCATCGTTACTGAAGTTTCACATTTCCCTGAATTTGTTGAATCAGACAGCCCTTCAGATAACGCGTATTTCAAGGGCGATTACATCTGCCATCCTCTTTTGCCCCATAAGACGGCAGTTTCAAATTCCATTGAACTCGATTCTGACATAGGTCTTATAACAGGCTCTAATATGTCAGGTAAGACCACGCTTATCAGGACTTGCGGAGTATGCACCATCCTTGCACTTATGGGCGCCAAGGTGCCTTGTGAGAGATTAAGGCTCGGAAGGATGAAGATAGTATCTTCCATGAGGATAGTAGACAGCCTCGAAGATAACATCAGTACATTCAAGGCAGAGCTTATCAGGATATCGGGCATTATCAAGCAGTCAGAGAACAACGAAGCGATGTTGTTCCTTATCGATGAGATCTTCCGCGGCACCAATTCTGACGACAGAACAAGCGGCGCTCTTACTGTATTGAGGAAGCTCTCTTTGCCTTATGTAACCGGCCTTATGACGACACATGATTATGCGATGATAGACAAGACACAGGATGAATTCACGAACATCGCATACTACCATTTCTCAGAGCAGTATACCGATACAGGTATTGTTTTCGACTACATCTTAGCGCCCGGTGTAAGCCGTGAGTCGAATGCGAAATACCTAATGAAGTTAGTCGGAATCGAGTAAATTTGTTCTTTTGTAACAAAAAAGCCACATTATCAACAAATTTGATTGACTTGTATTTACAATGGTCTAAAATTGTAAATGTATATAAATGAGTTAGCAATATATATTAGGGTAGTTAGGGTTAATTATGTTGGAAGGGCTTAAGAATTATAGATCTATAATTCTGGATTATTCATTCCTGAAGGAGTACGCAGGTACTTCTCTGTTTGTCGAGTTCACGGATCTTGTTTCCGAGAATAAGGTCGATGTATATGTAAGTAAGGCTTTTAAGATGTACCACTATTGCGTGCTGCATCAGTTTGAAGCTTCGAGCGGCACGCTCTCTAATTCAATGAAGGTGCTCTGCTCTTATCTGATCCCGGACAAGAGACTTCATCTCGTACCTGCATCAGGCACGGTTGAGTTCATGAACAGCGTCAAGGGTATTGAGAATTCATGCATTCTTACCACGAAGAAGTCGATCTTCGCTAAGAGACTCTACGAGTTCAGGCCTGACTTTGGCGGTGCTATCGCGCTTTGCTTTAAGAACGAGTGCACGATCTATCCTTCGCTTGATGAGATGTTCGAAGCAAATCCCAAGCCGGAGCTCAGTAAGCTTGCAGAGAATAACAAGTATCTCGATTCTCCTTTTATCGTAAGTGTTACCGATATAGTAACCAATGAGGATAAGACTAAGAGCTTCGAGCTCGTTAAGCGTATGAGCGGCGGTGCCGAAGGTATGGTATTCACCACGAATAACCGCTCTTTGGTTGCCAAGATCTATCACAAGGGTGTCATCACTCCCTTGAGATGGGCAAAGCTCAAGCGCCTTTCACAGCTCGGTATCACCAGCGCAAGTTTCTGCATCCCCCGTGATCTTCTCTATTTCCAGGGGGTTCCCGTAGGTTATACGATGCCTCTTGGCAGAGGTACGACTTTAGGCAATGCCTTTGATGGTCCTGATGCTATCTTAGAGCATTTCCCGGACTGGACCAGAGAAGATGTCGTTGATACTCTTGTCGCATTGATCGAGAAGTATATGTTCCTTCACATGCACGATGTAATAGCAGGTGACATCCAGCTCAAGAATGCTCTTATCAACAATTCTTCAGATGTTTACCTCATCGATATGGACAGTGTTCAGGTCGGCAATCTCCCTTGTCCCGTAGGTACGGAGGAGTTTACCGATCCCAGACTCTGGGGCAAGAACTTCGCAGGCTTCGTAAGAGAGCTCAAGGACGAGGATTACTCCATAGCAATGCTCGTATTTTCTATCCTTTTCTGCGGTCTGCATCCCTATGCGACCAGGAAGGGCGCAGAGACATTAAGAGAGGAGATCTTGGGTAAGAATTTCCCTTATACTCTCGATAACTCTGACGAGGAACATATTCCTTTGGGCGGTTATAACTATATCTGGCGTTATCTGCCGGAGAAGCTCAGGACAATGCTCTATAACACGTTCAGGCTCGGCAGGAGCTACGAAGCGATACAGTGGTACGATGCGGTTACGAGCTACAAGGAAGAGCTCAAGAGCCGCAAGTATACCGATGCCGAAGCATATAAGGTCTTCCCGATGAGATCGGATCTTGCACAGAAGGAGACGGACTATACGATAAAGCCCGCAGATCCCAAGGATGCAGACGCGGATCCCAATCCGAGAAGATATGAGAAGCGTGTATTCAATAATGCTCCTACGGGAAGGTATATTCCCAAGGATCAGACTCAGACAAGCCCGTTTAAGCCGATCAGCAAGAACGGAGAGCCGGACAAGAACACAGATAAGCCTTCCGATGATTCCGATGGTGGCAAAAAGGGCAAATTATTCGGCTTATTCTGATATAATTATCAAGACTTAATAATCTTTGGAGGGTATTTATGGCTGACAGTTCATTCAGTGCTTCTGAATTCGGTAGCAGCACTAAGAGAAGATTGCCTATTTGTTTTGCACTTGATACATCCGGTTCCATGATGGGTAACCCGATTAAGCAGCTCAACATGGGTTTGAACAACTTCATCGCATCGATCAAGTCCAACGACGACACAAGATCTTCAACGGATATTGCGATAATCACATTCGGTTCCAAGGTTGAGATCGTTATGCCTTTCGGTAAGATCTCCAAAGATAAGGGAATCCCCGAGATCTCTGCATCTACGACACTTACACCTATCGGTGAAGGTGTTCTTACCGCATTAGAGCTTCTCAATGCGCGTAAGGAAGGCTACAAGGAGATGGGTATCAAGTACTATCAGCCCTGGCTCGTAGTCATCACTGACGGTGCTCCTCAGGGTCCTAATGCAATGCAGAACATGGAGCTCGCAATCGAAGCATGCAATAAGCTCGAGAGCGAAGATAAGCTCGTAGTATTCAATATCGGCGTAGGTTCCGGTGTTGACTTCGATATCTTGAAGAGACTTTCCATTAAGAGAGAAGAGCCCATCTCGGTCAACTCTTCAGATTTCGGTAAGCTCTTTGAATTCCTCGGTTCTTCATCCTCTTCCATCGTATCTTCCGGTATGAGTGATGATGCACTCTACAACATGAATACCGAGCCCGAGGGTGAGGCTTCTGATGTAGACGACTTCATGAAGTTTATGGATGAGGACGACTGATGTATAAGTCAGTTACCGTCGGAGCGATAACAACTATCGGCAAGAAGCATATAAGCCGTAACACACCTTGCGAGGATGCATCTTATGCTGTATCTGATAAGGGTGTCTCTGTCGTATGTATAGCTGACGGTGCGGGCGGCAAGCAGTATACGGATGCAAGATTCGGATCTGATGCGGCCGTTCATGTGATTACAGATACATTAGTAGAGCATTTCGATGCACTCTACGAGGAGAACCGCGAGGCAGCCGTAAGAGGTTATCTCATGGCAAAGCTCAGGATCGCTTTTGCAGACATCATGAAGGAACGCAACATAGATGTCATCGACAGACTCTCCTGCACACTTCTTTTCGTAGCGGTCAAGGACAGGAGAATGCTCATCGGACATATAGGAGACGGTCTCATTGTAAGGATCTCTCCTTCGGGTGTAAGCCCCATATCGATGCCTCAGAACGATAAGGCAGGCAAGACATACTTTGTAACGGCCGCTCATGCGGATAACTACATGAGACTGCTCAAGACGACTACAGACGATGTCCATGCCATTGCCCTCATGACTGACGGCGTACAGGACAGCGTATATAACGAGGATACAGGTCTTGTTAAGCCTGTTGTTGCAAAGCTCGCAGAGACCTTTGCAAAGGGCAGGGAAGAAGGCGAGAAGGAAGTCCTCGGTACGGTTGAGAAGTATATAGTAGGTTCGAGCAACGCAAGTGACGATGCGAGCTTCGGCGTTATGTATTTTGAGGGTACGAAGGCACCTGATACAGAGGGTATGGATACATCCGCAGATAAGTTCGGCACATCAGACGAGACCTTCAAGGATCTGTCTGTTGCGATCAAGCCCGAACTCGTTAAGGCACATTCGATAATCACCGGCTGCAAGACTGACGAGGAGCCTGAAGAAAGGCCCGAGGAGCCTAAGCAGCCTGAAGAAGTTAAGGAAGCAAAAGATAACAATGAACATAAGAAGGGCAATAGTACCAAGGTATTTGTCGGTATAAATATCGCACTTTCAATAGTGCTTATAATACTCATCATCATACTCGGTACACATCTGTTTGGATAACGGAGGGGTTATGGCAAGCGATAAGAAGAAATACGAGATACTTCCGGGCGTAGAGATCCCGGACATGAAGGCGATCAACGAAGCGGTTTCGGATTTTTCCGCAAGTGCAGTAGGCGATTACGATATCAGGGCACATAAGCCGGTGTTTACCGATGCAGGTGTTCCTGCTGATACCGCAACTGCAGAAGAGCTTGCAGCGCTTCAGGCTTTGGGCGACGATGTCGCAGCCGAAGAGCTCAAGGCTAAGGCAGAGAGCAAGGCAAGGATGCAGGCTATCTTAAACAGCGCTGTACAGAGTCCTGAATCTCTTACCAACCTCAAGAAGGAGAATGCTTCCAAGATGAGCGATGAAGATCGTGAGAAGATGGAAGCTGAGATGGCTGCAGAGCAGGCTAAGAAGGACGAAGAGGCTGCCAAGCAGAAGGCAAGAGAAGAGAGAAGAGAACTCCAGCAGAGACTTCTCCTTGAAGCAAGAGAGCGCGCCAAGGCCGAAGCCGAAGCTAAGCAGAATGAGACCAAGGAAGCCATTGCCGAAGAGACAAAGGATCTCCCGGATGAAGCCAAATCTGTTGATATCGCATCTGATGAAGAGACATATAGCGGCTTCTCAGAATTCTTAGACGACGATAAAAACGAATAACGCATAACCTTCAATGGTAGTTGCAGTTTGTGACGATAAGAATATCTATCTTGATCGGGTTAAGTCAATAATAGATTCATATTTGCAGGATAAAGGCATAGAATCTACTGTGCTTTGTTTTGCATCAGGTGATATGCTTCTTGATAACCTTCCGGTGCTTGGGAATGTTGATCTGTTCATCTTGGATGTTGAAATGCCTGATTCAGACGGACTATTTATAGCATCTAAGATCAGAGAGTATCACGAGACTGTCCCAATTGCATACCTGTCTGCATTTATGAAATACGCTCCTTCCGGTTATCGTGTCAGAGCCATCAGATATATGCTCAAGAATGAAGATATGGATATTCAAATACAAGAGTGTCTTGACTGTGTCATTGATGAGAAAGCATACAATGAGAGCGAATTCACATTTGATTTCACTGTTGGACAGAGAACAATAAAAGCTATTGATATATTATATCTTGAGAGTGTTGGTAATTATACGCTGTTCAGATTAAAGAATAAAATAAACAACGAAGAACTTAAAGTCAGAGGATCGCTTTCAAAGATCACGGGTATCCTGTCTTCAGTAGATCTTATACAGATCAGTGCCAAACAGTCAGTTAACCTGTATCACGTAGATTCGATCTTTAGATATTATGCAAAATTGAAAGACGGAAAGAAATTAAGCATTTCTCAAAAGAAATATAACAATGTCATAAAGTCATTTAACTTATATAGAGGGCGACATTTATGATTGACAATATACTCGGATATATAATGGCACTTATTCTATATCTTATTTTTTATGCATTCTTAAAGGTTTGCTTTAAAAAGAATGAGACACGACAGAAGAGTGTTATATTCTTCATTGTTCTTGTTGTTGTCAACGCCTCGCTTGGGAATCTGTTAAGTGAATGGCTAGTTCCTAAAACTATTCTGTGTTTGTTTACTTCTTGTCTGTTTATTTATTTAGTTTTCAATGTATCTATCAAGAGAAGTATTGTTGCAAGTATTGCTTATTTTGGATTATATGCTTCCTCAGAAATGATCGTTTATATGTTGATTCTGAAGATTGATCCTGATAATAAGCTATCTGTAATGACAAATTCAAGTGGCGGGTTTGTTGCGGAATTGTTTTCAATGTTGATAGTGCTAATCATTGTTGTGATTCTATCTATATTTCTTAAGCAATCTAATCTTTCCAGGATGAATCTTAAAGGTTGGGTTATTTTTGCTTTGTTTCCGTTTTTTACTTTAACAGCTATAACTCTGCTGACTTATGCGGCTGAAAAATATGAAATCAGTGAATTGTTTTACGGACTGCTTTTCCTTATTTCAGGGTTGCTGATTCTTAATATAATGATGTTGCTACTGCTTGACAATGTTATAGAGCGAGAGAATAACACTCGCAAGAAAGAATTGCTAATCAAGCAGGCAGAGCATCTCAGTGATATGTATCGCTCTCTATCTGATGAGAGGGAAAGACAAAAAGCAAGAACACATGATTATCTTAACCATCTTAACATCATGCTTGGTCTGGCAAGACGTGGAAATGTCGTTGAGGAGATCAAATACATTGAAGAACAGATTGGCACGGTTACAAGCACGGTTGATATAATTGATACCGGTAATCCTGTAATCAATGCTGTATTGAATGTTAAGTTTTTGGAAGCAAGGAATTTGGATATTTTTATTGCTATTGCTGCCGATAATCTGGATAACATCAGTGTAAGTGACAGTGACTTGGTAATAATAATGACCAACATTCTGGATAATGCGATTGAGGCAGTACAGAAATGTGAGGATAAGAAGATAGTCTTTAAAGTTAAAAGGGAAGAAGATACTCTTCGTATTTATTCTTCTAACTATTTTACATCAAGCAAGATGAATGGAGAGGTTTTCTTATCAACTAAGGAAGATTCTGATAATCATGGTTATGGTATTTCAAATATTAAGAAGACTGTACAAGAGAATAAGGGAACCTGTTTTATTGATGCAACGGATAACCTATTTCAGATATCTGTTACCCTTCCATTAGTCTGAGAATTTTACTTTATCCCCGATTTTTTTTACTTTATCCCTAGGGTTGCCTAAATCCGTTGACGATTAGATTCCATAGAAATAACATCCAACTCAAGTGGAGGTTATTTGATGGAACACATATCGTCATGTATTGCAGATCGCTTGGTTCTTAATCAGATCATAGATGAATCTGACAGAATATATTATTCCTACTCCATTCAGCTGATACTTGAAAGAATAGTAGGGATATCTTTGATCTGCATTGCATCCTTGTTCGTACATGCATTCTTTCAAATAGCAGTCTTCTTAATGATATTTGCAGTTGTTCGAATGAGCTGTGATGGATACCACTGTAAGACCAGCATAGGCTGTTTCATTGTTTCGGTATTAGTTTCATTGTCAACGGTTCCCGTTTCATACGTCTATTTGCTCTGCCCTGAGATATATCAAGTGTGGATGATTTTATCAGTGATATTTATCTTTTGTGTTGGAACAATTCGAGACCCAAATCTTGGATTAACAGAAAGAGAATGGTGCCACCTTAAGAAACGTTCTCGCATTACGATAGTAATGGTTGGAATACCAATAATTGTCTTGATGATATTGGTGCCGCGATCTCAATTTGTATCATATATGGCTCTGGGCGTTGTCTATAGCGCTATCAGCCTTATGATAGTCAAGATCAAAGGAGAGGAGGTGCCAGATAATGAGTAAGAAGAGTTTTGAGCGTGTTCTACTCATAGGTGTTGAACGTATGAGCAGAAGAACCGCAAAAGGATCTGTTTCTGATCCTGAGCCACCATGGCCAACCTGTGCTTTTCTGTTTCATCAGCCTAAAAGACCAATGATACGATAAGTAAAACTGTCAGAACAACAGGCTAGTATACCAATTATTTATTAATCTGGTATAAAAGGACTCAACTCAAGCTAAATGTGAGTTTCAAGTGGTCAATTTAGCTAAGCAATATGCATTTTTGTCTTAGTGTATTAGGTGCAGTACAAGTATAGTATTATTCAATAATAGTGAAAGGAAAAGAATTACTATGAAAAAAGTATTATCTATAATTGTGACAGTGGCAATTATAGCTTCAATTTCAATAATGCAGGTTTCAGCCTCAAGTACAGTAGGGACATGGTATGAATACTATTCGGGTTCTGAATCCGGGAGTAATAGTACATATTGTACTATGTCACTTGTTGGTGCAGACGATTATCGAGTAGCAGTAACATCTAGAGTAGGTGCAACTTATTCTACTTCTGTTAAGATAGGGTCTAATACACAGAAAGTATATGGAGCAGGTTCGTATAGAATGTACCATAATTGTTCATCTGCAACTAATGCTCAGATTACCCTTAATCGGACTGTAAATGGAGCTTCTTGCTCTGTACGAGGAAAAATAACTTATTAAAGGTTAACAATGAAGATTCCAAGGGGGCATGTGGCATGAATAGAGATAATACGAGATTGCTGTATTCAGTAATAGCTGTCAGTTTGATGAGCGTAATAGTTTTGCAAGCAGCTGCCGGTTGCATGAGAAAACCGCCTCGCAAGACTGATACGGTTCCTGAAGATGCCCCCTGGTTTACTTCAACAACAGTTACCTATGGAGCTTTTTCTGAAGAAGAATACCTGTATCCGATCCTGATAGAACCGGATCATAAAGTGTACTTACATGATTTTTACGACGAGTCGGGAGAATATAGATCTAATCTTGAGATATTCGGTGATGCAGGAGAACAAGAATCTGTACCTGTGCCTTTCGATAGAGAAGTCACAGCTTGTTTTTCTGTTGAAGACAGCATTTATGCCGTGGCATTATATTCTAATGCAAACAAGTGCGAGAACATTTTGTGTAAGTATGATCCCGGTATTAAGGAAATGACGGATGTCGGGGAAATCGTAATTGAAGGGAATCACCCGGATGCTGTTGTCAGACAAGTGATATGCAAAAATGATTTGTTGTTTGTCTATTATGATTATCTTGTCGAGTCTATATATCATAGCGGGTTTGAGGTGCTTGCAAATGATTATTCGAATCTGTATCAGTTCGACATAGACGGTGAATTGATCAAGTGGAGTGTTACGGATGAGGGGAAGATCATTGCATTTACCGAAATCCAAGGCGAACTACATATAAATGAGATTGATTATCAGACATCTGCTGTATCAGAGATAGAGTTGCCAAACGAGATCCTAAACAAGTACAGCTACGGCTCTTTTATGAACGACGGGAGGATCTATTCTCAGAATGCTGATCTGACCTTATCCTGTTATGACTTTAATACAAATGAAGAATACATAGCTCTGGATTACAACTATTGCGACGCTAATATCTGCCAACTCTGTGATTACACTTTATTCTATGCAGATGGAGAGGTTTTCTTATATGTAAAATCGAGCTTCTATTCGGGAGAGGCAACGACAGAAAACACGGTGCTGGAGCTTGATTTGGAAGGCAGCAATCCCAATGCCGGTGAGCAGATCCTTTATGTTGCACCATCCGGAAGTATTGACCCATTTGAGGGAGAAGGGATTATAAATTTTAATCGATCAAATGACGAATACTACCTTAAAGTGACGATGGATTACAGTTCATCAAGTATTACAAGACCTGAATATATCACAGACATTGAAGATATAAGAGGGTTTGAATACAATAGCCAAATCACAAGGCTTGACGCACTTCGCAATGACATAATTAATGGAACAGGTCCTGATATTATCATTGATTTTGGTGAGTATCCGGTGTTAAACAGCAGCAGTTACCTGATGGATCTTACCTCGGTTTCAGAATCGCTAAGCGATAAAGAGTATTTTGTTAATCTGATTAATGCATTTAAGAATGGTAATAGCATATATCAGATGCCGATGTCAGCATGCGTTTCAGGTATATATATGAGTAACGATATTGTTTCCTCCGCAACTGATGTTCTTACCCCGGAAATGTATGAATCACTTATCTCAGATTCGTTGAATGGCAAGGATCCGGTAGGTGATTATTACGGAAGAGATCTGTATCTGCAGCTGCTTCTTAAGTATAACTATTACAGCACTCATGATGAGGAAGGCTTTTTAAGAATAGATAGTGAGGAGTTTAAAGATATAGCGTCCCTCGTAAAGAATACCCCTGCAATGAGAACTGATGATTCTGTTAAGCAGGCTAAATATATCTATTGCAGTCAGTTCGCTTACAATCTTACACAAATGATACTTAAGAATGACGGGTATGTCTTAACAGGATTTCCGTCGGAGAACTATTGTGGACCGATGGCCGAGTGCAAGAATTCTGTAGCTGTTACAAGTTGTTCCGTTTGTCCGGAGGTCGGCTTTGAGTTCATAAGGGGTATGCTCAGCTACGATGTCCAGTCTAAGTGCATATCTTACAATCCGATTAATGTTAATGCTTTTGAAGATTTTGCTCAGGTCGGATTGGAGTATGCTAACGCTTTTATTGAATCCAATTATGGTTATGAGGACTATTATTCTGATTCAATTATTTCGAGTTACGAAGAGCTGCTTAGAAGTGCACAAGTCGGCGGTATGAGTGATCCCGTGGCTATGCTGATTATCAATGAGGGTATGCAAGCTTACTATGCTGATCAGAAGAGTATAGATGAAGTTATTCCGATAATAGAAAACAGAGTCAATAACATGATAGAAGAAAAATCCTAAATTATCGAACTGCTTTAATTACGTGCCTTAATTAGCATGTATTATCACAAGAATATGTACAAAGGCTAGAGTCAAGAGAATATTTAGGAATTCGAATAAAAGAGAAATATGAGATTTACAACTAGAAAAGCACTATGTAGTTTAATTGTTATTGTTTTTTCAATTACAATTATTAACTACCCCATTAATTCATTAGCATATATCCCAAGTTCTGTAACAGCATATTATCAGAACAGGATTGTGGAAAAAGCTCAAAGCTATTTAGGCGTTCCATATTTATATGGTGGCAGTAGTCATTCTGGTATTGATTGTAGTGGCTTAACTATGAATGTTTACAGTGAAGCAAATGTAAATGGTAGTTTGCCACATGGCGCAACCTCACAATATAACAGTACAAATTCATACTACCTTCCAAACTCTTCAGTGACAGGTGCAATAGCATTTAGAAGCAACACAAATTCCTTAAGCAACATAACTCATTGTGCTGTAAGAGTTAATTGTTCAAATGGAACTTACATTCATGCTCCTGGTACGGGCAAAACAGTTTGTTATACAAGTAGTTCGTTCTCATGGTTTACAAGTCCCAGTTCTTGGCTATACTGATCTTGGGGAAATGTCATGAAAAGTCTGTTTGTGAGAAGAATGGTATCGGCATTGATGGCAGCTGTAAGTACACTTACGGTTGCCGCTTGTCTTGCTAACAAAACTGATACATCAGAAGAGTTTCGGATAGGGCCTTTCTGTGAATACTCTGCAGCAGAGTTA
>JAIKWA010000110.1 GCA_024685135.1 Saccharofermentans sp.
TACTTCCCCTTTCACATTCAGGATAGCAAAAGTATACGGAAAGGATAGATTACATTCCTTAAGATAGGCTTACTTAAATCTAACAAGAGTGTCACATTTAAAAGCCCGTATGGAAGATTTATTCGAAGCAGACTCTGTTCCTGCCGGTCTCCTTGGCTTTATAAAGCCATCCGTCTGCAGTGCTTATATTCTCTTCTATAGACTTCGCCGGATCATAAAGAGTGCAGCCGAAGCTGAGCGTGCACTTGATCGTATTACCGTCAGCTTCTATATCTGATCCCATGAGCTTTACTCTTATCTCTTCAGCCTTAGCAACGCAAGACTTAAGATCCGATTCTGCCATTACCATAACGAACTCTTCGCCGCCCCATCTGTAGATGTTCTCATTCGCGCCGCAGCAAGACTCCAAAAGTCCTGCGGTAAATGCCAGCACATCGTCGCCTGCATTATGTCCGTATGTGTCGTTTACGCGCTTGAACTTATCGATGTCGCATATAAACACAGACATTACCTTATCTGAATCCTTACCCGTATATGGCTTAAACACCGTCTGGAAATCGTGGTAGAAACCCATCCTGTTCTTGAGGCCCGTGAGCTTGTCGTGGTGGGAATCCTCGAGGAAGGTCTCAGACTCCAGAGCTATGCCGCACACAAGAGCTGCAAGTGAGAGCTTATGCGGATCGGTCTTGGGATCGAAGCCCTTCTCATCGTTCTTGTTTATAAGCTGCAAAGCGCCAATCGTCCTGCCGTTGATATCTGCTACCGGAAGCACCAGGATAGACTTTGTCTTATAGCCTGTCTTGATATCTACTTCACGGTTAAATGCGGGATCTGAATAAGGATCGTTTGTTATAAGCGGCTTTCTGTCCTTGAGAGCCTTGCCGACAAGTCCGCTGTCGTCAGGTATCACGATCTTATCGACACCTGTTGCTGACATTGTCCAAAGCTCGCGCTTCCTTCTGTCCCACTTCCAGAAGCTGGCTCTGTCGGCACCTGCTATAATCTTGCCTAACTGAGTGACATAGGAGAAGAGCATATTGTGGTCCGTGCTGCCGTCCATACACATATCCCTGTAAAGACTGTCGGCGATCTCGTAGATCCTGCCGAGCATCTCGGAATCGTCCTTGAAATCGACCCTCAACGGAGCCGGCAGAGCATATGTACCTTCGAGGCCTTTAAGGATCTTGGCTTCGTCGTCCATATGCATAAGGAATACATGTATTCCCCTTGCTTCGTAACGCTTAATGTCTTCTAAGATGTTTACATAGTAAAGATGCACCGGAGAATTGTAGGCACTTACCTCTGTATAGAGATAGCAGCCGTCCGTAAGATACTCCTCGTAAGGTGCAAGTGTATTCGTATCGCCCGTATAGACAACGCTCTTACCATCTATCGTAAGGTGGAAGCCGAAGCACTTGCCTGCGAGCTCTTCCGTGTGAGAGGTCGGGATAACCGCATTAAACCACGGCTTATCAAGTTCACAGCAGCAGATAAGCTCGTACCAGGAATCCTCGCAGCCTTCTACCTCTCTTAGAAGATATCTGATATCGTCTTTTACTCTGTCTGAAGGCGCGATGATGGTTATCGGAGTCTGAACAGAGAACTCGAGCAGATCGATTATCATGCCGAGTCCGCTTACATGGTCTCCATGTGTATGCGTTATGAGTATGTAGATGTGATCATAAGATGCAAGGTCAAAATCGTTGAGCAACTGGAATGAGGTCATTGAGAAATCTATAATTACAAGATCCTTCCCATCCTCAAAATAAGCGCTGTTGTGATGGTCTGTAAATGCAGATCCTCTTCCGAAAAAGGTCAGCATTATTCCTCTCCCTTCTCTTCGCTGTCTACAGGTCCTATAAGCCTTAAGATCTCAAATCCGTCTGCCTTACCCTTGAGCTTGATGGGCTGCTCTAAGGGCTCGAACTTCATCCTTCCCTCGAGCTGGTCGGCAACGGAGCGGCTGATATATATCGTACTTGCAGGCGCATTGGCCTCAAGTCTTGCAGAGGTATTTACTGTATCACCTATCGCGGTGTAATCCATTCTTCTCTCGGAACCCATGTTACCGACGACCGCCGGGCCGTAGTTGATGCCGACGCCGACTCTTATCTCTTCACCGATCTCCTCCTTGAGCTTAGCCGAGAGCTTCTTTGCTCCGTCCACTATCGCAAGGCCTGCCAATGCCGCATGGTATACCGGATCTTCGTCTTTAAGAGGCGCACCCCAGAATGCCATCGTAGCGTCGCCTATAAACTTATCCAAAGTTCCATAGTTATCTTCAACGCAGCTGCTCGTCATAGACAGATACTGATTGAGGATGAATACGACTTCTTCAGGAGTCATTCTCTCAGACATCGTCGTAAAGCCTCTGATATCTACGAAGAGAACTGCAATATCTACAGTCTTACCGCCGAGTTTCAAGGCGTCTGTTCCTTCTCTTAAGATCTCTCCTACTACATTAGGAGCAACATATCTTTCAAAGGTCCTTGTTACGTTCTGCTTCTCGAGTGCGGCACGGATATAGTTACCTGCAACACTTACCACGAACAGTACAAACAATGCAAGTGGTATCCAGAGTGCATGCACGATAGTGCCGAACGAATAAAGGAGCAAAGCTCCGCCTATTGCCAGCACCTCGCCTATGATAAGCGCGGGAACTGTATAAAGCAGTCTTCTGTTGCGGCAGAAGAAGTAGAAAGCAAAGCTTATTATGAACAATGCTCCGATCTGGAAGATATCAGATGCTTCGACCTTGTAGTCACCTTCCAAAAGGCACTGTATAACATTTGCCTGGAACTCAACGCCGTACATCATCTCACTTCTGTCAACAGGCGTGAAATACGAATCCTGAAGACCGGGAGCATAAGGTCCTATAAGAACGATCTTATCCTTGAAGTAAGTAGACGGAACCTCGCCGTTAATGAGCATGCTGAGCGTAACTCCGTCATAGTAATCAGTCGGTGCACCCGTAAAGGATACATAGAACCTTCCTCTGTCATCTGTGGGCGGATCTTGTATCGTGATCCCGTTCTCAGCTGCATACATGGCAGCGACCTGATAAGCCATGGAGTAGACCTTCTGACCGTCCGGCTCGATATACAATACCGCATGACGCATAACGCCGTCAGTGTCGTACATTGCGTGGATATGTCCTTGAGTCGTTACATTCTTCAAGGCTTCGTAAGGCTCTTCGTAATTCAAGATCGCATAATCGTCTATCAGGATAGTTGCACCGAAGGTCCTCTGTGTTCCATACTGCGCTTCAGTCGCGGTAACGACATTACCTAAACCTTCAGCAGAATCAGCAAGCTTCCGGTCGGCCTCAGTGGTAGTCGTTCCCGAGTACAAAGTATCGATAGCTACTACTGCAGGAAGATTGTCAGGATCTGCGGCAAGCGCATCGAGAGCAGATGCCATTACCGTACGGTCCCAGGTGTTATAGGGACCGAGCTCCTGAAGATCCGTCTCGGTAATACCTACCAGGACGATATCTCCCGGAGGAGTCTCAGATCTCTGGAACAGCTCGTCACAGAACCACAGTTCTGCTGACCTCAGAAGTCCCGAGGCACACAAAACTGTGATCACAAG
>JAIKWA010000136.1 GCA_024685135.1 Saccharofermentans sp.
CTTATAAGACTTCCCCGTGGCGTTCTGCCTGTCATTGCCATGGTCGGAATCTGGAAGGCCGGAGCTGCCTGGGCATTGGTTGAAGATACTTATGCTCCCGAGCGTATCGACTTTATCCGCAAAGACTGCTCCTGCAAGTGCGACATCTGTATGGATAACTGGGATGAGATAATGAGGACCCCCGCACTATCAGGCTATGAAGAATACGATCCGCACGATGCCGCATACGCTATCTATACATCAGGTACCACAGGTAACCCCAAGGGCGTTTTGCATGAGAGAGGAAACTTAGAGCGCGCTATAGATTCCATCCGTATAGACGGTGAGTGTCCCTTCAATGAGAAGGACCGCCTTGCAACTCTTGCGCCGATGAATTTTGTTGCGACTGTTATCGTTGTTCTCTGCGCTCTTAATGTATTCAAAGGCAAGAACTTTATCGTATCTTATGCGACGATAAAGAACACAACCGCACTTGCAAAGTTCTTCCTTACAAAGAGGATCACGATCACGTTCCTTACACCTTCTTATGCAAGGATGTTAGGCAACCAGACAGGACCGTTCCTCCGTATGTTCTTCGTAGGCTCTGAGCCTGCCAATAACCTGTACATGAAGAACGTAAAGCTCATAAATATCTACGCTGCAAGTGAGAGCGGATTTGCCGTAGGATTCTTTGAGATCGATAAGCCTTATCCGGCATGCCCCATCGGTTATCCGAGGGTAGAGACAAAGATCTACTTGAAGGGTGAAGACGGTAATGACGTGCGCGAAGGCGAGATGGGCGAGCTGTGTTTTGAGAACCCGTATGTAAGAGGATATATCAATCTTCCCGAAGAGACAGCAAATGCGTTTAGGGACGGAATCTACCATACGGGAGATCTTGCCCGCTATGATGAGAATGGTAACCTCATCCTCCTCGGCAGAAGCGGTGACATGATCAAGATCAACGGTAACCGAATAGAGCCCGCCGAGATCGAAGCTGCAATGAAGCAGGTGCTCGGTATCGACTGGTGCGCTGCAAGAGGATTTGAAGAAGACGGGAAGAGCTTCCTTTGCGCGTACTACAAAGACGATATCAAGATCGATACTGATTACTTGAGACAGGAGCTCATGAAGCGTCTGCCTCACTACATGATCCCCGCATACTACATGAAGATCGACGAGATCCCCTTGAAGGCTACGGGTAAGCTCGACAGAAGAGCGCTGCCTATGCCTAATATGGAAGACTTCAAGAGCGATTATGTTGCGCCCGAGACTGAGACACAGAAGATCCTCTGCGAGAGTTTTGCAAAGGTATTAGGTCTTAGCAAGGTAGGTATCAAGGACGACTTCTATGAGATGGGCGGCGACTCGCTCGCATCTATAGATCTCATTACCGAGGCAGGGCTTAAGGGCCTTAATGCCGCTCAGGTATTCCACGGAAGGACTCCGGAGAAGATCGCCGAGATCTACGAGAAGGAGAGGGAAGCAAAGGGCGATGAAGATCCCGATGAACTCAATGCAGAAGCTTTGAAGGTCCCTCATCCTCTTACAACAGAGCAGCTCTACATGATAGACTATCAGCTCACAACACCGAGCTCTACGATGTATAACCTGTTCTCAATGTTAAGGCTAGACAAGGAGCTCTTCGATATGGAGCGTATGGCTGAGGCTTTGGAGAAGGCTATAGCCAATCACCCCTCACTCCTTACTACGGTCTACTGGAACGAAGACGGCGTATGCGAGCAGAAGTATACTCCCGAGATCGCACAGAAGATCCATGTGGAGAGGATGAGCGAGTTCGAGTTCAAGTTCGTTAAGGATTCGATGGTATACCCGTTTAAGATAATCGGAGGCAAGCTCTACAGGTGCCGCGTCTTCGAGACGGAGAAGGCCGGATATGTATTCTTCGATGTACACCATACCGTATTCGACGGAACATCACTTAAGGTGTTCATGAGCGATGTGGTAAAGATCTACATGGGCATGGAGCCTGACAAGGATTACTACTATCTCATGCTCAAGAGAAGAGAGGATGCGATCAAGACTCCGCTCTACGAAGAGAGCAGGAAATACTTTGAAAGCCGCTTTGAAGGAATAGAGTGGTCTACATATCCCAAGCCGGACAAGGCCTCGGGCGAGAATGAGATGGGTGAGCTTAAGGCTGAGCTCGGGATCGAGCAGGCACAGATGCGCGCTATCGAGAAGGGCTACAAGGTAAGCCGCAACGAGTTCTTTATAAGCGTTGCCGCACTTACCATCTCTATCTTCAACAAGAAGAAAAACATAAAGATGAGCTGGATCTATAACGGCAGAGAAGACTCAGAGCTCCTTACGACGGTAGGACTCCTGTTTAGAGATCTTCCGATAGGTATCAGGTTTAATGACAAGGCGAAGCTCCGCGATCTGTTAAGCGACATTCACGATCAGGTGCAAAAGGGTATCGAGCACTCCTGCTATCCTTACGTTGAAGCTGACGCCCAGGCAATGGAGCACGAAGCTGCATACCTGTTGTATCAGCAGGATATAAGAGATATGGGAGGCTCCGATGGCTTCGATATCGAGACTATAGATATCAGACAGAACCAGGCTGCTTCGCAGGCTATACTTGATATCCAGATTTTAGACGGCGCCGAAGGTCTGCAGATCGTCTTAGACTATGCGGCAGGTCTTTATAAGGATGCAACTATCGATAAGTTCAAGGACCTTTATATCAGGGTTGCTCAATCGATGATCACGCATAATCCGATGCAGGATATCACCATAGGTGAACTCAAGAAGAAGATCGCCGATAAGAAGGGCTTCTTCAAGAAGGTTAAGGGTATATTCTCAAGAAAGAGGTAAATCGGTAATTGAAAGAGAAGAACAAGGTAAATGGGTTTCATCTTAGCGTATGGTCTGTTATTAAGATCGTTGCTCCGAGTATCTTTACTTTTGTCTTTATCGCTGCTTATCAGATGGTCGACGGTATCTTTATTGAAAGGTACGTCGGCGATCTTGCTATAAGTGCCACCAACCTCTTCTATCCGATATTAGGTCTTTTTGCCGCTACGGGTATCATGCTCGGTACCGGCGGCAATGCGATGATAGTAAAGCATGTGGGCGAGGGCAACAGCAAGAAGGCAGGACAGGTTTTCTCCGAGCTTCTGATATTTACGCTGATAATAAGCGCTGCCATAACCGCTGTTTGTCTTCTGTTTAGTGACCCTATTATGGAGCTGTGCGGAGCTACTGCAGGCAATATAGAATTCATGAGACCTTATTACATGGTCATGTGTACCTTCTCCTTTGCGATAATCATGCAGTCGATGCTCGGGATACTAATAATAGGCGAGGGCAAGACTACGGTTGCAGCTATCGTCATTATGGTCGGAGGCACTCTAAACTGCGTGCTCGATTATGTGTTCATGAAGGTCTTCGGCATGGGGATCAAGGGAGCTGCTATTGCGACTGTCATAGGTTATACGAGCACTATCGTATATGCAGTATATTACTATCTTATCGCGCGCAGGAGTTCTTATAAGATAGAGCTCTGTAAGATCAATATCAAAGAGATAGGGACTATATGCTTCAATGGTTCTTCTGATATGGTATCCAATCTTGCGGGCGGAGTTACGGCTCTGTTCATGAACCACCTGGCATTTAAGTATTATGGCGAGATCGGCGTGTCTGCCCTCAGTGTATGGAGTTATGTTCAATTTCTTATCATCGCCGTCTTTATGGGATATGTATCTGCGATAGAGCCGATGTTCTCCTTCCTCTATGGCAAAGGCGATGTGCCTATGCGAAGGAAACTGTTCAAGATCAGTATGGTGTGGTCTGTTGTTATAGGTGCCGTGGTCTTCGTGCTGGTATATGCATTCAGGGCGCAGCTTATAGGGATATTCTTTGCGGAAGGTACGGAGTTCTTTACGATAGCTGAGTACGGGCTTGTGGTATCTCTTATCGCAAGTCTTGCAGTAGGCGTTAATACATTTGCATCAGGACTCTTTACCGCCTTCTCGAACGGCGGCGTATCCTTTGTCCTCAGCATGGTAAGGACGTTCCTCATACTTACCGTATTCTTATATCTGCTCACTTACCTTTGGGGCGGTATCGGTCTTTGGCTCGCATGGCCTGCAGCTGAGTTTGCAAGTCTTATACCTTCTGCGATCGCATTGATAGTGTATAAAGATAAATATAAATACACATAAAAAATATAAAAGTAATATAGCCTTCAGGTAAATAATGTTAAACTTTTAGCGGACACTATTTATCAAGGAGTAACAATGGCTGACGGTTTCCTATACGAGACTCATCTTCACACATCCGAAGGCAGTGCATGTGCGCGCTGCTCCGGTGCGGATTACAAAGAGCATATGATATCAAGAGGATACCGCGGCATGATAGTGACCGATCACTTCTTCAACGGTAATTCATGTATAGACAGAAACCTTCCCTGGGATAAGAGAGTAAGGCTTTATATGCAAGGCTACGAGCGCGCTCTGGAGACTGCAGGCGCGGATTTTGACGTACTCTTCGGTATAGAATTCAACTTCGAAGGTGACGAGTATCTCATATACGGAGCTGATGAGAAGTGGCTGTTAGATAACAGCGACATCATGGAGCTTACAAGAAGGGAAGTATATGCAAGGGTGCATCAGGCAGATGCCATAATGGTGCAGGCACACCCCTTTAGGGAGAGGGATTATCTTACTGATATCAAGCTCTGTCCTCAGATAAGCGATGCCATAGAAGCCTATAACGCGCGCAACGATGACAATATGAATGCGCTTGCCTTCCAATATGCAAAAGGATTAAAGCTCCCCATGACGGCAGGCTCAGATATCCATTACCCTTACGAGGGTGCGATGGGCGGTATGCTCCTGCCTTGCAGGATAAGTTCTTCAGCTGAATATGCAGCTTTGCTCATGGAGGGCAAGGCAAAGCCCGTAATGACATGTGACGGGAGGATTTCTGAAATAGCAAGTGAGAGATCTCTTACCATTCCTTCGTGCAAATCGTCAAAACCAGTGCTGTATATGTGACAGGTTTAGTGCAATTCGTAAATAAATTCACAAAAATAATAAGATTTTCAACAAAAAAGTCAAAAATTAAACAAACGTAAATTTAGTGAGTGAAATTTGCGGTAATTTTCCCACATTTTGAATAATCCATTACATTTTTATTAACTTGCCACGATGATAACCTCTTCTCAACAGGCAATCGCAAAGATTGTAAAACAAATTCAAAAGGAGAACAGGTATGAAAAAGAAGATCGTTTCTACATTACTTAGTATCACGATGGCAGCTTCTCTCATGGGTTGTGACGCGCTTAAGCCCTCATCCGGTGAAGACACAGCTACAGATTCAGAGCTCCAGGTAGGTATCGTACTTCCTACAAGAGACGAGCCCAGGTGGATCCAGGATGAAGCTTCATTCACATCCATCCTCGGTGATGCAGGATTTACATCAGAAGTTTTATTCTCACAGGGCAGCTCTGCTACAGAGCTCACAAACGTTGAGTCCCTCATCGAGAAGGGTATCGACGTACTCGTTATCTGCGCTCAGGATGCTACGGCAGCTGCACAGGCAGTTGAAGTTGCACACGCTGCAGGCGTAGAAGTAATCTGCTACGACAGACTTATCACAGACACAGACGCAGTTGATTACTATGTTACATTCAACAGCTTTGACGTAGGCGTTCAGCAGGGTCAGTACCTCATCGATGCTTATGCAGGACAGACAGGCGTTCCGCTCTACCTCTATTCCGGCGCTACAACAGATAACAACGCATTCATCTTCTTCGCAGGTGCATGGAGCGTTCTCTCTGATGCAGTTGCAAACGGTCAGTTCACGATCGCAAACTGCTCAGCGATCGATGAGTATGTAGGTCAGACACTTGACGTTACAGAAGATCACGAGGCACTTTCAAACATCCTCGGTACGATCACAACAAACTGGGATTTCAACACAGCTAAGTCCCTCGCAGAAGCTAACCTCGTTGCTAACGATGCAGACCTCAAGGGTGACGTTGCTATCCTCGCACCTAACGACGGTACAGCAAGAGCTATCGCAGACGCATTCAGCGCAGACTCTGACATCTCTTCCTTCGTAGTTACAGGTCAGGACTGTGAGACAGCTTCCTTAAGCTACATCTGCTCCGGTCTCCAGAGCATGACTATCTGGAAGAATACAGCTGAGCTCGCTTCCACAACATGCGACATGGTTAACTCAATTCTCTCAGGCAACAGCCCCGCAACAACTACAACATACAACAACGGTACTATCGAAGTTCCTTCAAATGAAACAGCAGTTACCGTTATCACTATCGACAACATCAACGAACCCGTAGACGCAGGTTATGTATCTGCATCCGATATTCAAGGTTACCCCGGATAATCCAAGGTTTTAAGATCTGTTCAACTAGAGATAAGGCTCGGGGTGGCGTCGCCATACCGCCACCCCGGTCTTGTTTTCTATAACTATCAACGAGAGGAAATACACATGTCTGACGATTATATCCTGGAGATGAGAAACATAACAAAAGTATTTCCGGGTGTGAAGGCTCTGGATAACGTTAACTTTAAAGTCAGAAGAGGCGAGATCCACTGTTTGGTCGGCGAGAACGGCGCAGGTAAGAGCACTCTGATGAAGGTTCTTTCCGGAGTATGGAAATACGGCACATACACAGGTGACATAGTCTATAACGGAGAAGTACAGCATTTTAAGAGCATAGCAGACAGTGAAGCAAAAGGTATTGCCATAATCTATCAGGAGCTGGCACTTTTCCCCGAACTGTCGGTTTATGAGAATATCTTTTTAGGACATGAGATCATGAACGGGATCGCGATCGACTGGAACGAGACAACCGTTCAGGCTCAGAAGTATCTCGAAAAGGTAAGACTCAAGGTCAATCCCGCTCTTCCGGTAAAGAAACTCAACACCGGTAAGCAGCAGTTAGTAGAGATCGCAAAAGCATTATCCAAGAACTGCAATCTTCTTATTTTCGATGAACCCACATCATCCCTCAACGAAGACGACAGTGAGAACTTACTCAACATCATGAGGGAACTTAAAGAGCAGGGCATCACTTGCATCATGATATCCCACAAGCTCCGTGAGGTTACTGCAATAGCAGATACCATCACAGTATTAAGAGACGGATCCACGATCTGCTCGCTCGATGCAAAGACAGACGATATCTCTGAAGCAAACATAATAAAGAACATGGTCGGAAGGACCATAGACGATGTCTACCCCAAGCGTTTGACCAAGAATATCGGCGACATAATGTTCGAAGTAAAGAACCTTTCCGCAGAAGACAGATCTACCGGAAGGCAGATCCTCAAAGATGTCAGCTTCAATGTGCGCAAAGGTGAGATAGTAGGCCTTCAGGGCCTCATGGGTGCCGGAAGGACAGAGTGCGCTCTGGCAGTCTTCGGAAACCCGTATAAATACAAGATCACATCCGGTGAGGTTTGGTTAGATGGCGAGAAGGTCCATTTTAAGACCCCCAAGCAGGCCATCAAGAAGGGTCTGGCGTATGTATCTGAAGACCGTAAAGGTAACGGCTTGGTCCTTATCCAGGACGTAAGATACAACACGACTCTGTCGAATCTCGAAGAGCTCATAAAGGCTCTGTCGATCGATGAGAACAAAGAGATCGGCATAGCAAACAAGTACAAGGAAGAGATCAACATTAAGACTCCGACGGTAGCCCAGAAAGTAGGCAACCTCTCGGGCGGAAACCAGCAGAAGGTACAGATAGCCAAGTGGCTCTTCTCCCATCCGAAAGTCTTGATCTTAGACGAACCGACAAGAGGTATCGATGTAGGAGCCAAGTACGAGATCTATTCGATAATGAACGAGCTCGTAAAGCAGGGAATGAGCATCATCATGATCTCATCCGAGCTCCCGGAGATCCTCGGTATGTCTGACAGACTCTATGTAATGAGTGAAGGCAAGATCACAGGTGAGCTTGCGATCGAAGAGGCAACAGAAGAAAAGGTCATGAAGATGGCCATCAATTCATAATTTGGAAGGAGAATCAAAATGGGCAAGAACAAGGGTACTTTTAAAGAGTTGATAACGCTCATTAAGACCAATGCTACAAGCTATATGATGTACTTTGCTCTTATAGCTATCATGCTCGTATTTCAGATCTGGACAAACGGTAGATTCTTTACCGCCCAGAATATAACGAATCTGTTTAACCAGGCTGCTTACGTAGCCGTACTCGCTATCGGTATGACACTCATATTGATACTCAAGCACATCGACCTGTCGTGCGGATATGTTGCAGGTCTGTCAGGTGCGATCGCTGCGATCCTGATGGAGAAGATGGGAGTAAATGTCTGGCTGTCCATGCTCATAGTTCTCCTCATAGCACTCGCTATCGGTTTCTATCAGGGCACGCTCGTAACAAAGATGGGTATCCCGGCCTTCATTACGACTCTTGCGGGAATGTTCATATTCAGAGGACTTCTGTCAAGATCACTTGCAAAGCACGGTACCATCATCGTTACAGACCCCGTATTCAAGGCTATGTGCCAGGGCTTCATCCCTGACATCCCCGGCAATAAGACAGGCGTTCACATCGTAACCATGGTAATCGCAGTCCTCGCAGTCGCACTTGTTATCTTCTTCCAGATCAGGAACAGAAAGAACAAGATGAAGTACGATTTCCCCGTATCTTCAACCCCGATCTTCGTTGCAGGTCTTGTTGCGGTTTCAATAGTGATCCTCTTTGCAGCTTGGATGCTCGCAATAGATAATGGTCTGCCTATCAGTGTGTGCATCGTAGGCGTCATCCTTGCAGCATATGCATTCATGCTCTCCAAGACAAAGCTCGGCCGTCATATCTACGGTATCGGCGGCAACGATCAGGCAGCTGAACTCTCCGGCGTAGACGTTAAGAAGGTAACTCTCTTTGCTTTCTGCTCAATGTCAGTACTCGCTGCAGTTGCAGGCTTCCTCTACACATCAAGACTCTCATCTGCAACACCTACAGCAGGTCTTGCATTCGAAATGGATGCTATCGCATCTTCTTACATTGGCGGTACAGCGGTAAGCGGCGGTGTCGGTAAGGTTACCAACGCGATCATCGGTACATTCGTTATCATGTCACTTACCAATGGTATGAACCTCCTTACTATCGATATCTCATATCAGTACATCGTTAAGGGAATCATATTCATTATCGCAGTAGCATTTGATGTTAAGTCGAGAAAGAAATAATCTCGCTTTTCATATGTAACCCACCCACAGAGACTGCCGCACACTTTTGTATGCGGCAGTTTTTGTCTTTTGAAGAACGTTTAATTATAATATAGAAGAATAAAGATCCGGAGGGTTCGTACATGTATACAGTTATTGTTGCAGACGATGAAGAAGAGATCCGCAGAGCCCTGGTAAAGAAGATAGATTGGAACAGTCTCGGCTTTGAATTGGTAGGTGAGGCAAGCAACGGTGCCGAAGCCTTGGAACTTACCGAGAAGCTCTGCCCTGACCTTCTTTTGACGGATATCATGATGCCCTTTATAGGAGGCATTGAGCTCGCAAGACAGGTGCGTGAAGTCCGTCCTTCAACGCAGATCGCATTCCTTACCGGATACGAAGTGTTTGAGTTTGCAAAGCAGGCCATCCAATACAATATAGTAAGTTATCTCTTAAAGCCGATATCGGCTGATGAGCTTAGCGTTCAGCTCGTAAAGATAAGGAAGATCATCGACCGCAAGTTCGAGCAATTCCGTTCATCTGAGGAAGCAAAGGAGCACCTCGATACCTTATCTTTTGTAATGCCCCTGATCTTAGACGGATACGGTCACACCAACAAGGGAAGCATAATAAGCGAAGCAGATAAATTAGGACTCGTTATACCTGAAGCATCCCTGTCTTACAGAGTGCTCGTAACGAGTGTTACCGATAAGAACGGACTTAATATAACCTCGAAGGCAACAGTCAATTCCTTCGATCTCATCTTAAACAAGTACATGAAGCATGTGAGCTTCTATACTGACGGAAGGGTAGTCACTTTGCTCTACGGCACAGAGGAGATCTTAGAGAAATATCTTCATATCGCAGTAGAGGATATAAGCCAGAGCGTCGAGAGGATCATGAACTGCTGCTCTAACATAGGCATCAGCAGGATGAGCGACAACATACTCAGCCTGCATGAGCTCTATGTTGAAGCGATGAATGCGATCTACTACGATACGGATGATGCTCAGGGCATAAGGTATATATCAGACGTCGAGAACGATTTCTTCTCAGATATAGAGAGGTTTGAAGCTTTCGTGGCAGAAGAGGAGAGATGCGTAAGAGGCGGCCTTGCAAAGGAAGCCGGTGAGATCGCAGACAGCCTCTTCGACGGGCTCGACAACTTCAATCAGTATAAGCTCAGCGCAAACTTTATAGTGCCGAACCTCACGTCTTCGGTATATAAGATCCTCTACTCAGTCGTAGATAAGGAATATACGGACAGGCTCCAGGCAGAATGCCCGCTTCAGATGGCTGATATGTACGGCAATGTCGCTAATATCAGAGCGTACTGCAAGAACCTTTGTGTGCGCGCGGCAGAGCTTGTCGAAGACCAGTGCAAGAAGTCGGGTTCACAGCATTGCGAGCTTGCGATAGACTGCATCAACAAGGATTTCTCCAATCCCGATATCTCACTTGTAAGCGTAAGCCGTCAGATCAACGTGAGCCCCAATTATCTGAGTGCTCTCGTAAGGAAAGAGACGGGCAGTACCTTCATAGAGATCCTTACCAAGAGAAGGATGCAGGAAGCGATAGCTCTCCTCAAATATCCCGCCTTCAAGGTCAAGGATGTCGCACTCAAGTGCGGTTATGTCGATCAGCATTACTTCAGCTACAGCTTTAAGAAGGAGACCGGAATGTCTCCCATACAGTACAAGAAGAAACTCGCCGAAGAAGGCGGAGAGCTGTAAGGCATGGAGCACGCCCGGATGCACAAGTTCTCGCTTGCCCAGGCTATGACCATAATCGTGGTCATAATGGTCTTCGCGACCGTTATAATCGCGCTTATAATCTTCAATGCCCTGTTCAGGGATTCGGTAAGAGATGCAGCCGTAACGAGCGCCGAGCAATCCGTTGATCAGGTTGCGATAACGCTCGATAACTACACCGCGGACATGACCGACATCATCGACAGACTTTATGTAACGAGCGTTGAAGAACCCGAGCGTCTCACAGAACTTTTTGCCGACCTCATCGAGGTCAGGAGAGATGTCGTCATGATCGCCACATACGATGCGCACGACAACAATACCGGCATATGGTCCAACTATCAGACAAAGGACATGATATACACAAATCTCTCCTTGTTCTCCGTGCCTGCGGATGCCAGGGGAGGTATCAGCATATCTTCGCCTCACGTCGTCTCATGTATCGAAAACTACTATCCCTGGGTCGTTACCATCACCAAGAGTGCGGATGAGACATTCAGTAACACCGCCAAGATCGCGATCGATGTAAGGTTCTCCTCAATAGCGGGATATGTGGATGAGATCGGTATCGGCCAGCACGGTTACTGCTACATCATAGACAGTGAGGGCAACATCATCTACCATCCCCAGCAGCAGCTTCTATATGCGGGTCTCAAGAATGAGAATGCAGAACTGTCAAACCTCTCTGACGGCTCACATATAAAAGACGATGTCATCTATACGATAAAGACCTTGGACAACAGCGACTGGAAGGTGGTGGGCGTAACCTTCTTAGACGATACCGTTACCGAGAGAGTCAATACTATGGCTACGGTAACGATACTGATATTCCTGTTCGTGGTCATCACGGCATATATCAGCAGCAGCTTCTTCTCGAACCTGTTTACCAAACCGGTAAAGAAGCTTTCCAACGCGATGAAGGACTTCGAGGACAATGCCTCGGGATTTGTTTTCGAGCCCATAGCAGGCTCGGTAGAGGTAAGTCAGCTGTCAGATTCCTTCGAGCATCTTGTAAAGAGGATACAGCAGCTGATGGACGAGGTTAAGAACGAGGAGACCACCTTGCGTAAGACCGAGCTCAAGGCTCTGCAGGCGCAGATAAATCCGCACTTCCTGTATAACACTCTGGACTCGATATCGTGGATGTGCGAGGAGGGCAATACTGAAGAAGCGGTCCTGATGGTCAACGCTCTTGCCAAGCTCTTCAGGATCAGTATCAGCCGCGGTCAGGAGATAATCCCGATCAAGAAGGAAGTGCAGCACGCAGAATGCTACCTGCAGATCCAGAAGTTCAGATATACCAATCACTTCGACTATGAATTCGATGTCGAGGACAGCTGCAAAGCATACCTGTGCAATAAGATCACACTGCAGCCGCTTATCGAGAATGCCCTCTATCACGGCCTTAACATGATAGACGAAGGACATATCAAGATAAGCATCCGCGAAGACGGGGATGATGTCTTGATGAGCGTTGCGGATAACGGCGTCGGAATGAGCGAAGAACAGATAGAAGAACTCTTTACTCAGGATGTGACGGATAAGCGCGGTATCGGAGTCAAGAACGTTAACGACAGGATCAAGATCTACTTCGGTGACAGATACGGCATAACGGTAGAGAGCGAGCTCGATGTCGGTACCACCGTAAATATTAGGATACCCAAGATAACGGAGGACAGTGCATATGATAAATAAGAAGTCCAAGTCCCCGTATGCTCTGGTATTCACTCTGGTGCTGCTCATGGCTATTTCCGCCATGATCTTCACCTTGCTCAATAAGGATGTTGTAGAGTCTGCATTCCAGCCGAGATCCCGGCAGAAATCTTATATCGTAGTCATTGGTAAATCCGACTATTCCGCCTTCTGGATAAGCGTCGCATCCGGTGCGAGGGCAGCGGCTGCCGAGTATAACCTCGACATGAACTTCGTAGCGCCCGAGAGTGAAGAGAACTTCGAAGCACAGAATGCCATGATAAGAGCTGCGATAACGGGCGGCGCAAAGGCTATCATATTCTCTGCGATAGACTACAACGGAAATGCCGACGCGATAAACGAAGCGATAGCTGCGGGCATTCCCGTCATCGTAATAGACAGCGACGTCAACAGTGACGGCGTGGTATGCAGGATCATGACCGACAACTACATGGCAGGCAGGATGGCAGGTGAACAGGCCGTAGCAAATAATCCCGGTGAGCTTACCGTCGGCATAGTAAACTACGATATCAATTCCGCTAACGGTCAGCAGCGCGAGCAGGGCTTCTGCGACGCTGTAAGGGAGTCGGGCAGGGTAAAGGATATCTATACCGTAAACTGCGTATCCACGGAAGATTCCGCATACGAAGGAACATGTGAGCTCTTAGCCGAGCACCCTGAGATCAACACGATCGCCGCACTTAACGAGCTCATGAGCCTCGGCTCCGGTTATGCGATAAGAGATCTCGGTCTTGAAGATGAAGTCGATATCTATGCCTTCGACAGTAATGCGATATCCGTAAGCATGCTCGAGACAGGCGAGATAGACGGCCTGGTCGTTCAGAATCCGTATGCTATGGGCTACCTTGGAGTTGAGACTGCATATAACATCATGAACGGTCATGGTGTCCAATCCGGCAAGATAGATACTACTACTATCTTCGTATCCGAATCCAACATGTACGACATCGATATCCAGAGGATGATCTTCAGATTTGACGACAGAACGAGGTAAGATCCACACATTTTATATTAATAAAATGAGTGCCCCTCAAAGCCCAAAATTATTTCTGTGAATTTAAGCAAAAACACTTGACAGGCTACCTCTGATGGTGGTAATATCCGGCTGTTTCCGGCTTGTGATTATGCCGTTGTGAAGAATTTGTTGAAGGTGGAACTATGCCTTCTTCAAGTTCGGAGCAACGGCTTTTTGTTGTGCTCCGATGGCACTTTGACAAATAAATACCCGCCGGTAACAGCTGAAGATATGAGCGAGCAAAGGAAAGACAGCTGTTATCGAGCGGCCGAACTCACAAGCATTTGAAAGCCTAATGGCAGAAAGGGAACATTTATGGATTATATTGAAAATCAGCCTATTCTCATACTTGAAAGCTCAAGAGGTTACACAAGTGTCAGGCTCGAAGATGAGCTTTACAGACAACGCAAGATCTTCCTTACGACAGAGGTTAATACCGAAAGTGCATCATCCGTCATCAAGCAGCTGATGGTGCTCAATGACTTTGATGACACAGCTCCGATATCTCTTTACATATCTTCCCCCGGAGGGAGCATAGACTCGGGAATGGCAATAATCGATGTCATTAAAAGCATTAAAGCCGAGGTCGACACTATATGTATCGGCCTTGCTGCTTCTATGGGAGCCGTTATCTTCAGCTGCGGAAAAAGAAGGATAATGTATCCTTCCGCAAAACTGCTGATACACGACCCGCTCATAATGGAGACGGGCGGCTCTGCACTTCAGATAAAGGCGGTCTCAGACAGCCTTTTAGACTATAGAAACAACATAGGAAAACTGCTTGCAGACAACTGCGGAAAAAAACTTGAAGAGATATTGGAACTCACTTCCAAGGACACCTTTTTCAACGCAAAAGAAGCCGTGGATTTCGGCCTTGCAACAGAGATCTTAAGCAATACCAAAGGAGGTATCTGATATGAAATACGATGATTACAGAAACAGGACTATGACCGGTATCTCAGGCAACAAGGCTGTACGTTTTGGCGATGTTCATAAGCCTGCAAAGCCCGTGCGCGTCGTAGGCAAAGGTCTTAAGCTCGTAGCAGACGAGCGTTCGATCTCAAATCTTAATGCCCTGGTAATAGGAGGAACGGGCGCAGGTAAAACGCGTGGCTACGTATCACCTAATATATCTCAGGCTTCAAACGAGTCTATGGTCATAATCGATTCTAAGCTCAACCTGTTTAAGAGGCATAAGGAGGAGCTTGAGAGCAAGGGGTATATCGTTGAGCTCATCGATCTGGTAAAACTTGGAAATAGCACCATAGGATACAATCCCTTGGACTTTGTAAGGTACCCCGAAGGGCGGAATACAGCCAAATTGGATGACATAAGGGAGATTGCGGGCTTCATCCTCCCGGACGACGATTTCCGTGATCAGGGGGATCCCTTCTGGAGTTGCTCTGCAAAGCAGCTTGTAACTGCCTGCCTTGCGCTTTGCTTCCATATCCTTCCCGAAGAGGAGCGTAACTTCCTTACCGTAAGCAAGCTCCTGAGACTTTTGTCCAAACCTGAGTGGGACCGTCTTATCCACGAAGCATGTATAGACGATCCTGATTGCTTTGAGGTTCAATACGACAAGGAAATACAGAATATCAAGACGGCAGAGAAGATGTGCGCGAGCATAATCGGTATCGCAACCACCGGTATGGGGCAGTTCACCTGGGACGATGCGGATATGCTCTACTGTAATACGAGAAGGATAAACTTCAGCGATCTTGGCGAGCATAAGACTGCTCTTTTTATCAATTCACCCGACCACTGCTATGAGAAGACTCCCATAGTCAGGATCTTCTTTGCTCAGTGCATAAAAGAGCTTTTGGATTACGCGGACAGCCGCAGCAACAGCAGGCTTAAGATACCTGTTCATCTTTATTGCGACGATATCGGTGCAAACTTCGTCATACCGCATCTGCCGGAGCTTTTGTCCATAACCCGCTCGCGCGGTGTAAGCGTCAGTCTTATCCTTCAGAGCTGGTCTCAGTTAGTCGAGAAGTACGGTCTGTCCGGTGCGTCAACAGTTGCAGGCAATTGCTCTATAGTAATGTGCCTGGGAACGTCAGATAACGAGACCCCTGACTTCTTTGCCAAGAGGGCAAATCTTCTGCCGGAGAGCATCTCAGGAATGCCTATAGATACTGAGCTCTTATGCATTCAGGGCAAAAAGCCATTCTTTACCAAGAAGACCATAGCTGACGACTTAAAGCCCGTCGTACTTATAAGAGAAGATGAGGAAGAGCCGTCAGATCCCTTTAAGGAGGTGGGGTGATATGGATAAGACAAGCTTAAACAGCAGGCACGACTATAGCTCATTTGATATACCGAGGTCCATTAAAAGATATCCGTTTAAGGATATCTTGGAAGACAAAGACGAGTATCACTTAGCCAAGACCAAAGAGGCCTTAAGCGAACTTACCGCTCTTAATGAGCTTAAAGTTACTGATTACTTCAGGTATTTCCCGGGAGCGATAGACCGGCTTAAAGAGATCCCCGGAATAACCGATGTGGAGGCAATGAATATGCATGACCTCTTTGCCGCTATCTACTACTGGTATTGCGACGAAGACGACGAGTCGTACCGGCAGGCAGAAGATGCCATAGGCCTCATATTCCTTGTTATAGAGGATAGCGGATTTGACCATCCGCTATACAGAGCAAGCGCCGGGCACATAAACGGTGCGATGCCTCGCCCGAGAAATTACCCTGCGTACATAGGCAACCTCAGCATGAATTCGTTCCTGAGATCGAAGGCAGGTAAGAAGCAGGGACAGGAGAAGTACTCGTTCTTTGCAATTCAGCATTACATTGAGAGTATAATCATACCTTCGATAAGCCTCACGCAGAACTCTCTGGATGAAGAAAATGAATAAGTATAGGTCAGATGTTCCTAAACACCGCCACATCACAAGACATACGGCCTTCGCAGATATGGAAGCCGGCATTACTTATCCCCAGATCCATAAAGAAGAGCGGGTATGATCCACTGTCAAAATGTCTCTTAAAACCTGCTCCTGCCTTATTGAATACATTAGCTGCTTTGCTATCGCCGACATGAATGTATGTAGGTACTATTATCAGTCCTCCGGGTTTAACGACTCTTCTAAGCTCGCTCAAGGCGGTCTTGGGATCGTCTACCAGATGTATTACATTTGCTGCAACCGCTTTGTCAAATGAGCCGTCTTCAAACCTCAGAGAGGTTATATCGGCATTCTCGAAAACAACATTATCCAGCTTTCTTAACTTCTTCTTTGCTTTCTTCAGCATCCCGTACGAAAAGTCTGTTGCCGTCAGATGGCAAACCTTGGGAGCTATCTTTACACTGAACATACCTGTTCCGCAGGCGCATTCCAATACCTTGTCATCCTTATCCATTAAAGATGCCACATAATCAGTAACTGAGTTATTTGCTTTGCTGTTATATATGTTCTCAACAAGATCGTAGGCGATGGATGCCGTATCCCAAAACATAATGACCCTCCATATATGAATAATCATTCATATGAATGAACACTCATATATTATCAGTATTGCAGTAGTTGTCAACAGGTATTAGGAAAAATGAGGATTAGTGCAATAATATAGTGTCTGACAGTAGGGAGGTACATTATATGAAGAAAGCTATAGCAGCAGCTATCATGGCTGCAGTGATCGCCGTCGGCGCAGGCTGCTCAAGCAAAGATGCTATTAAGAGCAGCGATATAAGTGAGGCGAGCGAAAGCACTTTGGAAGATACCGGTGCGCGGATATCCAAAGGAATAGAAGGAACCTGGTATTGCGATGAATATGCTTCCGATGAGGAGACTTACACGGGCTTCTATGTGATCTATATTGAAGAAGACGGATACTTCAGCATATACGATCAGGAAGGCGGCAATCCGGGTATCTCAGGATACATGACAGAAGATACCGGAAGCTCAGTCGTCTGCGAGTTCGAAGGCGACGAGTTCGATCCTCCGTATTGCTGGGAATTAGACTCGTCAGAGGACACTTTGGAGTACACCTTTGACGGAAGTGTACTAAAGATCGGTCACAATGGCGTTTGGCTTACATTCAGCGCCTGAAACATATTGAACTCCCCTTAAGCAAGGGCGTATTATATAAGCGGTAATAAGGTTTGCTTGGCATGGAACCGCAGGAGGTGCATATGGGATTAATTATCTTCGGTGTTATCTTACTTATCGCTTTGGGGGCAGTCTTATTGAAGAGGAAACTCTTTGACAACAAGGACAATCAGTAATTAATAATATAATGGCTTTGGTCACTGACCAAAGCCTTTTTAGTTTATAATTGACATATACAAATAGAAGGGTGACACATAATGAACAAACCAAAGATCCTTATTACCAATGACGATGGTATCAGTTCTCCCGGACTTATAAAACTCGCCAAGGTTGCGATGGATTTCGGTGATGTGTGGGTTGTAGCTCCCGACTCACAGCGCAGCGGAGTATCCCACAGCTTTTCTTACAGCAGATCCCTGCGTGTAGCCGAATACGATATAGGACTTGATGTGCCTGCCTTTGAATGCAGCGGCATGCCGGCCGATTGCGTAAGGGCGGGGATAATCAAGATCCTTCCCAAGAAGCCGGACTTTGTCTTCGCCGGCATCAATAACGGTCCCAACATCAGTAAGGACATCCAGTATTCGGGCACTTTGGGTGCGGCCTTCGAAGCGGCCACCTTCGGTATCCACGCTATCGCTTTCTCTCAATTCTCACCTCTGAAGTCAGAAGTTACAGACCGATACTTAAGCCTGCTGATGGCTAAGTACATGGATAAGCCTCTTGAGCGTGACTGCGTATGGAATATAAATTTCCCCGGATGCAGTCTCAGCGAATGTAATGGAATATTAGAGGACAGAATAGTATCTCAGGACGATTTCTATAACGACGATTACGATATAAAGGAATTAGAACCGGGCGTCAAAGAATTCAGTCTTATCTTTGGCCGCAACTGGAATGCCACCAGCGGCACCGACCTTGAAGCTATCGCAAACAACTGCGTATCGATCGGCCCCGTATATAATATAAAGTGATCTTTGCTTCATTGCAGCGCTCTTGTATAAACAAAATAATGCGGGATTGCGTAAGCAGGCAGGATAGATAAATACCTTAGAAAAGCCTTATTTTTATATCTGTTAATCTATATAATTACAGATAGATAAATAAGAAGGATATAGATATGAAATTCAGAAATACGATCGCACTTGCGGTTTGCTCGACACTGCTTTTATCAGCATGCAACCAAGAAACCCCAAAGATCGATTATGTAGAGACCGATCAACTTGCGGAAACTACACTTATTACGCAAGCATCTCAGAGTCCGGATATAACAGAAACAACTGAAGAATCCTTCAGCTTTAATCCGCATGTATTCCCGGAGATGTTAAGCCCGGTACTCGGAGAAGAATACAAGTCCTCATTCTTCAATCTGTGTGACGCTTTAAGGAGCGGTGAAGACACCTTTGAGTGTGCAAGTGAGGATGTCTACGAATGGTGCATGTGTCCGTCGACATTAACGGATCTTTTTCCTGCGGCATGTATGTGGGTCACTACGGGAGAAGGAGATGAGGGTTTTGCAGACGGGACAGGACATATCTGTTACACTCACCCCAAAGATGAATTCATCGCAAGGCAGAAGACCTTCGAATACGAGATAGAATCCATAATACAAGACAACATTGAAAGTGATTACACTGACTTCGAGAAATGTTTTGCTCTATATTGCTACATGACAAATGAATACACTTACAACTATGGTGACATAGGCTGCGGGGACGAAGGTCACACATACCTCTGCTTAAAGCAAAAGACCGGCATATGCTGCGATCTGGCATCCCTTTATTCTTACCTTTTGCTTCAGTGCGGAGTAGATGCCATGATCGTGCAGTGTGACGGATATGCATACCACACCTGGACATACGTCGTGCTTGACGGTGAAGGCTACCATTCAGATCCTACATGGGGACTTTTATCGGAGTACGATTCAGATTACATGAGGCTCGACTACTTCCTGATGGACGACGAACTGAGAAGGATAAGCGGCTTTGACATGGATGCGTTAGAGCTTCCCATAATGCCCTCAATGTACGCATCAGATTATCCGGAATTGGATCTTACGGCTGACAGCAATAAGTATTTCTTCTCTGAAGGATCGGTATGCAAGAATTACGATCTCGAGGAGAATATAATTGTCTACAACGATACAATTACGGATGTGGAATTTAACTACGGGGATGCATAAATGAAGGTTACAGAAAGTTGCGCAAAATGCCTGTACGATAAGCAGGCTCACAAGAATCCCGACGAAGCTTACCTTAAGAGGGTAAGACAGATATTAGACCGGAGGAGCGATACGGATTGCAGTCCCTATATGGTCTATCTGTTTAACCGGCTTCACGAAGAGATGTTCGGGAAGGGCGCAGACTATACTGACATCAAGAAGAAGTACAACGATCTCGTGCTCGGAATGGAGCAGTCTATAAGAGATAAGATAGATAATGCCGAAGATCCTCTCCTTGAAGCGCTTACGATATCGATGGTAGGTAACTACATAGATCTCGGTGCAATGAACCATGTAAGCGAGGATACATTCCTGAAGCTCTTTGAGAAAGCAAAGCTCAGAGACGAAGACTATATAACTTACGAAGCCTTCCTTGATGCATGCAGGAATGGCAGGAACATGCTTCTTTTATGCGATAACTGCGGTGAGGTAGTGCTCGATAAGCTCCTGCTTGAGCAGATCGGTAAGCGTTTCCCCGGTCTTAATATAAGAGCCATGGTAAGAGGCGGTCAGGTGCTTAACGATGCAACGATAGAAGATGCAGTCTATGTAGGACTTGATAAGGTATGCGAACTTACCGATAACGGAAGCGCCATAGCAGGCACCATCTACGATATGCTTTCTGATGAAGCAAAGAAGATAGCAGATAGCTCCGATGTGATCCTGTCTAAAGGGCAGGGCAATTACGAATCCTTCTCGGGACACGGCTTTGACGCCTTCTATATCTTCCTTTGCAAGTGTGATCTTTTTACCGGAAGGTTTAATGTTCCTCTCTTAACGGGTGTATTTGTAGAAGAGAAAAGCAATATCTCCAAATAAGATCTAAGTTAAGATCGAAGGTTTTCCGGGGCATCGAAAACGGTCAGCTTAAACAAGAGCAATATACTTTATTGTTGCTCTTCTTTTGTCTTGGGATTATTTGCTCTATAACGAATATATATCGCTGAAGTGATAATGACAAAGCCTGCAACGGTCGCTGCAAAGATTACCGGCGAGGAGGTGGAACCTGCCGGAGAAAGAGTGTATCCGGAACCCAATAATTCAGTTTGTATGTCATCTCTTGCAGCCTCTACTTTGGAAGCGTCGTAGAGAAGATTGGAAAGGGGATATTCGTAACTTGCGTACAATCTGTTCTCTGCATTCCTGAATACGATGGTGCAATTATCACCATATACATCAATTATCCTGATGTTACTGTTGATTATTCCCTTAGAGCCCCACAGAGGTACTATCTTGTCGTCTGCACAAATGCCGTTATCGTCGTAGGGGATAAGATAGGCCTTGGTTATATAGCATCCGCTCTTAAGCGTTGCAGGGGTATTTATACCCGTGATCTGTTCTATGGGCGTAAGAGCTTTGCCTTCTCCCGCAGAGCAAGAACAAAGTATAAAGCATAACAACACAACAGCGGCAAGCAAGACCTTGCGCATTGATCTACTATCCATATCCTACCTCCCTAAAGGCAGAGTGATTATACCATGCTTTGCCTAATTGATAAACATAAACGGACTGATATGGAACTTGCAATATTCTGAGCATTCAGGTCAAACTGAAAGGACTGACTCCTTGCCAGGCAAGGAATCAGTCCTTATACTCGTTTTAAACCGTCCAACAAAGTGGGCTTACTTCATTAAAGCCGGAGGATTTGTGCTGATCTACTAGGGAGTACCATATTCTATGATGCATTCGAACTGCATGAAGCAGGCGTCATCTCTGTCGCAGTCTTCGGGTTGCTTAAATCCAACGTAGCAGCAGTAGTCATACCAGCACCAGTCATCGTAACCGCCGATAGCCATTTCGAGTTCGTCTTCGGAAACGATTTCGTTCTCGGCCAAATATCTTTCCATTTCTGCTTTTGTTTTTGTTGTCATAGCCTTGTCCTCCTTATTGTTATAGTTATTTGTCTATATTATCGGGACTTAGGATGCTCCATACAATGAACAGATATCTTCAATTCTGTTGCTTATTATCTATCCGGAAAGCTTTGTGTTGTTTAATAGAAAGATTTTTCTATATGTTTGTGGGGGGCTTGATCCTGCTCTGGATCCAGTTAAGGACTTTTTAATAATTCCAAAATTATGATATGGTCATCTTAGAGAAGAAAGGTGATATAGCCATATGTTTTGGGATATCTTGAGAAAAGATCTGAAGCGGAAGAAGACGATGAACACGATATTGACCGTATTCGTCGTCTTATCCGCTTGTTTTGTTGCCGCAGGTCTGTCGAATGTTCTATCAGTAATGTCCGGTACAGACTACTATTTTGAGAAGGCAAATCTGGGTGACTACATTGTCGTTACGTTGGGGGAAGAGAATATCGATGTCGTATCTGACAGGCTCAAGGGCGAATCCTATGTGACTGCCGTCAGAACGGAGCTGGCACTGACTGTCGACGGAGATAATATCAGCCTCCCCGGCAAAGACGATTATGAGACACCTGACAGGATGATCATGATCCAGTCGATAGCTGATACTGCCATAGACTTCTTTGATGACGATAACGAAGTGCTTACTTACGTTGCTCCGGGACAGGCCTATCTGTCCGGCAGCTTCATGTCCGAGAACGGTCTTAACCCGGGCGATCTTGTCGATATCGAGATCGGAGACAAGGTATACACCTTCGAGATCGCGGGCCATGCAAAAGATGCGCTCCTGGGCTCTGATTTTATGGGAAATTCAAGGTTCCTCATCAACAGCGAAGACTGGAAGACGATC
>JAIKWA010000137.1 GCA_024685135.1 Saccharofermentans sp.
CCGCATATTATGTAGAACAGGAATATCGCGCCCATCGATACCAGTACCACTTTGCTCGAGTAACCCAGTACCATAAGGAATATGATCGCCAGATACCAGATCATTCTCGGGAATGCGAATGTGTGGTCGAAAAGAAGAGCCTTTACATTCGTGTCTCTTAAGAATCTCCACGGCACGAGCTTAAGTCCGGAGTACATACTCGCTACCTCGATAGAGCCTCTCTGCCAACGCTGACGCTGGGTATAGAGCTTATTTATATCCTCTATCGGATCCGTGTAATAGATCGCATCCTCGCAGATGCCTATACGCTTCTTTAAAAGGTATCTCATCTGGAAGGTGATCTCGGTATCCTCAGAGATGGTGTCAGTGTTGTAAAGACGCGTATTCGCAACCGCCTCTATCCTGAATGCCGAGAACGCACCGGATATCGTGTACATTGAATTTACTTCCGCATCGTAAGTCCTTCCCGCGAGGAAAGCCTGGGCATATTCCATGAACTCTATCCTTCTTAAGAGCCTGGAAGGATACTTCTTATAGCTCTCCACGAGCTTGGGGTTCGTGAGGATAGTGCCCGTGCAGCAAGTGATCTCGGGGTTGGTCTCGAGGTATCTTACCATCCTGGTGATGGCAGTCTTTTCGAGGATGCCGTCACTGTCTATGTTGATCAGGTATTTGCAGTCGCTGTTATATATAGCAAGGTTTAACGCTCTCGACTTGCCCTGCTTGGAATTGAGCCAGTCCATGCGAAGCTCGCCGTACTTGGCCTGCGCCTTCTGGAATGCTTCGAAGCTCTCGTCAGAGCTCATGTTGTTTACGAGATAAAGGTAGATATGGTCCTTGGGATAGTCGCTCTTATTGATGGACCTAAGGCACCTGCCCAGGCTCTCTTCCGAGTTGTAGACCGGGATGATTATTACGACATCGGGCCAGATCTGAGGTGTGTAATCCTGCTTGTTCCTTCTCCTCTTGATGAGCAATATGAAGAAGGAGGCTATCGAGGGGATGACCTCGACTATAAGAGGGATTATTATCCATGCCATCCAATAGAAGAACGGATTTACGAGTTCTGTCATTATATTCAGGTTCATTGCAGGTGCTCCTCCTTGGAATAGTCAAAGCCGCCTGTCTTAGTACGTTTTACCTGGAACTTGGTAAAGACAAAGAAGTACAGAAGGACCTGAAGGACATAGAATACTATCCTTCCTATGAATGTGTGTGCCATATAGTAGTAGTCAGTGCCTGCAAAGTGAATGAAGGTGCAGATGACCGCGATCCTTATGGCGTTGGTGACGAGTGTATAAAGCGAGCCTGCGATGCCCACATAGATCCTCTCGGGGATCGAATAGACCTCGAAGAATGAGATAAGCGCGATGAAGGCTGATATCTCGATTATTCCCGAGCACTCAAGATCGATATTTACGGTAAGCGCCTCTTTGCCCGACTCGATAAAGATAACTCCGTATCTGAAGTATGCCTGATAGAAGCCCGTTATCTTACCGAACAGACCTGCGACTGCAGCGACCAGCCTTGCAAGAGGCATGGTCATAAAAGGCCTTACTGCGAGCATAAGTATGGTGAACAGACCGACACTGCCCAAGAGGTAATGCCAGAACTTCAGCTTGGCCCTGCGAAGTACTACTAAGATCCAGATCCAAGCAACAATAGCGAGTATAGATAAGAATATCGGCATCAGCTCTGCTTCCTCTTTCTATTGTGCAAATAGAATGAGCCACAAGCTACACCCGCAAGAAGCACTGCAAATACAGGGCCTGTGGACACGCCTGATGTCTGAAGATGCTCGTCTCCACATCTGTGGAGCATGATATCCACCTTATCGCTCTCCTGCAGGGATACGCCGAGATAGTCAGCTATAGCCTGAGGATCGAATACAAACTCTGTCTTATCCGTATAGCCTCCTACGGTCACATACATATCACCGTAGTAATAGTCCTTGGGATCTATGTTATCAAGATCTTTAGTCTTATGGTTACCGCTCTGCTCGAACAGTGCAAAATGGTAGGTGCCGTTATCGAAGTGATAGTTATAAGCATCCCAGTCAAGGCTGCCGTCATCACCGATGAGGACTGCGTGCATCTTCGTTGTCTTGCCTGCTATGGTAACCGTTATCTCGAGGAATTCCTCTCCGCCGTAGTGATTCGTATAGGCTTGAGTGAAGTTGTGAGCTTCGGCATATACATAAGTAAGGCCGTCTTTTGTGTAGATGCCCGCTTCGCTGTCTGCCCAGTTATTATTGGTTCCGGCAGTTGCATACTCGATGGTCGTAACGGGATAATTCTTCCAGTCTTCATACTGCCCGTCGATAACGATATCAGAGCCGTCGTTTTCTTCACGGTAATGTCCCTCAACGGGATTGAGGTTTGCTACATCAGAGATGATGGTCTCGTCACTTAAGTAGTAGCCGAAGCTTATAGTCTCCTTATAATCCGGAAGTGCGGATGTGGGGATAGCGATCTCGGTAAGAGTAGGCTTGCCGTATACTGAATAGTCGGAGTTAGATGCCGTCTGCACGCCACCGTTCTCACTTGTAAGCTTTACGCCTGTCGAAGTTACCGTAACAGATACTACGTTAGGCTGACCGTTGTTATTCTCAAAATTTACTATCATTACATGGTCGGTATCTGTCCTGATAACGAAGTTACCGTTATTGTTAACGCCTGACCATGAAGCGGAATTGCTCTGACTCTCATCAATATAGAGGTAGATGTAATCTCCGTCCCATACCATACCGACACCGTTAACAAGACCACCGCTCGCATTGGTTGCATCAGTCTTAACAACGCTGTCCCAATCGTCAAAGCTGCCGTCTACAACGATGCCGTCATATACACCTGTTGCAGGCTCCTGGGGATCTTCAGGATCTTCTATATCCGAAGATGTATCCCCTGCCGTACTTATGTCAGAGGATGCGACAGTCTCGCCGCTTACGAGGCTGAAACTGTCTGATGTGAAATAAGATGCGGGAACAAAGAACTCTTCGTAATTGGTTCCGTCAATAGTTACCATACCGGATGAGCTGCCGCCCGGGACTGAAGCCCAGGAGGAATCCATAACCTGACCGCCGGCTACATTAAAAACGAGTCCCGATGAGGTGCCGTCTCCGTAATCTATGCTTATGGATTGTCCGCTGTATTCCTGATAAGCCGCGGGCTGTATAAGGAAATAGTAGCCTGTGTCATCCTTTATGACCGCCCAGCTTGTAAGCGATCCGTCACCCGTATGCCTTGTAACGCCGTCCCAGTCAGACAGATCTCCGTCTACTGACATCTGCTCAGCGGCATTGGCAGGAATGTGGGTAACCAAAGGAAATGTGACAGCAATGACTGTTGCCGTAATAGAAGCTGTGATCTTGCGAAAAATAGCCTTACTCATGACTTCTCCCTCAATATTACCTAAACCCACCCAATAAGGATATTATCATCATATATAAAGGTGGGTGTTAAATATCTGGCATTTATATCACATCTGTTTACAAAGTTTTCATTTTTGACACATTTTCTACAAATTCGGTTGTAAGCCAATAAAAAAGCCGCCCGAAGGCGGCTTCGTCAGATAACTGAGTATATTAGTAGTACTGCTCCAGCATCTCAGTCATTCCGGCAACCCCACCGCTGATAGCGGAGTAGATCCAGGAGATTACTGTCATAACAAGGATAATGATAGCCATTACCAAACCTGCAGTAACCTTACCGCCTGTTGCACCGTTCTTCTTAGCCATGAGAGCGCAGATAAGACCTGCAACACCACAAGGCATGCAGCAGCAAAGGCAAAGACCTACGATACCGAGAATAACTGAAGCTGTTGCCTGCTTGTCTGCAGTCTCGCTCTCAGGTGTGTAGTTATTGTCATC
>JAIKWA010000025.1 GCA_024685135.1 Saccharofermentans sp.
TTCAAGAAGAATTACATCAGCATAATAAGAAGATCGAAGGAGCGCGATCCGAAGGTAATAGAAAGCGCGAAGAAGGATTTCCTTCCCGAGCGGTACATAGACGATTATCTGAAGATCGCAGATAACATCGATGAAGGCTCCATAGTAAACATCATAGATACCGTCATGAGCGGTTTTGAGTTTGCAAAGTATCCGGATGATATGAGGATACTTTTTATGCACGGCACTAAGGGAAATGAAGCCATATCAAGGAAAGCAGCCCTCAAGATGAGGCAGGTAAATCCTCAAACAGAGATAAAGGAATTTAAGGGCATGGCGCATGGAGAATTAGCGATCCGCAATAGCGATATGTGGATCAGAGAGGTTAATGGGTTTCTGGGTAAAAGAAGCTCGTAACGCCCGTAAAGGTCTAATGCTCCTCAGCCGTGGATCAATGCGGCAATGACGAAGAACCAGAATATAGGGATAACGATCGACCAGAATATCAGACCGACAAGAGCACCGATGCCTGATACTTTGGAGTTACCGGGTGCCGTCTCCTTCCAAACAAGGAAGAGGATCAAACCGACGAGAGGAACGAAGAAACTCAAGATACCGTAACCGATCGAAGTGCTTGAGCTGTCACCTTCTATACGCGGATGTTTTTTGCTGTAAACGATGAAGAATACTACTACTCCTATGACCATTAAGATCAAAAAGATCAGGATCAAAGATAAAATCCCTAATCCTCCGGCAGCCGGCTGAGCCATATTAACCCCTCCAAATGTTTATTTGCGAAGATTTTACTACAAGCGGCCCGACAGACCAAGCGGCTGAGCGATCAATTCCTTAAACTGCCCGGATGTGAGATACTGTCTATAGATTGATTTGACGGGGGTTTTCTTATGAAGAAGGCAATATCTTTGATCGTTATAGCTGCTTTATGTCTCAGCGTATTTGGTTGCGCTGCTGATAAGACATGGTTTGAAGAGCAGGGCTTAGAGCTTACTCCTGTAGGCAGCGTTACCTATATTACGACAGAGCATAATGACTCAGGGGATGAGAATGAGATAGAGCTTACGGCTGATGTCAGCGTGTCTGAGAGTATGACAGAGGATGGGTATAAGGTCGTCACATGCGAATATGTGTGCGATGTATCTCCCGTTTCTGAGGACTATCACTTTACGCAGTGGCAGAGCGCCTTTGATAAGTACACGGGAACCTCCTTTGAATTCAGCGGCGAACCTGCATCGTCTGATACAGGCGATATGGCAGGAGATTATGTATTCGATTGCAACGGCAAGGATATAGATGTCACTATGGCATATGAGGTTCAAAGGGATGACTCGGCTGATACCGTGACCGTAAGGATAATGGTCACATGCCCTGAAGACTACGACGGCACCGTATTCCAGCTCGGATATTCAGATACGGATATCAATGCTGCTAACGCCAAGATAGATTATTCAGCGGGCGGACATATCATATCCGAGCTTCCGGGCTACGATACCAACGGTCACGATTACTACTATTTTGCCTTCTCAGGCTGAAGGTCTTTGTTGGAAATTTTATAATCTGCCCCTCCAAACCTAAAGATTTTGAACTTTTTTATGGTCCGAAATAATATTAAAATAAGTCTATGGAGGGGAGCATGGACCTGATTAAAGTTTTTATCTGTGAAGACGAGAGTATCGTGCGCGAAGGCTTGCGCGACATGATCCCATGGGAGAAATACGGGTATGAGTTCGTAGGCGATGCGCCTGACGGCGAGATGGCTCTGCCGATGATACGTAAGCTCGCTCCCGATGTCCTCATTACAGACATAACGATGCCCTTCATGGACGGCCTGTCACTCAGTAAGACCGTCCTGCAGGAATTCCCCAAGATGAAGATCATCGTAATCAGCGGTTACAGCGATTTTGAATATGCGCGCAAGGCGATAGAGCTCGGCGTCGAGCAGTATCTGCTTAAGCCCATCACAAAGGCGGATATGATCAAGGCTTTGGAGGGCACCCGCAAGAAGATCACCGAAGAGAACGAGCAGAAGGACTATCTGACCCGCTACGAGCAGGAATTCAAGAAGTTCGAACGCTTCTCGCACAGGGCTTTTTTCGAGAAACTGGTAGAAGGGTCACTTAGCGTACAGGAGATCTACGAACAGGCTAATTCGTTGCATCTGAATCTTGCCGCAGAGGAATATAACATTGTTATATTCATGGTTTGCGACGTAAAACAGTCAACATATACGGACGATGCGGCTATAGTAACCGAGAGACTTCTCAATCACTTCATGGAATACCCGGATTACATCCTCTTCAGGTGCAATCTGATGTCTTATGCGGTCCTTATTAAGGGTGATTCGGACCACTTGCCCATCTTGCAGGACAAGTGCGTCAATATCGTAAAGCAGCACTGCGAAGAGAGCGGAGCTATGCTCGACTGGTATGTCGCAGTAGGGATCCCCACCAAGAGACTCAGCGAGCTGTCTAACTGCTATGCAGATGCCAACAGGGCTTTTGCTTACCGCCACATCTTCCCAAGCCAGCACATCCTCATATCCGAACAGCTCAAGAAGGAGCACTATGTGCCGGACGAGGAGGAGATCAAGGAGATCGACGCCGGCAAGTTCGACCCGATGATCATAAGATATTTTGTTCAGACAGGTACGGTAAGTGAGATCGATACCTTTACCGAGGAATATATCGGAGGCCTCGAGAAGAGCATCCATTCGATACTGTTCCGCTACTACCTCCTGGTAAGCATCAGGGTCAATGTCGAGCTTGCGCTCAAGGAGGCTAACGTTAAGCCCGAGGATATAGCGCACCGCCTTCCTTCTCTCGATATGAATGATACGGGCGAAGACATAAGAGGATACTTAAGAGATGTCCTGAATGTCGCTATCGAGATGAGAGAGGAAGAAGCACAGAAGAGGGGCAACGACATAACGGATACCGCTCTTAACTATATCGACCTTCACTATTCCGAATCGGATCTGTCCTTGGACAGCGTCGCCGAAGCGATAAATATCAGTGCCAATTATCTGAGCGCTCTGTTCAGCAATAAGGTGGGACTGTCCTTCGTCGAATACGTTACCAAGAAGAGGATGGCAAAGGCTAAGCAGTTACTGCGCATGACCTCCAAGAAGGCGGGCGATATAGCCTGCGAGATCGGATATAAGGATCCCAGATATTTCTCGTTTGTATTCAAGAAATATCAGGGCTGCACTCCGAGCCAGTACCGCAACGGAGAATTCGAAGAATAATGGCAATATTCGGTAAGCGTTACGAGAAGAACACCATTCAGGGTAAGATGTATCGCCTTATCATGCAGATGTTTGTCGCGACTGCGGTCATGCTCATTATCATCATTGCCATGATCGTCATCCGCAATGTCATGTATGCTTCCGTATCGAGTAATATCGTAAAGGCCTCAGGCTTTAACCAGGACTTCAAGAACGAAGTCGATCTGCAGATGTATCTTTATGTAAGCGGCAGCAGCGACGAGATACCCTGGGAAGATGTAACAGCTGCCCAGGAACTTGCAGAAGAACTCCTGAAGAATACGACGGACCCCGACAGCCGCAAGGCCATGAACAACGTTCTTACCCTCTGCGATAATCTCACCAATTACATGAAGAGCATCGAGAGGACCGAGAGATACGACGAGCGTATGGACCAGCTCGAGACCAATATCTACGGCATCACACAGCTTATCGAAGACTATATCTATTCCTACCTTTACTACGAGGCAGGCGAGATGGCAAGGATACAAAGGGAGCTCGATTTCTGGTTTACCTTTGAGATCATATTCGTATTTGCGATCGCGCTCGTAGTCGTAGTCCTTACCTTGAGGAAATCCTTTAACATCGGAAGGAGTATTACGGAGCCTATCGTCGAGATGAACGGCAGAGTAGAGGAGATCGGCGGAGGAGATCTAAGCCCGCATACGCCGGTAAGCACGGACGATAAGAACTTAGCGCTTTTGAGCAGCGGAATAGAGGACATGGCTTCAAGGCTCAAAAGGCAGATCGAACTTAACCAGGAAGAGCAGACAAAGCTTAGAGATATAGAGCTCTCCCTTATCCAGGCACAGATAAATCCGCACTTCCTGTATAACACATTGGATGCGATCGTATGGCTCATAGAGATAGGCAAGAACGAACAGGCAGAGCAGATGGTAACGAGCCTGTCTTCGTATTTCAGATCCTTCTTAAGTGACGGCAGGGACATCGTCACCATCGCGGAGGAGAAACAGCATATCAAGAGCTACCTCGAGATCCAGCAGGTGCGCTATACGGACGTCATGGAATACGATATCGATATAGACCCTGCAATAGAGGATACAAAGATACCCAAGCTCACTTTGCAGCCCTTGGTCGAGAATGCGATATACCACGGCCTTAAGCCCAAGAGGGGCAAAGGTCTGATCAAGGTAACGGGAAGGACATTGGGAAGCGATGTCCTGCTCGTGGTATCAGACACCGGTCTGGGCATGTCTGAAGAAGAGCTGAAGATCTTGAAGGACAAGGTAATGCAGGATGATACGAGCACCTTCGGACTTACTGCGGCATATAAGAGGTTAAAGCTCCTTTATGCAGAGAGGTGTTCCTTCGAGGTAAATAGCACTGAGGGAGAGGGCACATCGGTAAGTATAATAATACCGGGACATATGGAGGTATCAGATGAAACGTCTTTATAGTTTGATCGTTGTGATGGTCCTTGCTTTGTTTTTATCAGCTTGCAACAAAGCTCCCGAAGCGCAGCAAAGCGATGAGGAACTGTTTGTAATAGGCTTCTCTCAGTTAGGCTCGGAATCTGACTGGCGTCTTGCAAATACCCGTTCAATGGTAGAGACATTTACCAACGAGAACGGCTACGAGCTCATAGTCCAGAATGCAAAGCAGCAGCAGGAGAATCAGTTTTCCGCAGTAAGGAGCTTTATCTTAGAGGGTGTGGACCTTATAGTAATAGCGCCCACTGTAGAGGAGGGCTGGGAGACCGTTCTTAAAGAGATCTACAATGCCGGGATCCCGGTCATAATAATGGACCGTTCCGTCGCCGTGGATAACACGGAGCTCTATCTTACGAATGTAGGCTCCGACTTCCTGTGGCAGGGAGAGCAGGCGGTAGCATGGCTCGAAGATGAGACTAAGGATATGCCCGAAGATCAGACTCTTCGCATACTGCACCTTCAGGGTACATACGGTGCGACAGCTCAGCTCATGCGCACCAAGGCGTTAGAGGATGCTGCGGCGCTTCACTCCAACTGGGAGATAACAGCTCAGCTCTACGGCGATTTTACCGAAGCAAAAGCATATGAGGTCATGACCGAATATCTCAAGACCAACCGGGATATAGATGTCTTATACAGTGAGAACGATAACATGACCTTTGGTGCCATGAGGGCTTTGGATGAAGCGGGCATAACTTACGGCGAAGGCGGGCAGGTGAAGATAATTACTTTCGATGCATCCCGTCAGGCTCTGCAGTATTGCTTAGACGGTCTTATAGATCTTTGCGTCGAGTGCAATCCGATGCACGGCCCGAGGGTAGAAGAGCTCATACGCCAGTATAGAGCGGGCGAACATATCCCCAAGCACGTCTATGTTGAAGAGCAGGTGTTTACGAGAGAAGATCTCACCCAGGAGATAGTAGACGCAAGAGAGTACTGATATTAAGAGCTCTCGCGTTCAAATAATTGCCAGGGCATCTTATCGGGGTTTGCCTTGCCGTATATGGCTGCCTTTGCAAGTGCCGTTCCCATAGCCTTATCCTCATGTCCCAGAGATGTTATCCCTATCTTGCCTATGTGCGAATAGTAGCTGTTATCGAAGCTTACGACCGCTATGTCCTGCGGGACTTTCTTACCCATCTTTGTGAGCTCTTCTATGAGAAGATATGCGAGGATATCGTTCTGGCAGACTACTGCGGTATTGCCTGGAAGTTTCTGCTCTATAAAGCCTCTTAACGCTCTGCTCTCTTTGCAGCCCTTCGCGTTTGACGCAAGCAGGAAGGAATCCTGATCGAATTCTATACCGAGCTTTCTGAAGGCATTTATGCATCCCTTGTACTTGGCCAGTCCGTGCGACTGATCCATGCGGAATATTCCCGCTACTCTCCTGTGACCTTTCTCGAGCAGGTGGTGCATGAGGATCATAGCGCCGTCCATATCGTCCTCGCTTATGAGGACGGAATCTCCTATCGTAGGATATCTCGAATACAGATAAACGATCGGGATATTTGAATCCTGGATCTTCTGTATCAGGGGCATGTTCGGATTGGGGAAGACGTCTGATATCGGCTCTATAATAAGCGCTGCAAAGCCTTCTGTTACTTCGCTTAAGATCTTGCCTTCTTCTTTGTAAGAGCCTTCCGTGCTGCGGCAGACGAGCTCATATCCCTTCTGGTCCAGGACGCTCCTGATATCTGCTATAAGTCCGGGGTATATGTATTTATCTTCGTCGTGGGTTACGAAGAGGATCTTATTGTTATCCTCTTTTATCCCGCCTGCTATAAAAGAGCCGGAGCCTCTGCGCTTTACTATGAGGCCTTTTTGCTCCAGATGCTTAAGTGCTGTTCTTATGGTGTCGCGGCTTACATTAAATCTTGCGCAAAGCTCACTTTCAGTGGGAAGGCGGGTCTTGCCGTCTTCTCTCATCTGCTTTATCTCACGGTCTAATATGCTGATTATCTCTTTATATTTAGACACTGATAAAACCCTCCCACCTGATTTAAGTCTAACATCATACGAGCTCGCTTCAAGGTAGGAAAATCTAAGGTTTTAAGGGGTTTTAAGGGATTTGCGGTTTTGCGTTTGTCGGATATTTTACCCTGTTATCTTGCCTTGATGTTAAAAAATCTGAGGAGTAAAAACACTTTAGGTAAAAATGCGAATGTGGATTTTACTTTTCTTTTGTTTTGCCCCGTAAAATATCCGACATAAATCTGAAGATTTCTGAAGTTTCGGGTGTGTTTTAAGCCGTTTTCCTTCAAGTTGTATAGGTTTTTGTCTTGCTCCCCGCAAGTTGTATTTATGCAGTTTTACCTTTCTGTTTGAGGCGCGCGAGTTTTGTTGAAAGGCCCTTCCAAGTTGTGTTTACTTTGGCTGGGGCACAGGAAGACCTGTGGTCACAAACTAAACCTAACACAGGAAGAAAAAGGAGTCCGATTATGAAGAAATTTACAAAGATTTTCCTCTCAACAGCTATCATGGCTTCTATGGCTTTGTCAGCTTGTGCTTGCGCTGCAGGCGGCGGTGAAAGCGGCGCATCAGGCGACCTCATCAGAGTAGGTATCATCAACAACGATCCTAACGAGTCCGGTTACCGTACAGCTAACGACAACGACATGAAGGCAACCTTCACAGCTGAGAACGGCTACGAAGCACAGTTCGCTTACAGCTTGAAGAACGACGAGCAGATCGCAGCAGCTCAGAACTTCATTCAGGACGAGGTTGATTATCTCCTGATCTCCGCTGCAGGTACATCAGGTTGGGATTCAGTTCTCCAGGATGCACAGAATGCAGGCGTAAAGGTTATCCTCTTCGATAGAACTATCGATGCAGACGAGAGCCTCTATGAAGCTTCCATCGTTTCTGACATGGCTCAGGAAGGTGAGACAGCAGTTACATGGCTCGAATCACAGGGTCTTGAAGAATACAACATCATCCATATCCAGGGCGTTATGGGTTCATCCGCTCAGATCGGCCGTACAGGCGCTCTCGACGAGATGGTAGCAGCAAACGACAACTGGAACCTCGTTACACAGCAGACAGCTGAGTGGAACGCAGAGACAGCACAGCAGATCGTTCAGGCAGTCATCGACTCCGGCGAAGACTTCAACGTAATCTATGCAGAGAACGACGACATGGCAAGAGGCGCTGTTCAGGCTCTCGATAAGGCTAACATCTCTCACGGTGTTGACGGCGACGTTATCATCATGGGCTTCGACTGCAACCAGTGGGCTCTTGAAGAACTCCTCGCAGGCAACTGGAACTATGACGGTCAGTGCAATCCTTTCCAGGCTTCTTACATTGACAACATCATCAGAAACGGCGCTTCACAGAAGGTAGTCATCATGGAAGAGCGCGGCTTCGATGCTACTACGATCACTCAGGAAGACGTAGACAACTTCGGTATTTGATCATTTGTTTTTGCACTTAAATATAGATCTTAAGTAACCACGGGATGTGCGGTGCGGTTTTCATCGCATCGCACATCCTATTTATGTCAGGAGGCGAACACGATGGAAAATAGCGCTGTATTGGAAATGCGCGGTATTTGCAAATATTTCCCCGGTGTAAGGGCCTTGGAGAAGGTTGACTTTACATTAAGAGAGGGCGAGATACATGCACTCATGGGAGAGAACGGCGCAGGTAAATCGACACTTATCAAAGCGCTCACCGGCGTATATCCCAAAGACGGCGGCGAGATCCACTTAAAGGGAATAGAGGGCGCTTGCAACATCCGTTCTCCTCAGGACGCACAGAATGTGGGTATCAGTACTGTTTATCAGGAGATAACCCTGTGTCCCAACCTTACCGTAGCAGAGAATATGTTTATCGGCAGAACAAAAGGGGCACTCACAAATTGGAAGAAGATCAATGCCGACGCAGGTAAGCTTCTTGATTCTTTGGGTATACCGGCATTGCCGGCCCAGCAGCTCGGAAGCTGCTCGATAGCAGTCCAGCAGATGGTAGCGATCGCACGTGCGGTAGACATGGAATGTAAGGTGTTGATCCTTGATGAGCCTACATCATCCTTGGACGAGCACGAGGTTGAGAAGCTTTTCGGCCTCATGAGATCTCTTAAGGAGAAGGGTGTAGGAATAATCTTTGTAACACACTTCTTAGAGCAGGTATACGAAGTATGCGACCGCATAACCGTACTCCGTGACGGTAAGCTCGTCGGCGAATACGTCATAGAAGACCTGCCCCGTGTAAAGCTCGTATCCAAGATGCTCGGCAAGGAATTTGACGACATGGCCGAGATCAAGAGCGAAGCTGACACAGATAAGATCGACTATAACCAGACCCCCGTTTACGAAGCGCATGAACTTACCGGAACCACAGGCATCAAGCCCTTCGATTTCAGCATACATAAGGGTGAGGTCAACGGCTTTACGGGCCTTTTAGGTTCCGGCCGAAGCGAATGCGTAAGAGCTATCTTCGGAGCTGACAAGGTAGCAGGAGGCAAGGTCATGATGAACGGCAAGGCCGTCAAGATCAACAAGCCTCTGGATGCCATGAGAAACGGCATCAGCTATCTGCCCGAGGACAGGAAGCTCGACGGTATCGTAGGTGATCTGTCGGTAAGAGACAACATCATCCTTGCGCTTCAGGTAATGAAGGGATTCTTCAGACCGTTTACGAAGGCACAGGCAGAGGCCTTTGCAGACGAATACATCAAACTCTTAAACATCAAGACGGCATCGTCGGATACGCCTATCAAGTCCCTGTCGGGCGGCAATCAGCAGAAGGTTATCCTCGCAAGATGGCTCCTGGCAAACCCCGTGTATCTGATATTGGATGAGCCTACGAGAGGTATCGATATCGGTACCAAGGTAGAGATCCAGAAGCTCGTCTTAAAGCTCGCTTGCGAAGGCAAGAGCGTAACCTTCATCTCCTCCGAGATCGATGAGATGATCCGCACCTGCTCAAGACTTGTTGTAATGCGCGACGGTAAGGTGGTAGGCGAGCTCAAGGGAAAAGATCTCAATCAGAACAAGATCATGGCAACAATAGCAGGAGGTGAGAGCAAATGACGACTCAAGAGCCCAGATTAAAATCTACGGGATCTGTTAAAGGCTTTGTGGGTAAGCTGGTACAAAATCAGCTGTTCATCCCTATCGCAGCTTTGCTGATATTGGTCTTGTTTAACCTTATTGCAGATCCTACTTTCTTCAAGATAACCCTGGATAAGAGCAGCTCGGGCGACCCGGTACTCTCAGGCTATCTCATAACCATATTAGACAACGCATCAGAGCTTGCTATCCTCGCTATCGGAATGACGCTCGTAACGTCAGCATCAGGCGGACAGGATATCAGTGTAGGCTCAGCAATAGCCATCGCCGGATCGGTCGTCTTAAGAGTTCTCTGCGGCACCGAATCCAAGCCCGAGACAATGAAGGCTCCCATCATCGTTGCCTTCCTCGTATGTTGTATCGTATCGATGCTCTTCGGTGCTTTCAACGGTGTGCTCGTCGCATACTTCAAGATACAGCCGATGGTAGCAACCCTCATACTCTTTACCGCAGGCCGCTCTATAGCAGCGTGGATCAACAACAACCAGCTCCCCGTTATAAGCGATCCGAGCTTCGGTTAT
>JAIKWA010000035.1 GCA_024685135.1 Saccharofermentans sp.
GAAGAGATAACAATACGTCGAAAAGCCTACATGCATCAGCATGAACAAGACAGATAAAAGTCCCAGACTTGCGTTTATCTTCTTTAACTTCACTAGGCCCCCTAAGTAGTCTTGATAGGATGCTGTTATTCTAACATGAACCGGAAGAATATTGTGCAACTCATTTAGCGGCACTGTCCGGGTGGTCTCCTCGCGTAGTTACCGCAGTATATCCGATGGATCTAAGCCTGCCCGTTATGCAGGCCTGACACATCGATATGTCATCTGTCACGCATATCTTATCGTCGTATAAGAGATATTTACCTCGCACTTCCACAGGCGAGAGATCGGGCATGACAACATTGGCTCCTGCGAGGATACCCTTCTCGCGGCCGAGTGCTTCTGCTGTTCCGAGCGCTGTCGTTGCAGGGATCAGGGCCTTGGGAAGCATGAGGCGGACTATGGATATGACTCTTAAGGTAAGAGCTATGTCTCCTGCGGGAAGATCTTCAAAGGGTGTGTTGCTTGCAGGAAGGAACGGGCCGATACCAACCATGTGAGGCTCAAATCCCTTCATGTACAAAAGGTCATCTGCAATATTGTCCAAGGTCTGATCCTTGGTGCCGATCATTATGCCGCAGCCCGTCTGAAACCCGATGTCTTTGAGGTCATTAAGGCACCTTAACCGGTTATCCCGTGACATTCCTTCAGGGTGCAATATCCTGTAATGCTCCGGGTCGTATGTCTCGTGCCTTAGCAGATATCTGTCTGATCCTGCATCGTATAAGGCCAGGTATTCTTCGCGCGTCTTCTCTCCTATTGAAAGCGTTACAGCACAATCGGGGTGGCGAGCCTTGATCGTCTTTACTATCTTGCAGATGTCTTCAGTCTTATATGCCGGATCTTCTCCGCTCTGCAGGACAAAAGTGCGAAGCCCGAGTTTGTATCCTCTGTCTGCGCAATCCGTTATCTCATCAGGCGTCATGCGGTATCTTGAGCAATGCCTGTTGCTTGCTCTTATGCCGCAGTAGTAGCAATCGTTCCTGCAGTAGTTCGAGAATTCGATCAAGCCCCTCAAATATACATCCTTACCGAAGATGGAAGTTGATACGGATACAGCTTTGGAAGCGAGGTATTCGTCCTGTGCCGGGGATGCAAGAAGTCTTACTAATTCTTCTTTGCATAGAGTGCCTGTCTCGCACAACTTATCTACCAGGGCCTCTTCTTCAAGCTCCTTTACGATCGCTCTTGCAAAGGCTCTGTGTCCTTCTTTGTTAAGATGCTCGTCGTCTGCTCTGTCTGCCGCTGCTATATCGGAGGCAGCAAGGAAATGCATCTTGCGCCTTGTAGCGATTTTCTTATATACATCCTTGAGCCTTCTTGATACTTCGATAGAAGCGGGCCCAAATTCAGGATCCTTACCGGGGAGATATACTTCATCTCCCAGTAAGATTGGAGATACGATAAGGACAGAAGAAGGGGATACGTATCTTACTATCTCATCGAGGCATTGCTCGAGGCCTTTGCCGATATCTTCGGGCGTTAAGTTGTAGCAGGTCTTGCAATCGTTGGTGCCGAGCATGATGATGACATAATCTATGTTGCCGCCGGCAAGAATAGAAGGAAGGGCATCTAAGCCCTTCCTTCCTTGACGTAACGGATCTTCGAATACCGTTGTCCTGCCACAGAGACCGGATTCAATGACATTCGTATCACAGAGCAGGTCTTGAATAAGACCTGTCCATCTCTCGCTTTTACAGAACCTTTCACCCGTTCTTGAGCCGGGGATGAGGCCCCAGGTATTGGAGTCGCCGAATGCCAGTAGATTTCTCATAAGCTTACTTGATCGCTTCTCTCCATGTAGCAGGCTTGAATTCGTTGATGATCGGGAGGAGACGCTTGTCGACGTCGATCTTAAATACGGCATTAAAATTATTGGTTGCGATCATCTGGCCTGCAAAGCCTACGATTACAACGAGTTCCTGATCGTTATAGAACTTCTTGAGGGAATCGATAAGCTCATCTGATACTGCAGTAGGATCCTTTACTATCTGCTCTGCAAGTTTAGTCAGGAGTGTTTCCTTCTCGTCGTATACAAGATTTGCAGGATCAAGTCCGAGACCCTTTACATCGCTGATAAAAAAGAGTGAGCACAGCTGGCATGAGTTGGTTGTTGATATCTTATGTGCATAGAGGATAGCATCCTTCTGGCCGATCACTTCCACGAGACGGTTCCAGGATGTGTACCATGCCATATATGCATCGTAGGTAGCTGCGTCGTTAAGAAGGCCTTTCTTCATGTTGGTTACGGCGTTTCTTCCTGCGAGCTCATCGTAGCGCTCTTTCTCTGCGCCTGTCGCTTCATTCTGTTCTACTAATCTGATTCTTGCCATTGTCGTTATTCTCCTTTTTAGTGTTAAAGTGCAAGTCTTAATACTTCGATAAACCGCTGATCATCCAAGGGGACATAGTGTCCTACAGTGCCGCCTGCGGTTGCTCTTTGGGCCATTACCTCGAAGTCTTTGTCATCTATTCCGAGCTCAGACAGATGAGTCTTGAGCCCGAGCTTTCTGAAGAACTTCTCGAGTTCATCTGAGAGCAGGAGTGCTCTTGTCTTCTCGGGATAGTCGTACGGATCTTTGCCGTAGACTCTGCTCGCGAGAAGCGCGAGGCGCCAGGGCTTAACATCTGCGATGTATCTGGTCCAGGCGGTGAAGACTATGGCCATACCTTCACCGTGAGTGATGTTGTACTGCGCAGACAATTCGTGCTCGATCCTGTGGGATGCCCAGTCAGCAGTCCTTCCGGCATCGAGGAAATTGTTATGCGCTACAGATGCAAGCCACTGGATCTCAGCTCTTGCGTTGATGTCTTCCGGGTCTTCGATAAGTCTGTCTGCATTAACGAGTAATGCTCTTATCGCGCCCTCTATGAGATAGTCTGTCGTATCTGAATTCTTCTCATCGGAGAAATATCTCTCGAGGAGGTGTGAGAGGACATCAGCGATGCCTACAAAGGTCTGATACCTTGGAAGGCCTAAGGTGTACCTGGGGTTCATGATCGCAAACTTGGGGATTATCCGGTCATCCTCAAATCCCTTCTTCCATTCGCCTGAAGACAGGATGGCAGCGTTGGAGGTCTCGGAGCCGCTTGATGCGGTGGTAGCGATAACGCCTATACCAAGTACTTCTTCGGGGCTTACGCCCTTGCTGAAGAAATCCCAGACGTCACCCGAGTAGGGTATGCCCAGAGCGATCGCCTTGGCAGTGTCTATGGAGCTTCCTCCGCCTACTGCCAGTACGAAGTCTACTTTTGCTTCCTTGCCCTCTCTGACGAGTTTGCGTACAAGATCGATGGAAGGATTCGGTACCACTTCTCCGTTTGAGATCAGCTTTATGCCGAGGTTAGATGTGGCTTGGGTGATAACATCGTAGATCCCGAGATCTTTTATAAAGTTTCCGCTGTATACGAGCAGGAGAGATGCTACTTTGTTTTGTCTGAGAAGTTCCGTAAGATTCTTCTCGGCATCCTCGCCAAAGACGATCTTCGCGGGGTTGTAATACTCGAATCCTTTCATCTTATCTTCCTCCTGGTATTTCCCTGTTACTCACCATAGAGAGGTACTACGGCACCGTCGTATGTATCGTTGATGAACTGTGCTACCTCAGGTCCCTGGAGTACTTCTACAAGTGCAAGGATAGCAGGGTCGTTTGCCTTATCAGGTGATGTTGCGATGATGTTTCCGTATGTTGTAGCTGCAAGACCGTCGTTTGCTTCAACTGCAAGTGCATTCTTTACGCTGAGGCCGCCCTCTATTGCATAGTTACCGTTGATTACCGCTACATCAACATCAGGGAGTGCTGCAACGAGCTGCTCGGGTGCGAGCTCTTCGAACTGTACATTGAGAGGATTGTCTACGATGTTTTCTACTGTTGCATTGATGCCTGCATCGTCGCTCAATGTGATGATGCCTTCCTGATCGAGGAGAAGAAGCGCTCTTGCCTCATTGGTTACATTGTTGGGTACTGCGATAACAGCGCCTTCGGGAAGCTGGCTTAGATCTGTTGTCTGACCTGCATAGATACCGAACGGTTCGTAGTGGATCTTTGCTACAGATACAAGATCAGAGCCGTTCTCGAGGTTGAACTGCTCGAGGTAAGGATCGTGCTGGAAGTAGTTTGCATCGAGTGAGCCTTCGATAACACCTGTGTTGGGTGTGATGGAGTCTTCGAGCTGTACTATCTCAAGTGTGATGCCCTGCTCTGCGAGGATGGGCTTAGCAAACTCCAAGATCTCCGCATGAGGAGTGATGTTGGCGCCGACTGTAAGTGTAACGTTCTCTGCTAACTGTGTGGCATTCTCTTCATCAGCATTTGAATCTGTCTTTGTGCATGCTGCAAGTGATGCTGCAATTGTAAGTGTAAGTGCTGAGGCGATCGCCTTCTTAAATATGTTCTTCATTTTTATTCTCCTTAGTTCTTTTCGCTTTTCTTTATATTCGCTTTGATTTCGTTTTGGCATAAAAATGCCCGGTAAGTTTATACTCCCGGGCGCATGGCTTATGTTAAGTGCAGATTATTGCTTTAACATCGTTCGTAATCAAGGCGTGAGGAATGGGATCCTGCGCCCTGGGCCATTTTGCGCACCCGGGAGCAAAGCATTCGACAACACATCATTGTGGGTGTCAGATCAATATACTTATACATTTCTCACTTCTCCTTTCGTTCGGATGGCGTTACTTTACTACTATCTACCTACCAAGTCAATAGGTAATTCAAAAATCAGGAATATTTTTTTGTACCCGCATGTGAAGTGCGGTACTTTTCCAAAAGACGCACGTTCATTATGGGCGTTGCTATAACTACTGCGGCAATAGCCTGGACACCGTTGGGGATAACCGATCCCAAGGCTGCAGCTGTGCCATACATAAAGGGCAGGGATTCAAACAGGAAGTAACCTGCGATCATGATTAGCTCGGCCGTAAAGGATGCGATTACTTTGCGGACAAGAGATGTCTTGCCCTCGTTATTGCTCTTGAGAAGCAAGCCCGATACAAGACCCATCAGGCCCTTGATAATGAATGTAGCTATCGCATATTGCGGATAACCTGCAAGAAGATCAGCCAGGGTGGAGCCTAAAGCTGCGGGGATAAGTGCGTAAGGTCCTAAGATATATGCACTTATGAGTATCGCTGCATCTCCAAGGTTTACATGTCCTATCGCTGTCGGGATATGAAGCTCGGTCCCGACGAATACGAGTGCCGTAAGCAGGCTTGCCAAAGCGAATTTAAATAATCTTTGTTTCTTCATAGATAACCTCCAAAAGATCAGAGCATTGAATGATCCAGATACTGGTAACGCATCTTCTCTTTGTCATAGATAAAAGTATTGTCGTGAGGCTCGCCCTCGTAGACGATCTCACCTTCAAGGTAGACGATGAGCCTGTTGGCGGGAAATTCCTTCCAGGGTTCGTCATCCAGTGGATGCGTGGAAAACAGTACGCATCCGGGTTTTGTAAGTCTATATAAAGTTCCCGGTTCGTTCTTATGGACGTATAGATAGCGCCCGTCAGACAGAAGCAGATTTATCTTGTTGCCGGGAGTAAGGCTCCTGATCATCTTATCTATCAGGATATGCCTTGCGTGATCGCCGGCAGCTCCTGCTGCACCCCTTGCAATGTGATAAAGTATCCTCTCGCTGTCAGTATCGCCCTGTTGCTCGTAAAGATACTTATCCAGGATATGGGAGCTGAAGATAGTACCGTTATGCACTAAGACCCAGGGGAGTAAGCCACCATCATTTACCATAAACGGGTGAGTGTTTGAGAAGCTGACACAACCTACGGTCGCCTTGCGGATATGAGCCATGCAAAGCGCTGTATCTATCCTGCCTGTAAGCCTGCTCTTCAGATACACGCTGTCAACTGCTCTTTGAGGCTCCTTCTCGATGGATATGTGTCCGTCGTCAAGAAGGGCAAGCCCCCAACCGTTATGGTGCTCGATGCTGTGTTTATAGAAGATATCAAGGTAACTGTTTACCGTGATCTTCTGATCAGCTGATACCCCAAAAAGCTCGCACATTTGTAAGATACTCCTTCTCATTCTCAGGCAGTTTGCTTAAAGCCAGATCGTAAAGATAAGCGGCCCATTCATGGGCAGGTCTTCCGTAGACTTCACCGTCCAGACCAAAGATCTCTACCGATTCGACAGCCTTCTGGATCTTGTCCAAGGAATCGATGCCTCTAAGCTCATGCTCAAGTCTTGTGAGGTTACTGTCTGAGTAGACGATACCCTTGATAAGCGCGGCATACCCCAGAGCCCGGTCCAAAGGAACGCTGTCAGCCACGCGGATCTCGATATATCTTTTTACCCTGAAGTGGAAGAAGCCCATCGAGATAAAGTGTTCTATGAGCTTCGTCTTGCGACCCGTATCCGGTGTGTCTGCTTCTACCTTGCCGTTTGCTATAAGATCTCCTGCCGTCTCATATCCGACATCCGTTGTAACGCCCTCATCGGTAAGGAGGATAAGGGGAGTGGTAAGGATGGTATCGGTGACCTTCTCATAACCGAAGTCAGGATCCAAAGATCCGGGGAAGAAGCCTGTTCTTGCGCCGTCCAAGTCGTCCCATTCCTGTATCCTCAGAAGGTGCGGCTTGCCGGGATTCTCCTTCAATGTCGAATCGGGACAGGTCTTGTTCTCCATGGATATCATCAGGATAGGTGATATCTTCTCGAGGACGCTGAGCTTACGCTTCATGTCCTCTTCGGATCTGAAGTCTATGGATACCTGCGTAGATGCGGAAGCGCGCATCATGTGCTTGCCGAACCTGCCTGTATTCCTGAAGTGGTCATCCATGTATTTATATCTCTTCTTGGGAGAGAGGGGGATGTCGTCAGGATCGATAGAACCCTTTTCGACAAGAGGGAGATTACCCTTGGTCTCGAGATGGTATCCTGCAGCTCTCAGTACGGGTTCCCAGATGATGGTGAAATCTTCGTACACCCCTCTGATCTCCTCTATGCCTGAGTAAGGGGATATGCTGATCTCGAACTGACAGGCAGGCTCTAAGGTTACCGTGTACTCTTCTGTTATGTAACCTACGGCATAGCCGTCCATATAGATCAGCTCGGCATGAAGGATCTTTGCCATCTTCTCGATAAGAGAAGTGATCTTATCAAAGCTTATCTGATTGCCCGTATCGTCGACGACAAAATGCTCGATCTCAAGTCCGAGTCCGCGGAAATTCGATTCGCCCTCTCTTATGTAGTTTCTGATGTCTTCTTTGATGCTCATGATTAACCTCTTTGTTAGTTTTTACGTGTTTTCTTTGCGAGTCTTATACCGATCTCCTGGATCAGCATTACCATCAGGATGAGAAGAGCTACCGTAGTCCAGAGCACTTCCTTCTCGTAGCGGTAGTAGCCGTACTGGAGTGCTATGGCACCGAGTCCGCCTCCTCCGATAACGCCTGCCATCGCTGAATATCCCAATACCGTTGCCACGTTTATCGCGCCTCCCTGGAGAAGGGACGGAGTAGCCTCGGGGATTATGAAGTGCAGGATCGTATAAAGGGGAGATGCGCCCATCGAAGTGGCTGCTTCTATTATTCCCGGCTGCACTTCGCTTAGCGAAGATTCGACCATTCTTGCGACTATCGGGATGGCACCTATGGTAAGCGGTACGATGGCGGCCGTTGTCCCTATGGATTTACCGACGATAAGCCTTGTAAAAGGTATCAGTAGCACCAATAAGATCAGGAATGGTAGTGAACGCGTGATGTTTACTATGAAGCCCACGATAAGATTTACATGGCGGTTTGCGAGGATCCTTCCCTTGGTCGTCGAATAGAGCAAAACTCCTAAGGGCATGCCGACGATGTATGAGAACAGTGATGCAAAAAACGTCATCACGAAGGTCTCTCCCACGCCTGTGATAATGGCGTCTTTTATGTAATCTGTCATGTCAGTTCACCTCCGTTACGGTAAGACCGCTTCCCGTAAAGAAATCCGTGATGGTCTTCCTGTATTCTTCTTTTTGAGGCAGCTCCAGGATCATCTGTCCGTATCCGATGCCACCGACGCTCTTCGTATTAGCACTTAAGATGTTGACCTTAAGTCCCGTCTTCTCCACAAGGTTTGCGATGAAGGGGACACTTGATTGTGTCCCGTCGAAAACGATCCTTATAAGCTTTCCGTCTTCTCCTGAAGGGTCGAAGGGATTACTTGGGAACACCAGCTTTTTTGCAGCCTTGGACTTGGGGTTTGAGAAGACATCCTTGACATAACCTATCTCGGATAAGACACCGTCATCTATGATCGCCACTCTGTCGCAGATCTTCTCTATGACACTCATCTCGTGGGTAATGATCACTATCGTAAGATCTCTTTCCCTGTTGATCTTCTTGAGAAGGTCCAATATCTCTCCCGTTATCTTCGGATCTAATGCACTCGTAGCTTCGTCACATAACAGGACCTTGGGGTCAACTGCAAGAGCTCTTGCAATTGCTACTCTTTGCTTCTGACCGCCGGAGAGACGGGCGGGGAATGAGTCTGCCTTGTCTGCGAGACCTACTATCTCGAGCATCTCCATTGCCTTGCGCCTTCTTTGAGCGCGCCCCATGCCGATTATCCTCATGGACAGCTCGACATTCTGTATTACCGTTCTCTGATTAAGCAGGTTGAAACCCTGGAATATCATCGAGATCGAGTGGCGCACATGGGAAAGCTCGCGCGCGCCAAGCTTCGCCAAGTCTTTGCCGTAGAAGCTGACACTTCCGCCGTTTACTTCCTCTAAGCGGTTGAGCGTTCTTACCAGTGTGGATTTGCCTGCGCCGCTCATGCCTATGATCCCGAAGATCTCACCTTCGTTAATATCGAGCGTTACATCCTTGAGCGCGGTGAATTCCTTGCCGTCGTTCCTGTAAGTCTTGTAAATGTTCTTAAGTTCGAATACTTTGCTCATCAATCGAATAATCCTTTACTCAGATATCTGTCCCCTCTGTCGGGGAACACGGTAACGATATTGCCTTCTTCGATCTCATCTGCGAGTCTCATCGCCGCTGCAAGCCCTGCTCCCGATGAGGAGCCTGCAAGTATGCCCTCGAGTCTTGCGAGCTTTCTTGAATAATCGAAAGCTTCTTCGTCTGTTACCTTAATGACCTTATCCACCAATGTGATGTCCATCGTATCGGCAATAAAGTCGTTGCCTATTCCTTCTATGTCGTAGTCGTGGTGCTCACCGCCGCCTATCGTTGAACCCTCGGGGTCTGCAAGGATACCCTTGATATTCTTATCCTGCTCTTTGAGGTACTTAACTACTCCCGAGAAAGTTCCGCCGCTTCCGGCACCTGCGACAAAGTAGTCTATCTTGCCGCCCAATTGTGCATATATCTCAGGGCCTGTCGTCTCGTAGTGGGCCAGAGGATTTGCAGGGTTCCTGAACTGCCTGAGGGATATCGCTCCGGGTATCCTGGCGAGAAGCTCTTCAGCCTTCCTCTCTGCTCCTAACATCCCTTCCTCTCTTGACGTGTGTACGATCTCGGCGCCTAAGGCCTTCATGACCTTCTGCTTTTCTATGGAGAACTTCTCAGGGACAGTAAAGATAACTCTAAAGCCCATGCCGATCGCTGCTACGGCGATGCCTATACCCGTGTTGCCGGCAGTGGCATCTACTATCACGCCGCCTTCCTTAAGAAGGCCCCTTCTTATCGCGTCATCTACCATATAGACACCTACGCGGTCCTTGACGCTGCCTTCGGGATTCATTAATTCAAGTTTTGCATATATATTTACTCCGGGCTTAACGCCCATATTGTTGAGCTTAAGGATCGGTGTGTTGCCGATCATCTCTCTTATGCTTTGATATATGTTATCCATAAGACCACCTCACTCCTTTACCGAGGCTAAGATAGCCTGCTCGAGATCCTCGATGAGATCGTCTGCATCCTCGATACCGACAGACAGTCTTATCAATTCATCCACGATGCCTACCTGTCTTCTGATATCGGCGGGGATCGCCGCATGTGTCATCGTAGCCGGATGGCATACGAGGGATTCAACTCCGCCTAAGCTCTCTGCGAGTGTTATGAGGTTTAACTTCTCGAAAAAGATACGGTAGTCATACCTCTCATCCAGGACAAAGGAGATCATCGCGCCTGCACCGTCTGCCTGCTGCTTATTGGTCTCGTATCCCGGATCTGATCTAAGCCCCGGATAGTAGACCTTGCTCACATATCCACTCTCAGAAAGCCAGTCTGCGATCTTGCCTGCATTAGCCACATGCCTGTCCATGCGTACGCCTAAAGTCTTTATCCCTCGTATGAGAAGGAAGCTGTCCCAGGGGGCGAGCACGCCGCCTATCGCATTCTGCAGGTAGTAGAGCCTGTCAGCTAATTCCTTGTCGTTTACTACGACAAAGCCTGATACCGTATCTGAATGTCCGCCGAGGTATTTTGTTCCGCTGTGGATCACGATGTCTGCACCGAGCGTCAGAGGACGCTGCAGGTAAGGGGTGAGGAAGGTGTTATCCACGATAACCGTCTTGCCGTGCTTTTTGGCAATCTCAGATACCTTCTTAATATCCGTTACGGTAAGAAGGGGATTGGCAGGTGTCTCGATATATACGGCCTTTACGCTGTCATCTATCGCAGCTTCCACGGCTTCAGACTGAGAGGTATCTACGATCTGATATGTGATATTGAAGTTCTTAAAAACGTTATCTAATATCCTGAACGTACCGCCGTAGATATTGTCCGATACTATGATCTTGTCTCCCGCCTTGAAGAGTGAGAGTACAGTGTTTATCGCAGCAAGACCTGATGCGAAGGCAAGACCGTAACGTCCTTCTTCGAGCTCTGCGATGAGGTTCTCGAGCGCTGCTCTCGTGGGATTGCCGGTTCTTGAATACTCCCAGCCTCTGTCCTTGCCCAGACCGTCCTGCTTGAAGGTTGATGTCTGGTATATGGGGACATTAACTGCGCCCGTTGTCTCATCTCCGTCTATGCCGCCGTGTATAAATGTTGTATTTCTTCTATAACTCATTGTAATTGCCATCCTTGGTATTTGAATAAAAAAGCCCGGTGCTCTTATTGCATTCCGGGCTTCATGTTGATCTTAGTTATATCTTCAACATCGCATATCGGCTGGGCGCATCGATGAGCAATCGAACGCGCGGACCGATAAAGCCCGGGGATAATACATTCGACAACACATCATAGATTGCATATCTGCGCCTCCTTGAATCTATATGAGAGACATTATGCACACAATTACCTACCTTGTCAATAGGTAATTGGAAAAGCACAAAAAAGGGCACCCGGCAGGGTACCCTGTATGGAAGTATAAATACCATGATCATCTTAGTACTATGGAATCTCCGTTACCGGTAAGTTCAACAGCAAGCTCATTACCGTCAAAGCCCGGAACAGACAGGAATTAAAGGCGGGATGAGTATCTTACCCTCTTCATCTGTTAAGCAGACAACTCCTCTGAGGGCCTATGGAGCGTTCTCTCCAATCCTGATAGACCTGTTCGCAGATGGTGTGGTCGTATTCTGTTATCTCCCCATTGCATCTTTTACATAATGCTCAGCTGTTGCCCGGTTCGCTTCGATCTCCTGCGCAGTAAGATTTCTTATCACCTTTGCTGGTCTTCCGAAGGCCATCGCGCCGTCGGGGATCGAGGTGTTCTTGGTTACTAGTGAGCCGGCACCTATTATACAGTTTTTGCCTATCTTTACTCCGTCTAAGAGAATGGTGCCCATACCGATGAGGGAATTGTCTCCTATGGTGCAACCGTGGATTATGCACGAATGACCTATGGTGACACCGTCTCCTATGGTAGTAGATGCTCCGGGC
>JAIKWA010000104.1 GCA_024685135.1 Saccharofermentans sp.
CGTGGTAGTCGAAGCCGTCCAAATAGATGATGTCGTATTCTGAGAGCTCTTCTGCGGTAAAGTCGTCTATGTATTCGCTCGATGCTTCGTCTATCGAAGGGAACATCATGGTGATGTAGTATGCACCGCTTCCGATCGCGATGCCGTCGTATTCGCTTATAGTTCCGTACTCTGTCGAGACATCGCCCAAATGGTAGATTATCCAATCGCCTTCCTCAAGCGCGATGCTGTATCCCGCTTTGGCAGCACTTGCCTCGGCTTCGTCCTCGTTAAAAGGATAGGATTCAGGAGATGCCTGCCCCAGCAATATCGTATCGCAACCGAGCTCTAAGAGTCTGTCGAACATAAAGTCGTAGTAACCCATATCGAAGGCTTCGTTGAGCATGGCGATAGTGGTCGCATCGGAAGCTGCCTCCCAACCCTGACCATAAGCCTGGTTTACTCCGCCATTGTAGTCTGTAAGGTAGAATACACCGTTTGCCATAGGACTGTTGCCGTCCATCAGGGCAAGGCGGTTTACCGTAAGATCCTTAGCTTCGTCCAAAGGGGCCTCTTCGCCCTTCGCTTCGAAATAAGCTTCCATTGAAGTGATGCCGTCACGAGGGATAAACAGGTCGTAGGATATGACGCAGTCTGCCGCAAGAAGGGTCGTAACTGCTATTACCAAAGGCTTTTTGAGGCTGTCCCATTCGAGCATCGAATAAACGATCATGGCAGAAGCGATCTGCATAAAACGCATCATCCACATGAGGTCTCCTCCCGGGAGGGATCTGATTATGGGCGAAGCGGTTTCCGTTGTACAGAAGATGATTATTATTGCCGTGATAAAGCCCGCTCTTGATCTCCTCTTACCTGCAAGGATACCGAATATCGCAAGAAGGAAGGAGATGATGCCGAAGTATGCCGGCGGATATCCTTTCTTGATCTTTCCTACCGGATCGAGGGTGATGAAGATGCTCTGGAAGAAATTCTTTGCCGTCTCATCTCTGTTTGCTCCGGATGCAACAAGGCCCCCGTTGAGAGCCGGATACAAGAAAATGCCGCACAGAAGGAATCCGCCTATTATTGCAGTCAGCGCAATAAGATCCCTCTTACCGGATCTTTGCAAACGGTCCGAACCCGTAAAGACACAGAGCCTGTAAATGACAAGATATATGATGCAGGCTATTGCCACCATTCCGGTGTAGCCGGCATGTGAGCTGCACATGACAAAGAAGGTTACGGCAATACCTATAAAGTTGCCCTTGCCGCCTTCTTTGAGAAATTCATTGAGGAAGTGGAACATCAGGGGGAACACAGCCATTATGAGAGCTCTCGGAAGATTTCCTTCGTTGAAGAGGACATAAAGGCTCTGAGGCATAAAGAACCACATGATGCCCATAACAAGGCCGAGATACGGTCTGTTCTTGAGCATTCCGATAATGGTCCAGGATATCGCTCCTATAAGATAGATAACGCCGCAATAGATCGCAAAACCGGAGAATGCCGCGATGCTCTCTACCTGTATAAGCGAACCTATCTGTATGCAAAGCGCCATCAGATATGCGGCAAGAGGCGTCCAGTAACGCATGAGCTCTACGCCGTTATACCAGATGGGGTTATACAAAGGCCAAAGATCTCCGTCCTTTATGGAATTTAATACCCATTCGCCTCTGTAGACATGGTACATCGTATCAGGACCTTTGTAGCCGACAGCGCTCCTGCTCGTAAGCAGGATAACAGCTACCATGATCAGGATATGGATCAGGACTGATATGACTATAAATAAGGTGCGCTTCTTACTTTCCAACGTTGCCCTCCAGCCTTCCCAAGGCTGCTTCAACTTCGTCTATATCGTCTTCGTCCAATTCGTCTGCTTCGGGGAATACGATGCCGTATGTCCTTACCGGAGTCTCACTTCCCTCGAAGTCCTTTAAGCGGTAACCGTAAGGCCTTACCGCTTCCTGAGTCTGAGTTGCAAAATACTCCGTGAGATTCTCAAGCGAAGGCATGAGAGCTCCGAACGGAGGCATGTCGTTTAACACCTTATTCTGGTAAGGTTCTATGACATCCTCTACCGCCTTCTCGTGGTTTGTGAACTTTACCACATCATTGCTCGAGGTATATACCGTTGCTGTGAACGACCAGGTGTGTGGATGTACCTCACCCTTCTTGCCGTCGAATACAACATAGTGACTTGCATTGAGATATACTTTGATCCTGTAGTATCTGATCATGAGATCTCCTCCTGACTGTTTATCGCCTTTTTATAGATATCAAGGGCTTTGACGTTGCCATCAGCTATGCCCATAGGAGTAACCAAACCTGTGCCTTCGAGCTTGCCCCTTACAAGGGATGCAAGCTCGACATCGGTCTTGCCGGTTGCCGCAAGAAGATAAGAATCCTTCTTGTATCTTATCCAGATCACCGACTTATCCATCTGCTCACTCATGTTCTCGAAGCACTCGAGCATATCCTCCTCGGGGAGTGTGAGATTTACAAAAGCACAAGGATACAGATCCCTGCTGTCTATCTTGTGGATGAGCTTTGCGATCTTACCTTCGCCCGTGACTATAAGGCTCTGGTTCCTGCCCATAACGACCTTGTCGAGATAGTCTACGTACTTACCGAGTCTTACCGCAGTCTCCTTCTCCCTCATGGTGTTATGCTTCTCCCTGGTTATCAGTATCACAAAGAGGATGACTGCCATAATGAGCAGAGCTATAAGGAATATAAAGTCTATCAGCAGGTACAATTTGCTGCTCAGATATTCGTTATTGGTGAGCATTACATCGTAGTCGGTAAGAAGGCAGAGTCTGTAAGATACTCCTTCGTACTCGAATATCGTTCCCGATGCGACATACTTATCGTCACCGATCCTTATGATAGCGTGCTTTGCCTGACCCTTTATGAGGCCTGCGAGGAAATCCTGTGCACTCGTCGTGTTATAGAAGGTATCCGTTGAGAATGTCTTATATGTATTTGTCTCGCCGATACTCTTAACGAAGAGGAAGTATTCGGAGTTATCGAGCGTCCAGTAACGCCTTGATGTCGAGTCCAGGAGCGATATCGTATCCTCAACGAAGCTGTCTCCTGCTACGTCACCGTAGAGCTCTATCTGCCTTGCGACGACCTCGACATAACCGTCCTGCTCTTCCGCATAGAGCTCAGCTACACCGAGCTCGTAGTTATGTATCTGCCACCAAGCGAATATCGATAATGCCGCTGCCGTCACTATGACGAGAAGCGTAAATAAAGTTATCGACGATCTGCTTATACCTTTCTTCTTATCCATTGAACTTATCCTCGTAATTTACGGCCTTCCTTAATTTATCTAATACGCCTCTTAACTTACCGAGGCTGTTTCTGAACGATTCGGTAAACTTGTCCCACTCATCTGTCAGAGTATCCGTCTTCCAGTTGCTCTTCGAGTTGATGCTGTTTATTATTCCCGCAAATCTTACAAAGAAGATCGCGAAGTTATAGAAGGGCAAGAGTGCTACATCCGCCCATCTTCTCATGTAGTATCTCCTCGTCTCCTTGAAGGGCTTGAGCAAATACTGCGCTATGTAGAAATACAGATACCCGCATATTATGTAGAACAGGAATATCGCGCCCATCGATACCAGTACCACTTTGCTCGAGTAACCCAGTACCATAAGGAATATGATCGCCAGATACCAGATCATTCTCGGGAATGCGAATGTGTGGTCGAAAAGAAGAGCC
>JAIKWA010000105.1 GCA_024685135.1 Saccharofermentans sp.
CGTGGTAGTCGAAGCCGTCCAAATAGATGATGTCGTATTCTGAGAGCTCTTCTGCGGTAAAGTCGTCTATGTATTCGCTCGATGCTTCGTCTATCGAAGGGAACATCATGGTGATGTAGTATGCACCGCTTCCGATCGCGACGCCGTCGAATTCACTTACTGTTCCGTATACTCCCGATACATCGTCCAAGTGGTAGACTACCCAGCCTCTTTCTTCGAGAACGATGCTGTATCCTGCTTTTGCGGCGCTTATCTCGGCCTCGTCGTCGTTAAAGGGATAGGTTTTAGGTGATCCTTGCTTCAGCAATATCGTATCGCATCCGATCTCCAAGAGTCTGTCGAACATAAAGTCGTAGTAACCCGTATCGAAGGCTTCGTTGAGCATGGCAATAGTAGACGCATCGGAAGCTGCCTCCCAGCCCTGACCAAAAGCCTGGTTTACTCCGCCGTTATAGTCTGTAAGGTAGAATACGCCGTTTAACAAAGGTCTGTCACCATCCATCAGTGCAAGACGGTTTACCGTAAGAGCTTTAGCTTCGTCCAAAGGGACTTCTTCGCCCTTATACTCGAAATAAGATTCCATAGAAGTGATACCGTCTCTATACATAAACAAGTCGTAGGAAACAACGCAATCTGCCACAAGAAGGGTCGTAACTGCTATTACCAAAGGCTTTTTGAGGCTGTCCCATTCGAGCATCGAATAAACGATCATGGCAGAAGCGATCTGCATGAAGCGCATCATCCACATGAGGTCTCCTCCCGGGAGGGATCTGATTATGGGCGAAGCAGTTTCCGTCGTACAGAAGATGATGATCAGGGCTGTTATAAAGCCCGCTCTTGATCTCCTCTTGCCTGCCAGGATACCGAATATCGCAAGAAGGAATGAGATAATGCCGAAGTATGCCGTATGATATCCCGTCTTTATCTTACCTACAGGATCGAGAGAGATGAAGAGGCTCTGGAAGAACTTCTTTGCTGTCTCATCTCTGTCTGCACCGGATTCCACAAGACCTCCGTTAAGAGCCGGATATAAGAAGATACCGCACAGAAGGAATCCGCCAACGATCGCAGTAAGTGCGATAAGATCCCTCTTGCCGGATCTCTGCAAACGGTCCGAACCGGTAAAGACACAGAGCCTGTAAATGACAAGATATATGATGCAGGCTATTGCCACCATTCCGGTGTAGCCGGCATGTGTGCTGCACATGACAAAGAAGGTTACGGCAATACCTATATAGTTGCCCTTGCCGCCTTCTTTGAGGAATTCATTGAGGAAGTGGAACATCAGAGGGAATACCGCCATTATGAGCACTCTCGGGAGGTTTCCTTCTGTGAATAGAACATAGAGGCTCTGCGGCATAAAGAACCACATGATGCCCATAACAAGGCCGAGATACGGTCTGTTCTTGAGCATTCCGATAATGGTCCAGGATATCGCTCCTATAAGATAGATTACGCCGCAATAGACAGCAAAACCGGAGAATACCACGATACTGTCTACCGGTATAAAAGAGCCGATCTGTATGCACAAAGCCATAAGATATGCGGCAAGGGGCGTCCAGTAACGCATGAGCTCTACGCCGTTATACCAGATGGGGTTATACAAAGGCCAGAGATCTCCGTCCTTAATGGAATTAAGCAACCAGTCACCTCTGTAGATATGATACATAGTATCTGAACCCTTGTATCCGACAGCGCTCTTGCTCGTAAGCACGATAACTGCCACCATGACCAGGATATGGATCAGGATGGAGATGACTATAAATATGGTGCGCTTCTTCTTACTTTCCAACGTTGCCCTCCAGCCTTCCCAAAGCTGCTTCTACTTCGTCTATATCGTCTTCGTCTAATTCATCTGCCTCAGGGAATACAACGCCGTATGTTCTTACCGGAGTCTCACTTCCCTCGAAGTCCTTTAAGCGGTAACCGTAAGGTCTTACGGCTTCCTGAGTCTGAGTTGCAAAATACTCTGTGAGATTCTCAAGCGAAGGCATGAGCGCTCCGAACGGAGGCATGTCGTTTAAGACCTTATTCTGATAAGGCTCTATGACATCCTCTACCGCCTTCTCGTGGTTCGTGAACTTTACCACGTCATTGCTTGAGGTATATACCGTTGCAACGAACGACCAGGTGTGTGGATGTACCTCACCCTTCTTGCCGTCGAATACAACATAGTGACTTGCATTGAGATATACTTTGATCCTGTAGTATCTGATCATGAGATCTCCTCCTGACTGTTTATCGCCTTGTTATAGATATCAAGGGCTCTTGTTTTGCCATCAGCTATGCCCATAGGAGTAACCAAACCTGTGCCTTCAAGCTTGCCCCTTACAAGGGATGCGAGCTCGACATCGGTCTTGCCGGTTGCCGCAAGAAGATAAGAATCCTTCTTGTATCTTATCCAGATCACCGACTTATCCATCTGCTCGCTCATGTTCTCGAAGCACTCGAGCATATCCTCCTCGGGCAATGTGAGATTTACAAAAGCACAAGGATACAGATCCCTGCTGTCGATCTTATGGATGAGCTTTGCGATCTTGCCTTCTCCGGTAACTATAAGGCTCTTATTTCTGCCCATAACTACCTTGTCCAAATAGTCTACATACTTACCGAGTCTTACGGCCGTCTCCTTCTCCCTCATGGTGTTATGTCTCTCTTTGGTTATCAGTATCACAAAGAGGATGACTGCCATAATGAGGAGAGCTATAAGGAATATGAAGTCTATAAGCAGATACAGCTTGCTGCTCAGATATTCGTTGTTGGTGAGCATTACGTCGTAATCGGTAAGAAGGCAGAGTCTGTAAGATACTCCTTCGTACTCGAATATCGTTCCCGATGCGACATACTTATCGTCACCGATCCTTATGATAGAGTGGTTTGCCTGACCCTTTATGAGGTCTGCGAGGAAATCCTGTGCACTCGTCGTGTTATAGAAGGTATCCGTCGAGAATGTCTTATATGTATTGGTCTCGCCGATACTCTTAACGAAGAGGAAGTATTCGGAGTTATCGAGCGTCCAGTAACGCCTTGATGTCGAGTCCAAGAGTGAGATCGTATCCTCAACGAAGCTGTCGCCTGCTATGTCGCCGTAAAGCTCTATCTGCCTTGCGACGACCTCGACATAACCGTCCTGCTCTTCCGCATAGAGTTCAGCTACTCCGAGCTCGTAGTTATGTATCTGCCACCAAGCGAATATCGATAATGCCGCTGCCGTCACTATGACCAGAAGCGTAAATAAAGCTAACGACGATCTGCTTATACCTTTCTTCTTATCCATTGAACTTATCCTCGTAATTTACGGCCTTCCTTAATTTTTCTAATACGCCTCTTACCTTACCGAGGCTGTTTCTGAACGATTCGGTAAACTTGTCCCACTCATCTGTCAGAGTATCCGTCTTCCAGTTACTCTTCGAGTTGATGCTGTTGATTATTCCCGCAAATCTTACAAAGAAGATCGCAAAGTTATAGAAGGGCAAGAGTGCTACATCCGCCCATCTTCTCATGTAGTATCTCCTCGTCTCCTTGAAGGGCTTGAGCAAATACTGCGCTATGTAGAAATACAGATATCCGCATATTATGTAGAACAGGAATATCGCGCCCATCGATACCAGTACCACTTTGCTCGAGTAACCCAGTACCATAAGGAATATGATCGCCAGATACCAGATCATTCTCGGGAATGCGAATGTGTGGTCGAAAAGAAGAGCC
>JAIKWA010000093.1 GCA_024685135.1 Saccharofermentans sp.
GGTACAAAACTCTCAACCATTCCGGTGGTGATTACCGCGAGGCCACACCTGTTCCCATACCGAACACAGAAGTTAAGCTCGTTGGTGCCTACAATACTTGGCTGGCAACGGCCTGGGAAGATCGGTTGCTGCCGGATTTATTATTCCTCGATAGCTCAGTCGGTAGAGCGTTCGGCTGTTAACCGAAATGTCACAGGTTCGAGTCCTGTTCGGGGAGCCAAAGACCTAAGCAATTTGCTTAGGTCTTTTTGTTTGATATAATTACTCTTGATTTTGGGAATAAGAGGATAGATATATGTTTGTTGTTTTACTTAATGTTGTAGTTGCTGCGATCGTTGTCGGTATAGCTTTACTGTTAACGCTTATCGCGATCGTATTGATAATCGTTTCACTGGTAAGAGCTCATAATGCAAAGAAGAAGAATAAGAAGACTGCTAAGGTCGGACTTTGGATAGGCATAGCGATGCTCGTTATCCCATGGATCTTTACGGCATGGTTCCTGATGCAGGTAAAGATCAGTGATGAGAAGAATCACAGGCTCGATGTCAGCAGAGAACGTTTTGCATTGGCATTAACAGATAGCGATAGAAGTGATCTGTACGATCTGATGGCTGAAGATGTAATAGATAGCGAAGATATAACCGAGGAAGAGCTTGACAGCTTCATGGATGCCTGCAATATAACCAATGACAGTGAGATGGATATAGAGAGATACAGCGATTTCTCCTATTCTCCTGATTACAATCACTTGCGTCAGTATTCTACTGAGCAAAACGGAAGAAGGCAGACATGCTTCCAGTACCATATGTACGACATAAACGACGATGGCGGAGAGCTCTATATAACCGGAGTTGACGGAGACCCGGAAGGTGAGGAATATGTAGGTATCTACCTTATCAGGTACACTCAAGGTGATGAGGTCACATCGATCGGCATAGATCCGCCTTCTGAGCATTAAACGTGAAATACAAGGTGCAGCATTGCTGCACCTTATTTGTTTTCGAAAATTTTTTTGAGTTAAGCGACATCCCTGTCAATATCTGTTGTTTATTCATCAGAATTGCCCTTATTTACTGATTGTTGCAGAACCTGTTTGGGGCGATAATCAAGCCATCAAACAAAGCAATAACTTCTAAACACAATAAGAAAGGACGCAACGCCATGTTAAGCTACAGAATGAACTCAGAGAAGAAGTCGATCAGGGAAACAATGATCGAGGAAGTTGAGTCAGAAACAGAGAACACAGATTTTGAATCTATGAGCATCTTGGATTTCGTGCCGGTCTGAGAATTGCGATTGCCTGCCAGGCACACATGCCTATAAAAGATAAGCCCGAAGACTCAAAATCTTCGGGCTTATTGATTTATTCGGTATAGGCCGTATGCTCACCTACATAGGCAGTGCCTTCCGTACTGTTAAGATTGAGCGGATGTTTGATGAGCTCGCCGTTTTCTTCAACCATCTCATATATTACATAGACTTCCTGGCCTGCTTCAAAGTCAAGGTCAGGCTCTTTTACAAAATAAACCTCGTCAAAATCGCCTTTTAATTCGATCAGGATATAATCGGTGTCTCCACCCTCAACATCAGTAACCTCTAAGATGGTAGAAGTCTCGATATACCAGTCTTCACCAAAGAAGGAGTTTACGGTGTCATCAGTAATGATACGCGATATGTCTTCAGAAAGGCTCTCTGATGTTGCTTCAGCGGCAGCAGGCTCTGCTGCGGCATCTGTATAGTCTAAAAGGTGTATTCCAAAGAATAAGTAGTACAGAAAACCGGCAACGGCAAAGCAGAGGATAGCTGCTATAAGGAAGATTACGCCGATGGATCTGTAGATGCCGAGAACGTGGCTCGGATGATCGGGAGAGATCCTGATTATGGTGTTAGATCCGACAGGTATCTTGCCGTGTCTTCCTGCAGTAAATGTATCGTAGGTAGATACGAGTCTCTCACCCTCGTAGTTATATTCGAAGACAGGGGATGTCATGGTCGAATGACTTCTGTTACCGTCAGAATCGATATATCTGGCATAACCTATACAGGTAGCATTGACCTCTTCGGTGTAGACTGATCTGGGTGCGATAAACTGCGATATGCCCGCAAAGAGCAAGATGAGAGCTATAACAGCGAAGGCAAGAATGGATAATCTGCCGATGAAGGCACTCGTAGCGTAGACCTTAGTAGTGAGGATAAGGTATATGACATAGCTGCCTGACAGTACCAGGACCAGGCCCTGCAATCGCTGCATTGCGGGAGCGGTGATGTTGATGTTAGTGTTGTTTATTGACGGATAGATGAGCATCGCAAAGCCAATGAGCAGCATGAGACCGGCAGCTATAAAGCCTGCGATCTTACCCTGCTTAGCTACCAGACAGATGATAAGAGCAAAAAAGCTGAGCACAGCTATTACTGCTACTGTATTCTTGAACTTGCTTTGACTTACGCCCCTTTCCTTCTGGAACTCTGCGTGAGTCTTAACTGCAGTAAAGGGATCTGCGATAGCAGAGTACGCATGATCTCTATATTTGCTCCAAAGCTCCTGGTAACCTTCGGAAGTAAGTTCCATCTCAGTGTTGAAAAAGAATTGAGTATTATCAGGATCAAACCGCATATTACCCACCCCCATAGTTAATATGGCTTTAGTTTACAACAATATTTGTTGTTATGTGAACTTTTGGAGATTTAAAGCATAATATTAGAGGAAGAATGAATAAGGAGGCAGGTATGAAGATATTACATACATCGGATTGGCACATCGGTCTGACCGACCCCCATTGTGATATAGCAAGTGACCAGAGATTCTTTATTGATGAGATCTGCCGTATAGCCGTAGAGCAGAATGTGGAATGCATACTTATAGCAGGCGATATCTACGACAGGATGGTAGCTTCTTTGGATGGAGTGAAGCTTCACGACTATGCGACTGACAAGATATGCAACGAGCTCGGCATCACCCTTTGCGAGATAGCAGGTAACCACGACGGAAGTATAAGGCTTGCAAGTAACAATAAGCTCCTTACCAAGGCCGGATACTATGTGGCTGGTTCTTATACGAGCGGGCTTGTGAAGGCTGAATTAGACGGATGTGAGATCTTTATGCTCCCCTGGATCAATGAATCCACAGTAAAGAGTCTTTATCCTGATGAGGCAGATAAGATAGACAGTCTTACAGATGCTTTTGAAGTAGCCCTCGCACATATAAAGGAAGAGTTTACTTCGGGCAAGAAGCATATCCTTATGTCGCATTGCTTTGTAACAGGTGCAGAGACTTCGGTATCTGACAGGGCTTGCGAAGTCGGTAATGCACCTATGGTATCAGCTTCGGTCTTCAAGGACTTCGACTATGTCGCATTGGGACATATACACAAGAAGCAAAAGCTCGCAGACAATGTCTACTATTCCGGTACTCCGATGCCTTATTCGTTTGGCAAGGAGGAAGAGCAGAGTAAGTTCGTAAGGATAATTGATACGGAGGATATGTCGAGTACAGATATAGAGCTTCCGAGACTTCATACCAGGAAGACTCTCAAGGAGCCTTTGCAGGTACTTCTTGATGCCGATTATCCCGAAGAGGTCAAGAACGGATATCTCAATATAGTGGTAACCGACTCTTATGTCAGCGCAGAACTTGAGACGGTATTAAGAGGGATCTATCCCAATATCGTTTATATCAATGGTATAGATCTCGATAAGCAGGACTCCTCCATATCCTTATCTCTTGAAGAATTCTCCAGGATAGAGAGCAGTCCCGAAGAGATCTTCAAGTATTTCTACAGCGACATAATGGGAGATGCTATCAGCGACGATGCTGTGCGTAAGCATTACGAAGAGCTGTTTATCAAGGCAGTAACGGAGGTGACAAATGAAGCCGATTAAATTAGAGATGCAGGCCTTCGGCGCCTTCGCCAAGCATACGGTAATAGATTTTGCAAAGCTCAACGAAGCTCAGATGTTTCTCATAAGAGGTGCGACGGGCAGCGGTAAGACCACTATCTTCGACGCCATGATGCTTGCCCTTTACGGTGCAAGCTCCGGCGAGGAGGCAAAGAAGGTAGGAAGGAACGACTTTGAGTCGTGGAGATGTACTAAGAGTAAGTGGGATGTTGAGACCTTTGTAAGCTTCGATTTCGAAGTAAGCGGCAAGTTGTACCACTTCAAGCGTTCGCTCATCCCCAAGAGGAAGAATCTCGATAAGGGATACGAAGCAGGGGAGATAGTAAACGGCGTATTGGACAGCTTCTTCGATAAGCCTACAGCCGAGCTGCTTAATTCCAAAGCCGAGGAGATAATAGGACTTACCCGCGACCAGTTCAGGCAGGTAGTTCTCCTTCCTCAGGGCCAGTTCGAGACCTTCCTCACATCCTCTACGGATGAGAAGGATAAGATCCTCACTAAGATCTTCGGTTGTGATATCTGGGATAAGTATGCTGAGCGTATGTACAATAACGCTGAAAAAGTAGTAAATCAGCTCGCATCAGAGAAGAAGACCGCAGACGATCTTCTCGGTAATGAGAAGGATTCAGAAGGTAATGCGATAACGGACCCTGAATCACTCGCTTCTTACATAGAAGAGCTTAAAGCAGAACTTCAGGCAAACGAAGATGCCCACAAGGCCTTCAATGCAGAAGCCAGGCAAAAGCAGCTAAATTCCGATATAGAGCTCTTTGCTAAATTTGAGAATCTCCATGAGCTCGAAGATAAGGCGGCTTCTTACAAAAAGTCTGAAGGCAATATAAAGGCTGCCGGCAAGATTCTTGATCTGGCTAATAGGGCTGAGCCTTTTAGAAAGCGTATGAGTGATCTGGATAAGGCTCAAAGGGAGCAGATGAAGCGGGCAGAAGGGCTTAAGGATATAGAAGAACTTATTCCCAAGGCTTCACTTGAGCTCGATAAGGCCAAGGCTGAATTAGAGAAGGTAAGTTCATCAACCCGCGTTGAGAATAACAACAAAAGGATCGGTCAGCTTCAGGATAAGAGGAAGACTTACGAAGAGATAGATTCTCTCAAAGCAGAACTTGATAAGGTTTCCGGTATCTATGCCAAGGCAGATGCCGAGTTTAAGACCTGTAAGTCTAAGAGCAAGGAGGCAGACGAAGCTGTCGTATCGAAGAATACTGCTCTTTCTGAAGCAACTGCGAAGGCGGCTTTAGTCCGCACCAAATACTTGGAGGGTATCTGCGGAGAACTTGCAACAGAGCTTGCAGAAGATAAGCCTTGTCCTGTATGCGGAAGCTTGCACCACCCTAGTCCTGCCGTAAGGCTCGAATCTTCCGTAAGTAAGGAAGATATGGAAAAAGCAGAAGAGGATGCCAAGTCTTGCAAGACTTTGTTTGATAAGGCCTTGCAGGCAAAGGATGCGGCTGATAAGGAGTTGTCAGCTAAGCAGTCTGCAGTCAATGCTTCTCTTGAGCAACTGAACGAAGCAAAGGCTTCTTATGGCGCTGCTCTTAAGAATCTCATCGAGGGCATAGACGACCTTAAGATGTTAGAAGACCAGATATCAATGCTTACAGAAGACAACAAAGAGTTCGAAGCATTAGTTAAGAAGCTCGAAGGAGAGGCAAGCAAGAAGCAGGAAGCACTTACTTCTCTTATAGCAAAAAAGACTCAGGCAGAGGCAGAATATAAGGTTGCAAAAGCCGCTTATTCGGACTGCTCTATTGCCCTTGATAAGGCTATTGCAGAAAGCGATTTTGACAGTAGCGATGAGGTAAGCCTCGCACTTAAGACTCCTGAGGAGATGCAGGCTCTTACTCAGAAGATCACTTCATATGAGACTGCCGTTAAGGAGAATCTCGAGGGTATCACCAGGGCAAAGAGTGAGCTTGAAGGTAAGATCGAACCTGATAAGAATCTTTTCGACAGCCGCCAGGAGGAGATAAGCTCAGAGAGCGAGAAGTACAACAAGACAAAGTCTGTATTAGACGGCAATATCTCAAGACTGACAGTTCTTTATTCAAGTGTCAGCAAGACTCTTGAGCATTACAATGCAAACATCAACCAGGCACAGGCAGACCTCAAGTTTGCAAGGCTTGTAAGAGGCGATACCGGTATAGGACTCAAGAGATATATCCTTGCTATCAAGTTCGACCAGATAGTAAATAGCGCCAATGAGATGCTTAAGAAGATGCACGGCGGCAGGTATCAGCTCGTAAGGACTGACGATAAGGGCGAGGGCAGGAAGAGAGGTCTCGAGTTCAAGGTTCGTGACAGCGAGGCTCTTCAGGAAGGCTTAAGGAGCGTGCGTATGCTCTCGGGAGGTGAGAAGTTCCTGGTATCTCTTGCCCTGTCGATCGGTATGTCTACCATCGCCAAGAGGAGCGGTGCGAAGATAGAGTCACTGTTCATTGACGAGGGCTTCGGTACTCTCGATGCGGATTCCGTCTGCGAGGCGATGAGCACGCTCGAGAGCGTCAAGTCCGGCAGCGGTACGATAGGCATAATAAGCCACGTTGAGATGCTTACCGCATTCGTTCCCAGGATACTCGAAGTAGTATCCAAGCCGGATGGAAGTTATATCTTATAGTAAAGTCTGCGGGCGTCATGCTATAATCGGGTTATTCTGAATATAGGATGAGTACGTTCGTGGAGAAGGCAAAGAAGAAGATAAGTATTACAAGCATCCTGCTCTGGGTTGCACTTGGCATATACGCTGTTGCGCAAAGCCTTGTACATAACCCAGACACGGATGCTTTCTTCATTATAGATATCGGAAGATATATATTTACTAACCATCAGATCCCCCACGAAGCGTATTGGTATATAAACGAAGGGCTTCACACGATAGTGCAGCAGTGGCTCTGCGGCGTAGTGAACTACGCCGCGTACCTGATAGGCAAGGATATCGGAATGGTCGTGCTCGGAATCTTAATGAACGGCGTATTCCTTCTTGCTCTTTATAAGTACGGCAAGGACACCTTGAAGGATAAGACCTTCGGGCTCAATGCAGCTATCTTTTGCTGGATCGCAATGAACAAGTTCATATCGACAAGACCTTATGCGATAACGATATCGGTAGCGCTCATGCAGGTTCTGATACTAAGAGAATTTGCTGCTAAATCCAAGCCTACTAATAAAGAGTTTTTGCTCTTTATCCTCAAGATATGCCTGATGTTCCTCTTTATCGCAAACTGGCAGTCGTCTAATATCCTGTTCCTCGCGCTCTTCATGCTCTGCTTTATCCCGAGAATAAACGGCAAGAAGTTCTCTGTTAACTGGAGAGTATTGGTAGCGTTAGTCTTGGGGCTTCTCGTAACGCCCCTTAATCCCAACGGGTTAGACGGACCTTTGTATCTGTGGTATTCAAAGGGTTATCTTGCACCCTTCGACATCATTGAAGTTGCGCCGCCCAAGATAGTATCCGTATATACATTCCTGATACTTATCGTTGCAGGCCTTACCATATATGGCCTGGTAAAGAAGAAGATAACATCAGACGAGGTGTTCCTCGCCTTCGGTTGTATCTTCATGTCCTGCCTGTTCATGAGATGCTGCTGGACCTTGATCCTGCCACTTATCCCCATGCTCAGATTCGTCAAGATAACAGACAGGTCCAACGATATATTGAAACTCGGATATATAGCAGTAGGCTTTGTCTGCATAAGCCAGATCTTTATCTTCTATCTCGGCAAGACCAACGAGAGAGAGGAGATGGTTACATATCTTCCTTCTCCCGATCAGACAGTTCTTTATACTGACTTTAACACGGGAAGCCTCTTCCTTCTTGACGGATATAAGGTCTACTACGATTCACGTCCGGAGCTTATGGGCGAGGATATAGCAGGTGAGGGTGCCTTCTACGATGAAGCAGTAAGCACGTGGGATGGCTCAGCTGATTACGACAGCTTCGTTGCCAAATACGGCTTTAACTACTTTGCACCGACGATAGGCACCCCCATGGATTCTTATCTCGAAGCTAATCCGGACAGGTTTAAACTGATATACACCAACACCCGTGACGAGATCAATATCTATCAGTCTATCTTGTAAACGACCTTACTCTCGTAGATATATCTGAAGGATACTGAATACTGATCCACATATTTATAGTGGATGGTAAACTTGTTGTCCTTGTAGGTTAAGTCCGTAAAGAGATCCACTTCTGTGTTCTTGGGGAATTTCTTTACGCCCGTGATGTCTATTACTCCGTACATCATCTCGTGCTCGTTGTATTCCCTTATGATGCTGTATTCCGTGTATACATAGTATTCGACCTGGCCTTTGAAATCGAATGTTCCGTCTTCGTTCATGCGTGCCTGTATCTCAATATACTGATGGTCGACGAGCGAGGTGATCTCCCATCCGTCCTGATAGTAGGTTCCCTTATCGGTGGCGGAAATA
>JAIKWA010000115.1 GCA_024685135.1 Saccharofermentans sp.
ACACCGAAGGAATTAACCACAATATTTGTTGAAATTGAATCAAGATAAGTAAGGTCAACGGTAGAGCCGGAATAGGTCTCATCCCAACTGCCGGTCTCCTTGGCATAGTAAAGTTTTACGAGAAGATCTATGGTATCTGAAGAATAAGGAAGAGCGACAGATAAGGATCTGATGCCGGAATCAATGTCCTCTTCGCTTTCAGATGCCGCAGTCGTCTGTGTCTCATCAGGTTCTGAAGGCAAGCTCGGATAATCGGTGCTCTGACGGGTACAACCGGCAAAGAACATACACGATACAAAAGCGCATAAAGTTAGAGCTGTAAGGTACTTTCTCACCGAACCTGACCTCCTTAGTTGCTATTATATCAAACCTCGTTTGTCTGACAAAATAATAAAAAGCTGTCTTGCATATGCAAAACAGCTTTATACTTGCTGGAGCCAATGGTGGGAATCGAACCCACGACCTATTCATTACGAGTGAATTGCTCTACCCCTGAGCCACATTGGCACGCCGTAAAAATATACTAATATTATAAGGCGTTGTCAAGAACAAAGGACCTAAAACAAGAAGATACCCCGGATGGATCCGGGGTATCTGGATGCCTTATTTAACCTTTATCAGCGGAACATTTTAGCCAGAGGTTCCACTACGCTGTGAAGATCGTTGATGGACTGATTGAGCGTATCAAAATCGATCTCGTTGAGGTTTGTAAGAGCGTCTGTTACAGCCTGAGTATTATCTACCACGACATTATCGACGTTCTCTATCATGGTATCGATACCCTCAAGAGAGTCCTGAGCTGAAGCGATCATTGCAGAAGCGTTCTCGGCAACGGTATAAGCTGATGTTACAGTCTTATTGATGTTATTCAAGGTGTTTACGAGCTTGGGTACAAGAATAACGAGAGAGATGCCTACTGCAAGGCAGATGCCAACGCAGCTTGCACCGATTATCCTGGTGTACTTACTTGTCAGACGCTGCTCTTTAACAAGGTCGACCAAGAGCTCATGGTCGCTCATTGCATCAACGCCGGACTTCGCTTTGGGTGCCTTCTCCTCTACTTCTTTGATCTCTTCAGCCATAACTATCTCCTTATCAATGGTGGAACAATCTGATGCCTGTGAATGCCATTGCCATGTCATACTTGTTGCATGTCATGATCACATGGTCATCACGGATGGAGCCGCCCGGTTCAGCGATGTACTTAACGCCGCTCTTGTAAGCGCGCTCGATGTTGTCGCCGAAGGGGAAGAAAGCATCAGAGCCGAGGCATACGTCAGTATTCTTGGCAAGCCACTCCTTCTTCTCTTCTCTTGTGAGCACTTCCGGCTTCTCCTTGAATAATGTCTGCCATGTACCGTCTCTTAAGACATCCTCGTACTCGTCAGAGATATATACGTCAATGGTATTGTCCCTGTCAGGTCTTCTGATGTCATCTACGAACTTGAGACCCATAACCTTCGGATGCTGTCTGAGCCACCAGATATCAGCCTTGTTACCTGCAAGTCTTGTGCAGTGAATTCTTGACTGCTGGCCTGCACCGATACCGATAGCCTGACCGTCCTTTACGTAGCAAACGGAATTGGACTGTGTGTACTTAAGAGTGATGAGGGAGATGAGAAGATCCTTCTTCTTATCCTCGGGGATGTCCTTATTATCTGTAACGATATTTGCGAGGAGCTCATCGTTGATGTCGAGCTCGTTCCTGCCCTGCTCGAATGTAACTCCGAATACCTGCTTTGTCTCAATGGGAGCGGGCACGTAATCAGGATCGATCTTGATAACGTTATATGTGCCCTTACGCTTTGTCTTCAAGATCTCCAAAGCTTCGTCAGTATAACCGGGAGCGATAACGCCGTCTGATACTTCGCGCTTGAGCATTGTAGCAGTGATGGCATCGCATGTATCTGATAAAGCGACGAAGTCACCGTAAGAAGACATTCTGTCTGCGCCTCTTGCTCTTGCATATGCGCAAGCGATGGGAGAGAGCTCGCCAAGATCGTCTACAAAGTAGATCTTTGCTTCTGTCTCGGATAAAGGTCTTCCGATAGCTGCACCTGCGGGTGAAACATGCTTGAAGGATGTAGCTGAAGGCATACCTGTTGCCTTCTTGAGCTCTCTTGCAAGCTGCCAGCCGTTGAATGCATCGAGAAGATTGATATAACCCGGCTTGCCGTTAAGGACTTCGATGGGAAGGTCCTTGCCATCTTCCATGAATACTCTGGAAGGCTTCTGATTAGGGTTACAACCGTATTTAAGTTGCATCTCGTTCATAGGTATCATCTCCTTTAGGATAAATTATTTATTCTTGTTTACGATCCTTGTCTCAGCTTTGCCCGTTGCAATGTCAATGTATCTTACGAAGAGTGAGACTTTGTTATCTTCGTTGAGGCTCTCCCAGACTTCGTTTGTGAAGCTGTCGATATCGCCCTTGATGTTTACCTTCTCAGGCTCGCCCTCGAAGGAAGGAAGCGGGCTGCCGTCACCCATGTATGTGTGGATGAATCTTCCCTGACCTGCCTTGGGATTTGAATATGTGAAGGTGTGACGCTCACATGAGGAAGGATCACCGTCAGCGCTCTTTAAGATAGACATAGCAAAGTTGTATGTGCCATTCTCGACATGCATGATGCCTGAGATCCTGGGGGTGTAGTTGGGAGCGTCGTCCTCGAACTCTCTGCCTCTTAAAGACTGCTCGAAGGTCTGCTGCTTATCCATGAGCTCGTAGATAGTATCGGTCTGATCGCCGTTAGTAACGATAGTCTTGTTGCCCAATACTCTTACGGGTGAATAGATGATAAGGTGCGGATCAGTGAGCTTGGAAGGATCAAAAGCCTCTGTCTTGATACCGTCTTCTGTTGCAGTGAAGACTCTGTTTCTTGAATTAACGCTTCTGCCCATGATGAAGTAAGCTGTAACAGCGTACTTACCATCCTCAGATCTGCCGATGACAATACCTCTACCCGGATAGGAATTTGACTTCAAAGCTGTGCCTAAATCTTGCATGATCATGTGTTGATCCTCCTTTATCTTATATATGCTATATTGTTGTTTATCTCTACCCTTCCGTCAGCGATAAGTCTTATTGCCTTGGGAAGTATCTGCCATTCACATTCCTCCATTATCCTCTTCTGAAGGATCTCGGGAGTATCGTCCGGAAGGATGTCTACCGACTTCTGCAAAAGGATCGGACCGGAGTCGTAGTTCTCGTTTACGAAGTGTACCGTAGCACCACTCACCTTAACGCCTCTTGCAAGAGCAGCGACATGAGGCTTGATGCCGTACATTCCGGGTCCGCAGAAAGAAGGTATCAACGACGGATGGATATTGATTATCCTGTTTGAGAAAGCGCTTACTATCTTAGATCCGAGCAAGGACAGATATCCTGCAAGGACGATGAGCTCTGCGCCTGATTCCTTGACTGCGTCAGTCATTGCCTGATCCCAGTCATCTTTGGACGGATAGTCCTTGGATCTGATAACGGCGCTCTTGATGCCGTTATCTGCCGCCCTCTCAAGAGCATAAGCATCAGGTGATGAAGATACTACGAGAACGATCTCGATATCCTTGAGGATACCTGTCTTCGTATTATCTATTATCGCCTGCAGATTGGTTCCGCCGCCTGATACAAAAACTGCAATCTTCATATTAGCCCCTCTTATCAGGAATATGTAACCTTATGCACCTGATCTTCTGCAGCATCGGGCTTGCCTGCGATGAAGTTACCGTCAAAGCATGCAGAGCATACGCCGCAATCGATGGTGTTAAGGCACTCTTTCAATGCCTCAAGGCTGATGTAACCGATGGAATCAGCACCGATCATCTCGCCGATCTCCTCTACAGTCTTTGTAGCCGCGGGAAGCTCAGTCTCGGAAGAAGCATTTACGCCATAGCAGCAACCGAACTTAACCGGAGGTGAAGCGAGACGTACATGTACTTCCTTAGCGCCGTTCTGGCGGAGGAAGGAGATGATGTGCTTTGTTGTTGTGCCTCTTACAAGAGAGTCGTCAACTATTGCGATCCTCTTGTCCTTTATAGCTGTCTTAAGAGCTGCGAACTTCATTCTTACCGCGAGCTCTCTTTGTGTCTGGGTTGACTTGATGAAGGTTCTTCCTACATAGCGGTTCTTGAGAAGTCCTGCGCCGTAAGGAACGCCAAGGCCTGCTGCAAAACCTTCAGCAGCGGCATTACCGGAGTCAGGTGCACCGATAACGATATCAACATCACAGGGATGGAGCTTTGCAAGAGCAAGGCCTGCTCTGTATCTGGAATCGAAGATGCTCATGCCGTCGATGACCGAGTCAGGTCTTGCAACATAAACATACTCGAAGATGCAGACGTGACCATCCTTCTTGTTTGTTGCGCTCTCCTTATAGAACAGGGACTTGATGCCCTCTGATGAGATGGATACGATCTCACCGGGCTCGATGTCTCTTATGAACTCAGCGCCCATTGCATCGAGAGCACAATTCTCAGATGACAGGACATAAGTGTCGCCGATCTTGCCTAAGCAAAGAGGTCTTAGACCGTAAGGATCTCTTACGCCGATGATGCGGTCATCTGCCATGAAGATCATTGCATATACGCCGTGGATCTCCTTCATGGTCTCTAGGATGGCAGTCTCGCTGTCGTCTGTCTTGATACGGTTTCTTGAGAAGAGTGAGAGGATGATCTCGGAATCGGTGTTGGTCTGGAAGATAGCACCCTGATTCTTGAGCTCTTCTCTTATAGTATTATCATTCATGATGACCGAATCAGATGTAAGGCCGATATTGCCTACTCTGGACTTGATGATGATAGGCTGGATGGCATCAGTGCCGTTCTCCCTGGGAGAGCCGCCTCTTGCGTGACCGATAGCCGCATAGCCTTCCAAAGCCGATAAAGTAACCTCATCAAACACATCGGTTACAAGGCCCGGATTCTTGTGGATAAGGAAGCTGCCGCCCTGATTTACTGCGATACCTGCAGATTCCTGTCCTCTGTGCTGCAGCGAGAAGATGCCGTAAAAGCAATTATGTGTAACATCTGCTGTCTGCCCCTTGATATTGTAGCATCCGATAATTCCGCTCATTATTTATTCTCTCCTCTGTTTGCAAGTTTTGCCTGAAGATTAGCATCCTTCTTATCAACTGAAGCAGCGAGCTCAGCCTTATAAGCCCTGAGCTTCTCCTTAAGCTCAGCATCACCTGTTGCAAGGATCTGAACTGCAAGGATAGCGGCATTTGCCGCACCGTCTATGGCAACTGTCGCAACCGGGATACCCGTAGGCATCTGGACTGTTGCATAAAGTGCGTCTACGCCAGCAAGAGCGCCGCCCTTACAGGGGATTCCGATAACCGGAAGGATAGTGTTAGCGGCAAGTACGCCTGACAGGTGTGCTGCAAGACCGGCTGCACCGATGATAACGCCGAAGCCGTTATCCTCTGCTTCTCTTGCGAGCTTTATCGCACGG
>JAIKWA010000123.1 GCA_024685135.1 Saccharofermentans sp.
ATACTTTTCGGAAAGGGCTTCGATAAAGCCTCTTCCCCAGCTCTTGAGATCGTCGAAATTCCATCCGGCAGTCCTTATCGCGCCCTCGTTTATGGAGAGCTTGGAGTTTGTTATGCAAAGCTCCGGGTCAACGCTCGTAAGAGTACCTATACCCGAGCAGTGCGGGCATGCGCCTTCGGGGCTGTTGAAGGAGAATGACCTTGTCGTGATCTCCGGGAAAGATATTCCGCAATCAGGACAAGCCATATTCTGAGAGAAGAACTCTTCCGAAGTCTCGTATTCCTTATCGCCTGCTTCGTTTACGGTTGCAGTCTGACACTCTACCAGTAAAAGTCCGTCAGAGAGCTTGAGAGCCGTCTCACAGGAATCGTAGAGCCTTGTCTTGTTGCTCTCCTTATAGACGATACGGTCAACAACGACTTCGATCTCGTGCTTGTTATTCTTATTGAGCTTGATTTCCTCGTCAAGCTCGTACATTATGCCGTCGACTTTAACCCTTACAAAGCCCTGCTTCCTGAACGAATCGAAAAGCTTGGTAAACTCACCCTTCTTGCCTCTTACCATAGGGGCATAGATGATCATCTTGGTGCCTTCGGCATAAGTCTGCAGCTTATCTATTATCTGGTCTATGGTCTGCTTCTTAATGGGCTTACCGCAATTAGGGCAATAAGCATCGCCTACTCTTGCATAAAGGAGTCTGAAATAATCGTATATCTCGGTTACAGTACCTACTGTGGATCTGGGATTTACGACTGTAGACTTCTGATCTATCGATATCGCAGGAGACAGACCTTCTATGGAATCGAGATCGGGTTTCTCAAGCTGACCTAAGAACATACGCGCATAAGAAGACAGAGACTCTACATATCTTCTCTGTCCCTCGGCATAGATAGTATCGAATGCAAGAGAGGACTTGCCTGAGCCTGACAGGCCCGTTAATACGACAAGCTCCCTCCTCGGGATATCGATATCTATATTCTTAAGGTTGTGCTCCCTGGCACCCCTTATCTTTATATATTTATTTTCTTCCATATTGTTTGAGCATTATACCACGATTTAAAATCATAATCTGTGTAAAAATGAATTAAGCTCCGATAAACGGAGCTTAATTGATATTGGTGACCCCAAGCGGATTCGAACCGCTGATTGCGCCGTGAGAGGGCGCCGTCTTAACCACTTGACCATGGGGCCGATTAACTTTGCCCGTGTATATTACCACAAGCAAAAAGTTAACGCAAGTGTTTATAAGATATCTTTTCTATCTTCTAATGAACAATAAGGTCTTCTCTTGTTCACGCACTTGAATGCAGGACGTATGATCCTGCCTCCGGAAACGATCTCTTCAACGCGGTGAGCGCTCCATCCTGCGATCCTTCCGCAAGCAAACAAAGGTGTGTAGAGCTCGCTCGGGATGCCGAGCATGGAATAAACGAGACCTGCGAAGAAATCCACGTTAGCGCAAACGATCTTATCTGAGTTCTTGACCTCATGGAATACCTCGGGTGCAAGTCTCTCTACTCTTAAGTACAGATCGTAAAGAGCCATATTGTCCTTCTCTTTTGCAAGGAGCTCGGCATACTTACGGATAGTAACGGTCCTGGGGTCAGACAAAGTATAGACCGCATGACCGATACCGTAGATAAGACCTGAATGGTCGAAAGCTTCCTTGTTTAAGATCTTTGTAAGATATGCTCTTATCTGATCTTCGTCTTCCCAATCTGTTACTGTCTCACGGAGCTCGGACATCATGGCATAAGCCTTACCTGAAGCACCGCCGTGCTGAGGTCCCTTAAGAGAACCAACTGCAGAAGCGATAACGGAATATGTGTCTGAACCTGTTGAAGATACTGCGTGAGTAACAAAAGTAGAATTGTTACCGCCGCCGTGCTCAGCGTGGAGTACGAGCATGAGATCTAATATCCTTGCTTCGAGCTCAGTGAACTTTCCGTCAGGTCTTATAAGGTGAAGGATATTCTGAGCGGTATTGTACTCGGGCTTGGGATTGTGGATGAACAGTCCCCTCTTCTCAATATAGTGTCTTCTTGCCATATATCCGTAAGAGATAAGTACGGGGAACCTTGCGATAAGCTCGGTGCACTGTCTGATAACATTGGGGATATCCGTAGCATCAGGATTGTCGTCGTATGAATAAAGAGCGAGTACAGATCTTGCAAGCTTGTTCATGACATCCGGCGAAGGTGCCTTGAGGATCATATCCTCTGTGAAGTTATCGGGAAGAGGACGAACGCTTGTAAGAAGATCGTTGAACTCGGCAAGTTCCTTATCAGTCGGAAGATCGCCTGTAAGGAGCAGGAAAGCTGTCTCTTCGAAGCCGAATCTGTTGTTGAGGAAGAAGCCGTCAACTAATTCAGTGACATCGTAGCCCTGATAGTAGAGCTTGCCTTCAACAGGAATCCTGTCGGCATCGTCAACAATGTAGCTCATTACCTCACCTACCTCGGTAAGGCCTACGAGAACGCCTGTTCCGTCGTTGTTACGGAGTCCTCTCTTAACATTGTATCTGGTGTATAATGCCGGGTTGATATGTGACTTTACGCTTGCCACGTCAGCAAGCTTATTTATAAGCAAATCCTTATTCTGATCATCCATAAACAATGCCACTTCCTTAATAGTCTGAAGATAATTATAGCACATGTAAAATGTGCTTAAATTAACTAAAATAACAGGAAGTTTAAGCCTATAATACGGCTTTATTTATTAGGTTTTGCCAAAAGCTCATTAGCTCTGTGCGTATATATAACCATTTGGTCTTCGCTAATGGCCGGATCGCCGCTTCTGCCGAGCATTTTATCGAACTTAGATGCCACCTCATCAACATAGTCATGTTCGGACTCACGACTTCTCATATTAATCCTTACTCCTGAAGTGGCATAATGGCTGCTCTTGAACTTTATCTCGATCCCGTCAGATTTGAATACTCTAATCCCGGATTCATTTAACTGAGTGCTTGCAAACTTGGTATAAGTCAGCACTTCGTCATATCTGAAGACGTCTCTGGGGACACCTTCTATCTCGTCCTTGCGCTTGATGGCAAAGAAACCTATGCTGTCGTTAAATACTATGGATTCGATCTTGGTAAGACAGGGATAAGAACAAGTATTGGCATTATCCCCTTCGAAATACTCTTTATAGATCTCTTCTTCCCTCTGCATGAGCTCAATGTGGCTTGCTATCTCGGAAACACTCATCTTCTCAACATCGGCAAACCTGCTGCACTTTCTAATGCAGTTATTGCACAGGTAGGATCTCATCTCGACCTTCTTACTCTTAAAAACCACACAGGAGGATCCGCATATACAACATTTTCTGTATAACATAAAAGATCCTCCCCATGAATTAATTTATAAATAATTTTAACATTTTGGGGAGAATGTAGCAAGAAATATTGATTTTTGCAAGATTACTATATTGTTCTACCCTTTTTACGAGCTTTTTTGTCGCTATACATAGCTTCATCTGCAATATTCATTATTCGATCCAGGTTTATATTCTCATCGATGAGACTGCTCGATATACCTATGCTGGCAAAGATCTTATAGCCGAGGTTAAGATTCGCTATCTCCTGATTAAGGAATCCGGCTGCTCTTGTCCTTAATTCGTCCTTATTAAGATTAAGAGGCTTATCAGTTACTACTGCAACGGCAAATTCATCTCCTCCGTATCTTGCAGCTATACCGATATTCCTTACAAAATGGTTAAGCGCCTGTGCCAAGAGTTTAAGAGCCCTGTCACCTTCGAAATGGCCAAAGGTATCGTTGATATACTTAAGTCCGTCCATATCGACGGAGAAGAAAGTAAACACCTTGCCGTAATTCGATTCATCGGTAACGAACTGATTGCACAGATCGAGGAAGCCTCTGCGGTTATATAGACCGGTTAAGTAGTCCCTCTCGCTCATTCGCTTGATCTTATCGTTAGCTTCCATAAGGCCTGTTAGGTTCATTACGGAATTTACCATAGTCGAGATATATGTACCGAATTCTTCAAATCTTTGCTGGTCTCTGAGCTTTATAGAGCTTAGAGCACTGCAGACATATCCGTGCGACACGGAGTTGGCACGTATCTGCCTGGTAAGGATTATGTTGATACCGCTGTTCCTGGAAAGCATCTCATCTATCTCAGGGAACGGCTCACTGTAATTATGGTAGATCTCCTTGAAGTTAGAGGATTCCGAATATCCTCTGAAAAGAGCATGTACATAATCTTCGTGATCTGTAAGTCCAATGAAGAAATACTGCTTGGGCCACAGCCACAGAGCATGATCGATATCTTCTATTGAAGAATCTATATTCTCGATATTGTTGAATCTTGTTATAAAAAGACCCATCTCGGAATCGTGATTGAAATAGTCCTGATTGTCTGCAGAAAGCGTTGATACAATGTCACTCCACTCTTCATCTGTCCTCGGATGACAACCGCAGGAACCGTTTAAGACCAACTTGTAGTCTATATACACAACGCGATCCAGACTGCTGTAATCGGTTATATCAGGATCGGATAATACCTTAAGGAGCTCATCGCCGATAACAGAGAAATCCGGCTCACACGTAGTAATTACAGGACTGTGATATTTACCGCATCTTGCCCCGTCAAAGCCGGTGACTATCACATCTGAAGGGACTTTGACTCCAATGGTCCTTAAATAGTCACATACGCCTACTGCCATAGAGTCATTTGCGCAGATAAAGGCCTTAGGGAGCTTCATTCCGGCTTCTAACTTCTGCCTCAGCTCGCGCTTTGCCTTAGCGGAATAGAATTCGCCGTAAAGAATGTCATCTTCGGTTACTTCAATACCCTTCTCCTTCATGACCTTCTTAAATATCTCTTCGCGCTCAATCGAAAAGTCGTTATCGCGGATACCCGCAAACATCTTCACATCGGTAGTGTTATGTTCTTCTATTACATGCCTTACTATTTCTTCAAAGCCGCGGGAATAATTGAACATACCGTTAATGGTACCTTCCATCCTGCGCTCGATCGCTATGACCGGGATATTCCTGTCCTTACCCATCTTCATAAGGCTGTCTATGAGAGGCTTGGATTTGAGCATCTCGATAAACAGGACTATAGCTGCAACGTCGAATCTGTTGACCAGATCTGCGAACCTTATCTCAGAACTGACATCGATATCCTTAATGTAATGCTGTGTAAATGTAAAGCTTGCAATAACGTAGTCTTTGGAGATATCAGGTCTTACAAGTGAGCTGAGGAATGAATTATAGTTCTCCGAATCCTCCCATATACCGCATACAGCTATGACTCTCCTCTTATCAGCAACTTTGTGATTCTTTACAAGGGAGAGATCTGAGAGAGTAAGACTTGCAACATCAGATATGAAGCCGAAGACAAATTCGATCTTTACAAAACCCGCTTTGAGAGCAAGCTTTGAAGGCCTGAATCTGAAGATATGCTTCTGGGGTACTTTATCAGGTTCTATATGGCACTGATTCTCCACGATATCACCGGATACTACTCTTAACATAAGGCTTATATCCGATCTTGATACGGCATTAAAGGAGAACTCGTATTCAAGGTCTTCATCTACGGGAACCTTATCGATAACAAAAACACCGGGAGCCGTAACCAGCACGCCGCTGCTTATTGTAAAATCAAATCTTCTGTCTTCTCTTACAAAGGATAAATGCGCACTATTCCCTGAGTCTATGTGCCATTCGGCATCAAGACCTGCAATGATGTTCAAGCGCTCTTTTGCATTAGTAACCATGTTCTGATACTAACATATTTTATACAAAGATAAATTTAACAAAGTATTAAGTGTTGTGACGGATCGTGGATAAGACATATCCGATTATGGCTGAGCTTGCAGCGGCATTCAAAGATTCCGCCTTACCCTGCATATCGATCCTAATGAGCTTGTCGCACTCAGAGGAAGTCTTATCTGTAAGACCCTTACCTTCATTGCCGATAAAGTAAGCACACGGAAGCTTGATATCAGCTTCATTTAAGCTGTCGCCTTTAAGATGCATTGCAAGGCGCGTTATATCCTTGCTCTTAAGAAAGCTGATAATGTCATCCATGGGCATCCTTATTAC
>JAIKWA010000072.1 GCA_024685135.1 Saccharofermentans sp.
CTTCCACAGAGGCAAAAGCTTTGAAGACTCCTCTTCGGCTACGGGGTGCCGTCTTGCATCTACCACAAGATACACGATATAGATGATGAGGATCACTATGAATACAAGACCGCAGATCCTCGTGAGCTCACCGACCTTATCTCTCATATTGGCTTTGAGGAGTCCGCCCTTTGTAAGGATCGGGATACCTGCCATACCCAAGAGCAATATAGTTGCGAATAAGCATACCGGGAAGTCTCTCTTGATGACCGCCTTATCTACCGGGATCTCACGGAACAGGGCAGCAACACCTAATACCATAAGAAGATTAAATATGTTGGAACCTACGATGTTGGACAGGGCGATCTCGTTTGCGCCCTTCAATGCTGCTGATGTGCTTACCGCAAGCTCGGGAAGGGATGTACCTAAAGCTACGATGGTAAGACCGATTATGAGGCTCGGGACCTTAAACTTCTTTGCAAGTCCGGAGCTGCCGTCAACGAAGATGTCCGCGCCCTTGATAAGAGCTGCAAAACCTGCGACCAAGATAAGAATGTTGATTACTAAACCCATAGGTATCCCTCCTTTTTCCTGTAATATTTTACCTTGTTATCCTCCAAATACAATATCGGTAATTGTCATACATGTTTGACAGATTGATGTTATAATCTATGCATTCTTAATGAAATATGGGGTATGAATATGAAACGCTCAGTATTAACAGCAACAACATTGATCCTTAGCTTCTCGCTCCTTCTTGCATCCTGCAGCATTCTGCCGGAACGATCACACAGAAGTAACAGAGATGACGACGAAGAAGAGGAGGAAGAGGAAGAAGAAACCTCCCGCCTCGATGAGTATCTTGAATTCTGCGAAGATGACCTCGATTGCGAGATCTTAAGCCAGAGAGAATATGCCGACATTATGAGCGGCAGAGCTTCTGATGACGATATCTCAAACGGCATGGCAGCAATACTTGACGGGGATACGGCTATGGAATTGATCTTCCACGATGGCGATGTAACGGACCGTCCTGTCCCGGGTTCCTTCGAAGAAGCAGCCTGCTATTGCAAGGTAACAGATGACGGCTACGGCATGATGACCGCAACGCTCTTGGAATTCGAAGACGAAGACGAGGCTATGGGGTATATCGAGACCGCTTCGGATTTCTATGCAGAAAGAGGTGACAACGCGTTCAACTGCACCTTCGTAGATGAGGATGACAAAGTCGTATCCACCAGCATGCCTTATGGTAACTCATATTCCGAGATCGCATTCTATGCAGATGACAACTATGTTTACATGGTGGCAAACGCATACTCGGGCAACACCTTCTATGAATTCGAAGAGACTGACGATCTTGCTGATTTCTTAGGCTTTGATGCGCCTTCTTCCCTTCATTAAAGAGCAGAGAATATAAGGCTCAATATAATCTGAAATAAGAATCCGCCGACAATGACGCCTAACACGATAAGGAAGACAACCCAAAGCATTGAAGGCACATCACAGAATACCTTACCCGTCTGACCGTTAACCGCGATCGGGCGGGTTTTGCCTTTATAGGTATATCTTGCAAGATATATGGGCGCAAGGATGTACTTGAAGGTGACGTTATCGAATCTCGAAGATAAGGCGACATCAGCCACAGAATCTCCGTGATGCTTCTTACGCTCCATCTCGCCGATGTCATGCTTTAAGCGCTTTACCATCAGCATCCTCGCTCTGTCCCAGGCTTCGTTAAGACCTACCGTATAACGCTCTGAAGCAAAGCCTGCAAGATACTCAGGCCTGTATGGCACGAGTGCCGTAAAATCGAAATCGAGGACTTTATTTATGTGCGGATGATCTATCTTATCCGTCGCTATAAGTATCTCGTCGTCTATAAAGTATTCGTATACTCCCCTGTACTTCCTGTATGAGGTAGTCGTATCTCCGTCTGAATCAGTGCTCTCAAAACCGATCTTGGCGATATAGGAAGATGTCGTATCGCTGTCGAAGGTCCAGAAAGGAAGATACATGCCTGTCAGCCCTTCGACCTTGATGTTCTTCTTAAGTGCCGAGGGCGCCAGAGCCTTCTTCCTTACGAATTCCGATATGCACTTTACCGCGCCTTGCTTATCGATGGCAAAAGGCACGACACCTCCGGGTGCCATGACGTCTTCGTCCCCGTCTACCGGCATAACGCTCGTAGAACCGCAGAAGGGACAATTGCCTGAGGTCTGCGCCTCATCGTAGAGGGTCTTGCCACCGCAATTAGAGCACACGATGAGCTTCTTTGCCGTACCCCAGTTAAGGCTTGCCCTCTGCTTTGCAGCTTCAAAATCTATCTCGGCTACCACCTGCTGTGCTTCAGGCTTTGGAAGGTCCTTTGATAGTCCGCAAAAAGGACATACGAGTTTATTCGATTCGGGATCGAACTCTATCGTAGCGCCGCAGCCTGAGCATTTGACATCAGTCTCGCGGACGGTCTTCTCATTGACTATCTTCATATTCTCAGACATATCAGAACTCCACGATCTCAGGCTCTTCGGTAAATGAGCTGAAGACTGCCCTGGCATTTCTCATGTAGAACACTTCGGTATTGCCGTCATCTTCATCGTACATCGCTCTTAATGTCGGATAGTTATCGAGCATGGATTCTCTTGCTGCCCTGTCATCGTCTTCTATGAGCTCGCAAGCTACTCTGAGCCACTTGCCGTCCTTGAAGGCACAGATCTCAGCCTTGGGATTTGTGTGAAGCTGAGAGGATACATCCTTGACCTTACCCGTCTGGATATAAAGCTTGCCCTCGAATTCGTTGATCGTTCCAAACGGTCTTACCCTCGGCTGATCGCCTTCTGTTGTAGCAAGATAGTAAGTGCCGCATTCCTTAAGAAAATCCAAAACTCTGCGCATATTATTCCTCCCCTGATATTCGAAAATACAATACCGATATTATAACCGATTATGTATAGATTTTGACATTTATTACGCAAGTTTAAATTCGGATCTGAGCCTGTACGATTTATATTGAAAACGCCCGCGGGTTTTGTAAAATATACTTGTGAATCAAAGCATTTCTCGCACAAATCGTGCGGGTTATTTTGAGGATAGGAGGAAATTGAAATGCCAGATTTTTTAACACTTCCGGTAATCATCGGAATCATCGTAGCAGTCATCCTGCTGATCGTATTTATCTCAAGCTATGTCAAGGCACCGCCGGACAAAGCTTTCATCATCTCAGGTCTTCGCAGAAACCCTAAGATCCTTATCGGTAGAGCGGGTCTCAAGATCCCCTTTTTCGAGAGGAAGGATGAGCTTCTCGTAAAGCAGATCAGCATCGACATCAAGACAGACGGTTATGTACCTACTGCAGACTTCATCGGTGTTAACATCGATGCGGTTGCAAAGGTAAGGGTCATGAGCGACGGCGAAGGTGTCAGGATCGCCATGAAGAACTTCCTTAACATGAAGGAGCAGCAGATCAGCGAGTCCCTCGTAGATTCCCTTCAGGGTAACATGAGAGAGATCATCGGTACGATCACGCTCAAGGATCTGTGTAACGACAGAAAGAAGTTCGGTGACGAGGTACAGCAGAAGGCTCAGGAGGACATGAAGCGCTTAGGTATCGAGATCATCTCCTGCAACGTTCAGCACGTAACGGATGAGAAGGATCTCATCAATGCTCTTGGTCAGGACAACATGGCCAAGATCCAGAAGGATGCTTCTATCGCAAAGGCTCAGGCTGACAGGGACGTAGCGATCGCTCAGGCTCAGGCTGTGAAGGAAGCAAACGATGCCAAGGTCGCAGCTGACACAGAGATCGCCGTAAAGCAGAACGAACTCGCTATCAAGAGAGCTGAGCTCAAGACAGTCGAAGACTCCAAGCAGGCTGAGGCTGACGCAGCTTACGAGATCCAGAAGGAGAATCAGCGTAAGACCATCGAGGTAACAAAGACCAACGCTGACATCGCCCGTCAGGAGAAGGAAGTTGACCTCAAGAGGAAGGAAGCTGAAGTTAAAGAGCAGGCTCTCGACGCTGAAGTCAAGAAGAAGGCAGAAGCTGAGAAGTTCGCAAAGCAGCAGGCAGCAGACGCGTCTCTTTATGAGAGACAGAGAAAGGCCGAAGCTGAGAAGTTCGAACTCGAGAAGCAGGCAGAGGCGCGCAAGGTTCAGGCTGAAGCTGACTTGTACGCAAAGAGCCAGGAAGCTGAAGGTATCCGCAAGGTCGGTGAAGCTGAGGCTGCTGCAATAGCCGCAAAGGGTCTTGCTGAGGCTGAAGCCCTCGAGAAGAAGGCAGAGGCAATGAAGAAGTACGGTCAGGCAGCTATGATGGAAATGATCGTTAAGGCACTTCCTGAGATGGCAGCTGAGATCGCTAAGCCTCTGTCCACGATCGACAAGGTTACCATCATCGACTCCGGCAACGGCACAGATACAGGCGTAGGCTCAATGGGTTCTTATGTACCCCAGGTCCTCGCAAAGACTATAGAGTCCGTCAAGGAGACAACAGGCATAGACATCAGAGAGATCATGAAGGCTGAGACATACGATGCAAAGGTCAACAAGAACATAACCGTATCAGGTCTCGATAACCTCCAGACTTTGAATGTCGCAAGCGGTGATGTAGTAACGCAGGAAGCTCCCACACAGGAAGCTCCCGCACAGGAAGCACCTGCAGACACTGACACTGAAGAATAAGGAATAACCTTAAACACGAATGGGCACTCACCGGGGTGCCCATTTTTTATGCTCAGTTTACGTGGATCGTAACTATCTCGGGATAGTTATTTATCCTGACAGGCAATACGCTGTTACCGAGGCCTCTGCTCAAGACGAGCTTCATGCCGTCTATATCGTAGAGCCCTCCATAGAACTCGGGGAAGAATTCGAATTCGGGAGATACCATTCCTCCCTTACCCGGGATTATCACCTGACCTCCGTGGTTGTGACCCGATAAGACGAGATCTGCACCAAGGTACCGGTAAAGATCAGTGTAGCGGGGCTCGTGTCCCAATAAGATAACGGGCTTGGTATCGTCAAACGGCTCATATGCTCCGAAGGTTACAAGAGATCTCTCTGCAACGCCTGCAAGGATATAATCTCCCATATCGACATATGTATCGTCTAAGAATATAACGCCCAGATCCTTCATCGAATCAAAGAAGGAATCGAGCTTCTCGCCTTCCAAGAACACTTCGTGGTTACCTGTTATGTAGTAGACGGGCGCGATCTTAACTGCTCCCCTTACAAAGTCTAAAGCGATCTCGTAGTTTGTGTGGTTCATGTCGACGATATCGCCTGTTACGCAGATAATGTCGGGAGACTGCTCTTCTATCCTCTTAAGCAAGATGCTCTGGTTAATGCCGAAGAACTGGTTATGCAGATCTGATACCTGGACTATTGTGACTTCCTCCGGAATACCAAGTGAGATATTCTGCTCGCTGACCGTAAGATGGTAGTTATTCCACAGGAAGCATAAGATAAGAGCAACATTGATAACGAAGAATACCGGAACTAACTTAAACTTGGGCTTCCTTGTCTTGTGGTGGAATATGAGCATCGCCGCAAGTGCGCCTATGGCACCGCCTACTACCGCAACTAATATAAGCGTGCGCTCTGAGACTCTCCTCTTATCCTTACGGGCAAAGCTCTTATCGAGCCCGTAGATAACGAAGGCCAGGACATTAAACAAGACATACCAATAGACCAGTGCCATATTCTTACCTCTCTTTTACAGGTTGCATTTTACCATCAATGGACATAAAAGTGAGATAAAACACAGGGATATAACTGACACTCTTTTCTAATATTGGTAAAATTCAAACATCAATATAAAAAATAATAATAGGAGACCTCTATGGACAATTTTACTTTCTACTCACCCACAAAGTTCGTATTCGGCAAAGACACTGAGAGTGAAGCAGGAAGCCTCGTAAAGGCATTCGGCGGAAGCAAGGTCCTCATCCACTATGGTGGCGGAAGTGCTGTCCGTTCAGGTCTCATGGGCAGGGTCAAGAAGTCTCTTGAAGCAAGCGGCATCCCTTACTGCGAGCTTGGCGGCGTTAAGCCCAACCCCAGGAGCGGTCTCGTTTACGAAGGTATCGAGCTCTGCCGCAAGGAAGGCATCGACTTTATCCTCGCTGTAGGCGGCGGAAGCGCTATCGACTCTTCCAAGGCTATCGCGGCAGGCACTTTATACGACGGCGATTTCTGGGATTTCTATTGCGGCAAGCCCATCGAGAAGGCTCTCGGCGTAGGCACCATCTTAACTATCGCAGCTGCAGGCTCCGAAGGCTCAGGCGATTCCGTTATCACAAAGGAAGAAGGCATGTTTAAGCGCGGCACCGGATCTGAACTCATAAGACCTAAGTTCAGCATCTTAAACCCTGCCCTCACACAGTCCCTCCCAGCTTACCAGACAGCATGCGGCATCACTGACATCATGGCTCACTTATACGAGCGTTACCTCACAAACACAAAGGATGTAGAGGTTACAGACCGCCTTATCGAAGCTCTCCTTCTCACAATGAAGAACGAGGGACCTAAGGTAATCGCCAACCCTGACGACTACGAAGCAAGAGCAAACATCATGTGGGCAGGTACAATGGCTCACACAAATTCCTGCGGTGTAGGCAGATCCCAGGACTGGAACAGCCACAACATCGAGCATGAGCTGTCTGCTCTCTACGACTGTGCTCACGGTGCAGGTCTCGCAGTTACGATGCCTGTTGTATTCAGATATGTTATGGATCACGATAAGGCACGCTTTGCCCAGGTAGCAAGAAGAGTCTGGGAAGTAGATACCGCTGAAGAAGGTATCGAAGCATTCAAGAATTTCCTCATCTCCATCGGCATGCCGCAAACAATGGGCGAATTAGGCGGTAAGGAAGAAGACATCCCCACACTCGTTAAGAACCTTTGCTACGGCGACGGCAGAACGGGAACGATACAAGGCTTCGTTACATTAGACGAGGAAGACTGCACTAAGATCTACAAGAACATGCTCTGATCCCAAAGCTAAAACAAATAAAAACAAAAACAAAGAAATATGCCGGCAATGATGCCGGCATATTCTCTTTAAGAATTCTTTTTCTTATATCCGCAGTCGCAGTAAGGACCGCCTGATGCGAGGGTATATTCTCTTACGAAATCAGAAGCTCCGCCCATCTCGCTCATGGTGTAATCGAGCTTGCACATGGCAGGTACCAGATCGTAATAACCGTATTCCTTCATCAGGGTGCAGATACCGCACTGATAGAACCTGGCTTCGTATCCTGATCCGTCTTCGTAGGGGATAAAGTCCATAGTCCACGAATAAGGGTTGCGGTCACCGGCCTTCAATGCTGCTGTGGCCTTCTGCGATTCAATGTCATTGTCGCTGAACTTGATCTTGCCCTGCTTTTTGCACATGGCCTTTGTAACCGGCATGCTCATTACCTCGCGGTAATATACCGTCACTTCTTCTACAGTAGGTCTTGCGGGCATACAGGATATAAATGCTATCAGCTGAGCACAGCTTATGATGTTCGTCTTAAACCTGTCATTCTTCTCAAATTCGGGGAGCCTGACTATCATCTGTTTGAACTTAGCTTCCGCCGCCTTTGCGATCTCCTTTGACTCCTTTGGGCTCAAACCAAAGCACTTTACCAGATTCTTGGTAAAATACGGTTTATATATCTTACCCATTGCCATAGGCATTCCTGAATACTTCATATCAGACCTCCATAAACTCATCTATTGCCTTAAGAACAGGAATGGTATTTGGATACAAGTGCATCTTACACGCTGTCGAGATTCAATTGCCGATCGCAGCATGTACCCTGAAGGAGCATCAATACCTTCCCTTGCATATTTCCCATCTCTTAAATGTCATAAGATATGCCCACACAGATTACTCACAGTCATTATAGGTTAGACATGTCTAATTTTCAACAAAAGTCCCCCACGGCAACACAAGATAAGACATCCGTTGCCTAAGCATCAGATTTCGAAAAGATTAACGGTATTAACCAACCTGTCGCAATGTCATAATCAGCCCATACCAAAACACATCAAGGAGGATGCAACAATGATCATCACAACAAAAGAACTCAATAAGGTATCAGGTGGTCTGCAGGACAATATGACTGCTAGGGAGCGCGCAGAATCGGAAAGACCCCAAGAAGTCATCCGTATCTGGGATATTATCGGGAAGGATAACTATCCGATACCCATGATCCCCGTACCCAAAAACAACAAAGATAACGACGAGCGCCGCAGATAAGGAGGACACGGTAATGATCATCAATGCAAAGGAACTCAACAAGGTATCAGGCGGAGCAGGAACCAAAGAATACAAATGGGGGCCGGAAGATAACCCAAGCGTTGTGTATGCAATGACACTCAAGGAGCTGCTCGGCGATAAGTTCAATCCGAACCCCGTAAACACAGACAGAAGAGAACATGACGAGAGACTCAGATAAGGAGAAGCACCGTGAAGCACGTCAGATTTATATCAAGCTTAGCTCTCGCAGCGATATCTGCCACGCTCTCACTCGCTCTTATGCAGAGCGCGATCGCAAATGCAGCGGTAAACGCTGACGAAGATATACATTACCTCGCTTTTGCATCTGACTACCACTCGGCGGAAGGCAGCATCGAGAATGCAATGCAGGGCATGCCTATGGGCATCGAATATGTAAGCCTTATAGGCGACATGGTAGGAGAGCGCGGAGGCGACGCGCCTAAGTACAACTCAAGTGACATTATGTCTCACGTCGATAATGCTTTTCCCGGCATAGCAAGCTCAAACGTATCGATAATCTGGGCTGACCACGACATGAATGTAAATGACGACGCAACGGGCGGGATCGTTAAGTGCATGGACGGCAAAGACTCCGGCGTGATCTTCGAAGGCGAAGGCGGCTCTTATTACATCTACGCTATAGCTCACTACGACATGACCAAGGGCGGCGAAGTAAGCCTTGAAGCAGCAGCCGAATTCAAGGACTGGGTAGATACCATAGACGAAGACGCTCCGATAATCGTTCTCTGCCATGTTCCGATCCAGGCTTTAAGAGGCGACAACAACGGCGCAATGTACTGGAACGAAGCTCTTAACTATGCGGCAACAGGCGTGGAAGACATAAGGACAACAGACGATACAGCGACAATTACAAGGAACGTTCTTTTCCTGCACGGCCACAACCACACCTCAGATTCAAACGAATACTACTTTGGTGCAGGCAGCGTCATGAAGGTTCAGCTCGATACAACGGTCTTAGGCAGCACAAAGAGCATAGAGTCTAATATCTACTACACCTCATTCATCCCCGGCTACCTCAAGACCAGCGGCAACGCTACTCTCGTATCGATCACAAGTGACCAGATAAAGCTCGAGAAGTTTAACGGCGGCGAGAACGTGAGCTGCGGCATCAACGGTTTCACGCAGGAAGAACTGGGACCTTGCATTACTATCGAAAGGGTATTCCATCCCATAGAAGCCAAAGCGGTATCAGTAAAGACAAGCATCTTAAACTAATTTTGGAGGACAAACAAATGACAAACGAAATGACAATTAAGAATATGGATATGGTTTCAGGCGGCAGATTGCTCTCAAAGGTAAGACCGACAGAACCCCTCATTCAGAAAAGCATGCCTATTGATTTTAGCTTCATAGGCAAACCCGGGAACGATAACGAATACATTTTCGGCCGCCTTGAAGAACCACTTTCCTTAAGATAATTACAAACAACCGACCAAGAATACGATTTCCTCAACTTACAAAGATCCCTGAAATAAGATTTCGGGGATCTTTACACATGGAAACGTCTCTTAAGCTCTTCTGCAACTGCTCTTCCCTTGAATATTATCGAGCCTGCAAAAAGGCCTAAACTCACCATCAGGCATATAGCCCAGGCAAGAGGCATCTTATAGCTTATGAAGAATACAATAAGACTCGGTACTACTCCCAAAAGGAATCCCGAGAGAAGATAAGACATCGAGTTACCGTTCTTGTCTACTAAGGCAAGGACAAAATTAGCCGTAATGGTTGCAGCAAGAGCACTTGGTATGACAATATCGAGCGTGACATCCATGAAGCCGAAGCAGTGTGCTGTTACACACCACAGCGCGAGCGTTATAAGGCCCAGCATGAACACCTTGCCTGCAGAACCCGTGCCGGGTTTAAACTGCCTCATTATCCCGAACTCAAATCCAAAGAGCCACATGGCCCAGAGCAGTCCCCAGTGAAGATCCGGGAATCCCGGTATCCTGAGTCCTACCATAAAATCAAGACCGATACCAACTATCAGAAGACCCCAGACGACAGCAAGCTGGATCTTATAGAATACGGACTGCTTCTTCTGTGCCTCAAATTCAGGATAGCAAGGCGCCTGCGCCTCTCCCGTAAGCTTGCTCTGACAAAGCGGGCATTTGACAAGATCTCCCTCGGTCCCGACTTTGCAATAAGGACATCTTCTCATTTGATCACCTCCGTCGCACTAACGGTAATGTCTATACCGGACTCTGAGAGGCGTCTTACAAAATTCTTAACGATATCGGTATTTGTATATGCTGAAGACACACCGAGCGTTAACTTGTCACCATAACCGAACATGGTGGAGAACATCGAATTGGTGCTGCAAAATCCGGTGTAATCCCCGATCTTCTCACAAAGCTGCTCAGGGTGCTTTTGCACTCCCATATTAGAGAAGGTAAAGGTTACCTTCTTGCTCGATTTCTTTGTAAAATGGCGCACTACCAATTGCTTTATGAGCAAGGGCACAACTCTTACGAATGCCACATATTCCATAGTCTCAAAACTATCCATCTGCTTTTTTACATTCTCTTCGGTAAGCTGCTCTCTTAATGTCGCATCGAATTCTTTGGCTAATTCTTCGAGAGTGATATCGCCACCGAATACATGCGTGACACTCACACTGTTAAAGAAGTTTCTTGCCGTCTTCGAAGGATAGTAGTTCCTTAAGTTTACGGGCAGAGATATCGTAACCGGCATCTGGCTCTTCCTCGGCGGCATCTCGTCTCTGATCGCAAGCATCCAGAGCGCCCCGAGGTAGCTCGTAAGCGAGACCTTGAGCTCCTTCGCCCGCGGACGGATCTGAGATGTCGGCATATGTATCTCAAAGAACTGAAGCTGGTTATAAGGGAGCTTAAGACCTGAGGGGTGGTATGCCTTCTTGCTCGCAGGCTTACGCTCAAGATTCTTACTTCCGAAGAACTGACGGTAACTGTCCTGGCTTAAGTCCCCTTCAGATGCTCCTGAATGTACGGTTACATCAGTAAGCTCGCCCGGATATTTCCTCTTCAGATAGTCGAGGACGACAATGTTCAGGAATTCCATGGCTCCCGTTCCGTCTGCCAAGACATGAGAGATATCCAGATTGATGCGCTTGCCGAAATAAGTCACCTGATAGTGGAGCATCGTCTTGGGCGGATCGTAGAGCAGAGGGCAAATACGGTCGTCTTCCTCACGCACCACAGGCATAAGGTCGGTATCTTCCAAATAGTGCCAGAAGACACCTCTCCTGATCCTGACCTGCATCTGAGGTCGGTCTTCTATGGCAGACAGCACAGCCTGCTGCAAGAGCTCCGGGTCTATATCCTCCTTAAGGATACAGCTTAAACGGAAGGACCTTGTGTCCCTCTGCCCTACCGTAGCAAGAAAGACCTTTGCCACGTTGTCTATCTTGTACCAATTAGCGCTTGCCATCTATCTCACAAGACACGTATTCTCCAAGCCTCTTCATCGCCTTGCGTGACAAAGCGGTGGGCGTTTGCTGGTACACGTGCCATCCTTTCTCTTCTATATCCAATGAGGCAGGTATCCCAGCCTCTTCTAACTTATCCTTAAGTCTTATGCTGTCGTCTATTAAGATCTCATTTCTTCCCACCATAATGCAAACCGGAGGGAAGCCTTCAAAACTGCCGAACAAAGGACTGAAAGCAGGATCAGCAGGATCTCTGTCTCCCAGATATGCCTTGGCGGAATTTTGGACCGCTTCCTTTGTAAGGATGGGATCTATATCTTTATTCTCTTCGTAAGAACCTGCAGTTATCGTCATGTCAGTCCAGGGGCTGAACAAAAGCAGCAGCCTTGGTGCGGGCCTGCCTTCAGCAATAAGGCTCTGCGTAAGACATAAAGCCATATTGCCGCCTGCAGAATCACCTGCAAGGACAATGTTCTTCTCATTAGATGCAAGGTAGTTCCAGACTGCATATGCATCGTCTGAAGCTGCAGGATACGGATCCTCGGGAGCAAGGCGGTATGCAAAAGAATAAGTCTTAAAGCCTGTTGCCATAGCAAGCTTGACTGCAAGGTTAGCCGCATAGTCGAGCCCGCCGCTGACATAACCGCCGCCGTGGCAGTAGAGCACTGCGTAGTCGGGATCGGAGATCTCAGACAGAATAAACTCCTCACAGGGAATACTTCCTACTTCAAACTGACGTCTCTCGTAGTCTCCAAGAGGCGTAGCAAGACGGCCCGCCCAATCCGTAAGCTTGCGGTGGCGCTTTATCTCCTCTTCCGAGCTTGCCGTTCCTGATATAAAATTAACTGTCTTTAATGTCTTGACGAATGCTTTACTCATCCACTCTCCGGGTAACCACAAGGTCTTTACTATCTGATACCACTGACAAAGATTATAACATGCCGATATTAATAATCTGAAAACAGAAGAAATCTCATACAAAACAACAAACTCACCAATGCCTGTCGCTTAACAGACACATAGCGCTGATTCTATTGGTATGAGGCGAGCTTTGCTGATGGCATACTTTAGCCATAAACAAAACAAAGGAGGACAAATAATATGACAATGAACGAGATGGATAAGGTAACAGGAGGCAGGATGGGAACTCCATTCACACTCGCTTCAACAAACAACAGAAAGACCGCAAAGGAAGAAGCAGAGCAGACCTATCTCTTACCCCTGCCCATACCCAGACCCGGTCCCTATCATGC
>JAIKWA010000103.1 GCA_024685135.1 Saccharofermentans sp.
CCGCGAGCTTTTGGAGGGCAAGGACGGTTATCAGACGCCCAAGGTCGAGACACGCGCCATGATCTTCAACGGCAAAGAAGAAGTGCTCCTCGTAAGAGACCACGACGGCCTGTGGAATCCTCCGGGAGGCTGGTGCGAATATAACTGCTCCATCTTCGATAACACCGTTAAGGAAGCACTCGAGGAGACAGGTCACAAGGTAAGGCCGTACAGGCTTGCGGGCGTTTTCGATCACAGGAAGGACAATAATCCCAAATCGATGTTCTCGGCAGCCAAATTCTTTGTGCTCTGCGAGGACTTAGGCGGTGAGTTCAAGGCAAATATCGAGACTACCGAGATAGGCTACTACGCTTTGGATAACCTCCCCGAGATAAACACCCACAAGGCCAATATGAAGCAGCTTGAGCTCTGTCTTGAAGCATATAAAGCCGAGACCTGGGAAACCTATTTCGACTAGGCAAGGGTATATCTCGGTAGAAAAACCGAGTATAATCTTTATATGAATAACTCGGATCACTTTGTATTTGTAACCCAGAACCGTCTTGCCGACTTTGCAAGATACGATGCGGGCTTCACCGATCTTATTGGCGGAGAGCCCATGGATACCCTTGACTATAAACCGGGCGATGTGGAGTGCGAGAGCAGCTATCCCATGATGCTCCAGGACTTAAGAGACGCCCTTGAGACATTTAACGATCAGGGAACCGATGTCTATAATTTCCTTCTCGACTGGTGGCTTCCCATGCTCACATATTTCTATACCGACCTTTGCCTCGACGAGATAATGGGGCCCGACGCTTCCATTATAGGTACGATGGAGGTCCCGGATCTTCCTGACAGCGAAGAGGATGTATTGGTCACCATATTCAATGTGATAGGCAGGACCATAGATATAAGAGAGTTCAGTCAGCATATGCCGCCTCCGCTGAGGGACGTGCTCGATCTCGATTCCATGATAGAGATGATCGATAACTTCATGGAGGATAAGGAGCTGCCGATAGACCAGAGGAGATATACCCGCCCGCAGAAGCTCGCGGTCATCAACCACTGGAACAACAATATGCTCTTAGAGGATGCGACCGATGAGATCAAGTCCTTATTCAGGAAGTTCACCGATGAGCTTTGCGAGGAAGGCGCAGTAGAGGCCATCAAGGCCAAGGCTTATGCCCTCTACGGCGGAAGCCCCGTCTACGAATGCGATTACAAGGAATCAGCAAGACTCCTCGAGATCCTCTGGCAGGACTATAGCTTCGGCTATGCCGCAAACACCTTGGGATATATCTACTACTATGGCAGATTGGACGGCGGCGTGCCCAATTACGAGCGTGCCTTCTACTACTATTCGGTAGCCGCATCCTTCAACATCACAGAGGCCAAGTACAAGCTCGCGGATATGTTCATGAACGGATACTATGTGGCCAAGAATCCTCCGATGGCATTCCAGACTTATCTCAAGCTCTATAACGAGACCAAGTACCAGTTTGAAGCAGGAGATCCGAGCTGTGATTTTGCCGACTGCGCACTAAGGCTCGCCGATTCTCTCAAGATGATCCCCGGCCAGGAGATCCAGAGATATAAGATCCTTCTCGAAGCGAAGTATGCGATAGACAAGCGCCTTTTGGAGGCTCCCGATTTCGGTGACAGAAGGGTAAAGGATAAGATAACCACGGCTTTAGAGGACAGTAATAAGGCTCTGCTCCTGAAGCCCGGCTTTGCCAAGGGCAAGACCGTGCCTTTGGGCAATAACGATTACACTCAGCCCATAGAAGAATTCGTTAATATCTTCCCGGGGCTGTCTTACGAACTCACTGTAAAGAAGCTCAGATCAGACAAGTATAAACTTACGATAGCAAGACTTCCCGAGCGCGAAGGCCAGAGGCCCAGGCTCTCTTTGTCCTCGCAGCCGTGGTCTGATTTCTGCGGTCTGGTATCCAAGATAACATTCACCGTGGACAAGGGTCCCGGGACAGGTTATCTGGACTTTATCGTGAACAAGTGTGAGGGCATAGTCTTTTTCGATTCGCTCGAGATAAGCGACCCTCTTGCCTTCACGACAACATCGACCTTCGATTTCTACGACAGAGGACACAAGGTGTGCCTGTTTACCGCAGATAAGGTCTTCTATAACAAGGCTAAGGACGAAGCTTGACTTATTGAGGGAGCTTGCTGTAGATCCAGGGATGCTGATTGAAGAAGTCCCCTGCAAATCTGCCTCTTGAGAAGAGCTGGAACTGAACACCCTTAACAGACTTCATATAAGGCTTCATGCAAGATGCGATCTCGGGGAAGATATCGTTGATCTTATCCTCGGGGCAATCGACTATGCATACATAGTTTCTGTCCTTCGGGTTATCCTCGGGATAAGACAGGAATACTGCGATCTTGCCGACTGCTGCATGTGTGTTGCCGTAGTTTCTTATCGCGCCTGCTATGAACTTGAACTCGCCCTCTTCCTTGGGCTGAGTGATTATGAACTTCCTTCTCTCCTGGGGAGCCTGCGATGCCTGGAGAGTATCTCCGGGAGCGCCCTGACCTGACAGAGCTTCTGCAACGCTCATGGTAGCTGCCTTCTCACCGAAGAGCTGCTTGAAGGGGCCTGACTTTGAGATGTCTGTAAGCATCTGCTCGGGAAGGGTTACCGTAACAGGTCCGAAGGGATTTATAACGATACCGTTATTTGCTTCGCTCCTGCCGATCGCACATGCTCTTGCAAAGTCTAATACGAGAACGCCTAACTTACCTGCCTTCTCATTCACCTTGAAGCCCTGCTTGAGGGAACGGTTGAAGGTCTCGACATCCGTAAATGCGGGAACGAGCATCTTGGAAGGATCCTGCTTGTTGCGGAGTCCCACGAAATTGATCTTGCTCTTATTTCCTTCAGCCTTTGCTACCTGTATGGGAAGCACGAACTGTGAGTTCATGACCGCGTCGAGCATGGAACCGAAGAATTCCTTGTCACCCGGGAATCTCGAATATTCGATCATCATGCCGAGAAGTCTCGGAGTCTGTCTGCCCTTCCTGGGCTCGCCCTTTGTAAGGACTGCGAATCTTGAGATGGGACGGGATGCCTGTCCGTCCGGATTATC
>JAIKWA010000021.1 GCA_024685135.1 Saccharofermentans sp.
AAGGATAAGAATGTAGCAGAGTTCAGAAGAGATAATCTCGGTTATGTGTTCCAGGAGTTTAATCTCTTAGATACTTTTAGCCTTGAGGATAATATCTATCTCCCTTTGGTCCTCGCAGGCGAAAAACACGGGGAGATGAAGAAGAGGCTTGATGCAATAGCGCCTTCTCTCGGCATAGCAGACATCCTTAAGAAATATCCTTACGAGGTATCGGGCGGACAAAAGCAGAGAGCAGCGGTTGCAAGAGCTCTCATAACGAACCCCCGCATTATACTTGCAGACGAGCCTACGGGAGCACTTGACTCACAGTCTTCTGACGAGCTTCTCAAATTGTTCAAGAAAGTCAACGATATGGGGCAGACCATCCTGATGGTAACGCATTCGGTCAAGGCTGCATCCAATGCCTCGAGAGTCCTGTTTATCAAGGACGGCAAGATCTTCCATCAGATATACAAAGGTCAGATGAACGACAGGCAGATGTATCAGTCCATAAGCGACACTCTCACGCTCCTTGCAAAGGGAGGTGAGGGCTGATGAATATTGGCTTCTACCCCAGGATGGCTGCTACGGGAATGCGTAAGAACGGCAGGTTATATATTCCGTATCTTGCAACCTGTATCCTCATGGTGGCGATGTTCTACATAGTAAATTATCTCGGCTTTAACAAGACGGTTACAAAGCTTATAGATTCCGGAGCCGCTACTGATCTTCTTCAGTTTGGCTCGGGAGTAATAGGACTATTCGGATGCATATTCCTGTTTTATACCCATAAGACACTTATCAAGGGAAGGCTTAAGGAATTCGGCGTGTACAGCGTGCTCGGAATGAGCAGGAGGAATCTTGCAAGAGTCATATTCTGGGAGACTGTTATCACATGGGCGATCTCTCTTGCAGGAGGTCTTGCCTCGGGGATCGCATTATCCAAGCTTGCCGAGCTCGGCTTTATGAGGATGACGGGATCTGAGATTAGCTACAGTTTCAATCTGTCCTTAGGTTCGATCTTCGCAAGCATAGTAGTGTTCACGGCGATATTCTTCCTTATCTTTTTAAGCTCCGTAAGGCATGTGGGTTTTGTGACTACCATAGGACTTATAAGATCTGCCAAAGCCGGCGAGAAGGCTCCCAAGGCAAATTATGTTATTGGCATACTGGGTGTCTTACTGCTTCTGGCAGGCTACTATATCGCGCTGAGCATCAAGGATCCTCTGTCTGCACTTCTATGGTTTTTTGTTGCAGTCATACTGGTAATACTCGGCACTTATCTTACCTTTATCGCAGGATCTGTGATGCTGATGAGATTGCTCTCTAAGAACAAAAAGTACTACTACAAAGCAGAGCACTTCGTATCGGTATCCTCTATGGCGTACAGGATGAGAAGGAATGGCGCAGGGCTTGCATCCATCTGTATCCTCATCACTATGGTGCTCGTAATGCTCTCATGCACTTCGTCGCTCTATATGAATGTGGACGATACACTTGTATTACTCTATCCGTACGACATAAATGCACACACAGTAAAATACGGTTACGAGGAGGAGTATAGAGCGCTTGCTCCCGAACTCGATCAGATAGTAAACGATACCTGCGCAGAATACGGCATATCCCAGAAGGGAGCTACCGTGTTTACGGACTATTACATGACGGGTTACTTTGATGACGCCACCTTCGATCCTACGGTGGATCCCACTGAAGAATTTGCATCTACGGGTTTTAAGAAGACTGTACAGATCTATCTTTACGATCTTGCAGACTACAACAGATTGACCGGTAAGAATATCAGTCTTTCAGATGGTGAGATCCTCGCAGGCGTGCGGGGCGACATAGAGTTCAAAGACACTATCCGTATTGCAGAGGATGTCTACAATGTTAAGGACAGGGTAGACAGAGAGGTAGAAGTGTTCAGAGGAGTCACTGCAGGAGCTTTGATAAATACTCTTATCGTGGTAACAGGAGATGTTCATAAGACGGCATCCTTATATAAGGATTACATCGATTTTGCAGGTGACCCCATGATCGCTTGGGATTGGTACTACGGGTTCGATGCGGGGCTTGACGAAGAAACGGAGCTTAAGCTGGCATCTGCCATTCAAACGAAGCTCATTGAGCGCCTTGACGGTCAGCATATGGTCACATACTGCGCGAGCAAGGCGAACGAGAGGGAATCTACGATATCGACATTCGGAGGATTCTTATTCCTCGGAATACTCCTCAGTATTGTCTTCCTGGTATCCTGCGTGCTCATCATATACTACAAGCAGATCTCCGAAGGCTACGAGGATCAGTCGAGATTTGACATCATGCAGAAGGTCGGAATGACCAAGGACAGCATAAAGAAGAGTATCAACTCCCAGATGCTGACGGTATTCCTGATCCCGATAATATTTGCATCGCTCCACCTGGCATGCGCATTGCCGCTCCTGCATAAGCTTCTCATGCTCTTCGGGTTTAACAACATGCCGATGCTCATCGTATGCTGCCTGATCTGTGTCCTGATATGCGCTCTGATATATACTGCGGTATATAAACTCACATCCAACGCCTACTACAGGATAGTTGCATAAAACCTTAAAAACAGGGACTCTACCGATGGTTGAGTCCCTGTTTTAATTGTTTCTCAACCTTCGGTTCGTGGTAAAATTACCTTGTCGGTAATATCGTCTTGGGTGAAAGGAGGGTTCCCTTCGATGGATCAGGAAAAGATCGGAAAGTTTATATCAACCTGCAGGAAGGATAAGGGCCTCACTCAGATGCAGCTTGCCGACAAACTCGGAATAACCGACAGGGCAGTATCCAAGTGGGAGACAGGCAAGAGCCTCCCGGACGCCTCGATAATGATAGAGCTTTGCGAGATCTTGAATATTAATGTAAACGAACTCCTGACCGGGGAACATATCGTTATGGAAAACTACAAGGATATTGCAGAGACAAATCTTCTCGACATGACAAAGCAGATAGAGCAGAAGGATAGCACTTTACTCAAGATAGAGAAAGTCATGATGTGGGTTGTCGTGCCCGTCTATGTTGCGCTCGTGATAATAGGCTCATATATTTGCAAGTCAAATGCCGCATTAGGCATCGCCCTGATCGTTATAGCATTGATGTCTGTAATCCCGTTTGCGATAATCGCTCTTAAGATCGAGCACGATGCAGGCTACTACGAGTGCCCTAATTGCGGCGAGCGTTATGTGCCTACTATGTCTGCTGTTATTTGGGCTCCTCATATGGGGACCTCGAGGAAGATGGTATGCCCTCACTGCGGCAAAAAAGGTTACCATAAGAAAGTAATATCCAAGAACAGATAAAGGGGATAAGGATATGGATATCATTAACAACGCTACGGTAAGCGATCTGACGCTTGCTCTTATCGCTGCAACCGCAATACTCGCTATCACGATCCCTGTGCTTATAACAGGCATATGGTGCAAAAAGAAGAGAGAACCTGTTACAACGGCTCTTATAGCTGCGGCATTCTTCTTTGTATTCGTCATACTACTCGAAAAGCCGATACAGAACGTCATAATCTTCCCTACGGCTATGGGGCTCCCCGAAACATCCGTAAGCAGGTTCATAAACGGGGCTCCTATCCTCTGGGCATTCCTTCTCGGATTCTTCCCGGGGCTTTTTGAAGAGACAGGAAGGTTTGTAGCCTTTAAGACTATTCTTCGTAAGCGCAAGCAGAGGGAAACCTCCATTACATACGGTCTCGGCCATGGTCTGTTTGAGGTAATGTTCATCATCGGCATCACATTCGTACAGTACTTCATCTATGCTGTCATGCTAAGGCAGGGCACATTTGCTTCGCTGCTGGATACAGTACCTTCTTCAACAAGTCTTGCAGATCTGGAAGCTCAGATCGCTCAGGTCGTGGAGTCCATCACAAGTTACGATCCGGCTGCTGTGCTGCTTACCATAGTTGAAAGGATAGGTGCGGTCTTGTTCCATACCGGCGCAACGATACTTGTCTTCTATGCCGTAAAGGACAGGAAAAAGCTCTGGCTCTATCCGCTTTCCATAGCATTGCATACATTGCTTGACGGTATAGTAGGCCTTCGTTTGGCAGGTGTCATAAGCATGAGCGAT
>JAIKWA010000042.1 GCA_024685135.1 Saccharofermentans sp.
GAGAAGGCAGGCTTCCACGACCTCGTAGGCCGCGAGCACTTCTACCCTAACCTTGAAGACTATCTGGCTGCAACCACTAAGTAAACCGGGGCTTATTCGGAGATAAGGTTCAGATCGTCGTTAAGTCTTGCGACGATAACCTTGTCGCCCGGACCGTATTCCTTCTTGCCGATCAGGACGCCTATGTTCTGCCCTTCAAGACCTCTTATCTGATAGCCGCTGTCTGTCTTGCCTATGACTTCGCCTGATAAGAATTCGTAGTCTTCGTTCTTAATGGCTTTTGCCGTAGCGAAAAGATTATAGACAGCATAGATCGGAAGGATTATGCATATCAGGCCGAACAAACTGACGACCAGAAATCTAAGGAAGTGGATAAGCAGATATATTATGACGATAACCACTATGCTTACCACTATCGATATCGGGAGCAGCTTCCAGGATTCGGCTCTGGCTTTCTTAAGGAATAACTCTCTTAACTCATCACTTACCGTTACAGGCGTAAGCACCTGCTTGTTAACTGCGTCTTTGATCGCAAACTTAACATCTGTAGCCATATTGTTTATCCTACCTTCTTGCCGTAGTATCCGCCGGGATTATCGATAATGAGGACTCTGTCGCCGGGGAACATCTCGTCGAAATCCTCTGCACTTGCATGAGCGGGGCAGAGTGTCTTTGCAACACCGTCAATTTCCAAGACGATCCAATAGTGAGTCGTGCGGTGTTTCCTGGTGTTTTGCGTTATCTTATCCTTCTTTAGAAGGGTGCCGGTAGCGACAAGTTCTACTTTCTTTGCCTTGCTGATCTTGGCAAAACCAACGCCAACTACCACGAGACCGAACAATACAAGTACTATTCCTCCGAGCTGTTTAAAGGAGACCGCTATGCCAATAACGCTCAGCACGGCGCCGACGATAAAAATAACCCGGGAATCACCCTTCATATTCTTTATCAGCGAAGAAAGAGCTTCCTGCTCTGCGCCTTCCGATGCCGGCCTGTAATCGAGATCCTGCGGCATAGCCACATTGTAATCTTTGTACTCTTCTCCTAATCCTTCGTAAACGTTATAGACCATATCCTACCCCCATAGTGTTTGTTTTATTTTACTGAGCTTGTAAGCCTTATCTTAGGCCTGTCCGGTCTCTGCTCAAAAGAGTATGTGCAGATGAGAGCGGCTACCGTTCCCATGAGTTCGTAGTGAGATGTGAATGTGGAGATGTTATAGTCGTACTGCTCACCGAGCTTTATCTCCGGCATTCCGATCGAATAGCCGAAGAGAAGGTACGGAATGGAAACATGCGGCACATCCTTGAAGGCTTTCTTCGTGACAAAGAAGGTCCTTTTATTTGTTAAGACAACGCCTGTCTTTCCGCGCACAAAGATACCGTCATCGTGGTAAAGGATGATGCGCTCATCGGGAGCAAGCGTGCCCTTAAGTCTGTTTACTACGCCCTGCATCTTGTCTTCGCGGATGCCGGGTGCGGAGAGCTCATCGAAATTCATGAGGTAGTCGCGCATATACTTTTCGATCGCATCAGATGAATCGTATTCATTCAGAGTGCGTACAAAAGGCTGTACGAATTCTTTATATTTGGGTTCCTTCCGAAGAAGCTTGTAATTCCACTCGTATATAAACCAGTCTTTGTAGATCGGGCAGTTAGGGTCCTCTTTCCTGTCTGCATCTTCCAATGCAAATTCACCGCCGCAGAAAGGGCATACCATGCGCCTTCTGTTGGGTGCAAGTTCGAGTCGCCCTGAACAATTCGGGCATTTGTTAAGCTCCATAACAACCTCTTATATCAATGTGATCTTCGAGGTTAAGTATACCACATACCGCCATGGGCAGATGCTTGGCTGAATGGCTTATTATTGTTATAATTTTTCAACATACGGGGAATGACATATGGAAGAATTTGCAACATTTTTATTTATCATCATTATCGCGATCGTTTCCGCAATAATACTGTTCCAATTGATATCGACGGTTATCGCAGCAGTCATTGGCAGCAAGACCATTGCAAAGGACAAGTCATCAGTATTCCTGGGATACTCGCTTATCACAGCTGCAGCATCGCAGTTTCTCAGCATCTTTACGGGCGTTGCTGCACGGACTGTACTGCTGCGGTATGTCTTAAACGCAAGCAATTTCAATTTGTTCGCTTCCTGGAACTACGCTATCTCTTTTGCGATCATGGCTATGAATACTGCATTCATGGTCTTGCTTTGCCTTCACTTCATAAAGAACTACAAGCTGGGAAAAGCACACCTCACCGTAATACTGATAGCATCGGTGCTGACTTTATGCGCAGTGCTGGCAGGCAACCTTGCGACAGGTCAGTATGTAACAGGAAAGATAAGCTTCGGGCTCTATGTGGCAAT
>JAIKWA010000064.1 GCA_024685135.1 Saccharofermentans sp.
AAGCAGAGGATATAATATCTATAGATTTGATGATCGGGAGGATTACCATGGAGATAAAAGCTATAAGAGGAGATATTACTAAGCAGACGGATGTTGAGGCTATTGCAAACGCCGCTAATTCATCACTTCTGGGCGGGGGAGGAGTAGACGGCGCTATCCATAGGGCAGCAGGAGCTAAGCTTCTCGAAGAGTGCAGAACGCTCGGAGGATGCAAGACAGGTGATGCCAAGATAACAGGTGCTTATAACCTTCCTTGCGATTATGTTATCCATACAGTAGGTCCTGTCTGGCATGGTGGAAACGATGGAGAGAGTGAGCTTCTTGCGTCTTGCTATACCAGAAGCCTTGAAGTGGCTGCTCAAAAGGGTATAAGGACTATTGCTTTCCCTTCGATATCTACGGGTGTATATGGTTATCCCCTGGATAAGGCAAGCGAGGTTGCGGTCAAGGCGGTCTTCGATTATGTAGAGAGTAATCCCGGTAAGTTCGATCTTATTGAGTGGGTATGCTTTGGCGATCGGACCCTTGATGCTTATTCATCTGAGATAGTTAAGAGGAAATAACTGCATCCTTTAAGGTCAGGTATTCATTGCCGTCTACTTCGTAGGTGCTGAATACGCCTGTAACGCATATCATCTCGCCTTCAGCAGGGAAGTCCTCGGGATATGTGAATTCTTCCGTCGGAACGAACTCTATGCCTTGAGAGCAGCATTGCGTTGCGTCCTGGATTATGCAGGCGAAGTAGTACTTATCTTGATTCACATCGTAAAACGAAGCAAACAGGCCTTCCATCTTTATAGTCTTGCCGATGTAACTGTCCGGATCGAGCATTATGTTGAATACTTCAGAGTAGACCATGGTAGCAGACAGGGTGGTAAGGTCTATATCTATTCCGCCGGAAGCCGTCTCAGATGCTTGAGTGTCAGAAACGGGAGCAGAAGAGGTAATAACTTCGCTTGATACGGCGGTAGGTGTTGTATCAGATGTCTCGGGAGCTATCGTTGTCTCAGTCACCACAACAGGCCTTGTAAGACCCGTCTCAGTATTAAATACATGCAGGTTAGGATCAGCGCCGCATCCTGTTACTGCAAAAGCAGTTAAGAGTATAAGACATATCAGTTTCTTCATTGGGTACCTCTATTGCTATATTAATCCAAACATCCGCAGAAGAGGGGATTCTGCGGATGTAAGGAATATATTCGGGGGAATTAGGGATATCAGCCTAAAGCGGTCTTCAATACCTCGAGATTGCTCTGCATTATCGACAGGTATGTTGCGCCGTTTGCTACATCGTCAGATGTAGTAGCCTGCATGGAATCGAGTGTAAGGATCTGCTGATCCTGAGTTGCCGTATTCTCAACGATGGATTCAGCTATTGACTTGTTCTCGCCCTCGATCGTTACGATAGCATTCAAAGAGAGCTCGTCGATCTTGGAAGCTAAGAATGTGATCGTATCGAAGCTTGCTTCTGTCTCGGCAGAACAGCCGGAGAATGCTGCAAAGTATTCGAGGTTGTAATCGTCTGTCATGTATCTGAAGGGGAATCTGTCGCCGAATACGAGTGTGTTTGTAGCAGCGTTTGCAACTGCATCCTGATACTGTGCATCGAGTTCGTCGAGCTTAGCTACATAAGCTTCAGCATTGCTCTTATATGTATCTGCATTGTCAGGGTCGATCTGCTGCATTGCATCAGAGATCTCGTTTACAACGATACCTGCGTTATCGAGTGAGAGCCATACATGCTCGTCCATCTCGGGCTCTTCGTGCTCGTGGTCGTGATCGTGATCCTCTTCGCCTTCTTCATGCTCGTGATCGTGCTCTTCACCCTCTTCTTCGTCGTGGTGGTGATGCTCCATGCCTTCAACCTCTTCTTCCTCAACGACTGCATCGCTGAGAACATCCATAAGGTTGATTACTACCATATCTTCGTTGGTAGCGCCTTCGAGAGCTTCGTCTACCCATCCGTCAGACTCGCCGCCGACATAGATGAAGAGATCGCAATCAGAGATCTTAACGATGTCATCTACTGAGGGCTGGTAGCTGTGAAGATCCACGCCGTTGTCGAGGAGCATCGTAACTTCAGCGTTTGCCGGGTTCTCACCGAGAACGTTAACTACCCAGTCGTATTCAGGGAAGATGGTTGTGACGATCTGAATATTGTCACCCTTTGCCGTATTTGTATTGCATGCTGTTACGCATCCTGCGAGCATAAATGCCGCTGTTGCTAATGAGATTAACTTTTTCATTATTTGCCTCCAATATTTTGATTAAAAGATCCGTAGTAGTCCGAGGGGTATCAATCGTTCATTCGGACTTTATTCGATACCGGAGTATCCTGACTGAATCTTTGGATATGGCAAAAACATATCGAGATAAGGAGTGTGAGCGATGCTGTGCTCGTGATGCTCCTTGCGGGCAGGGGAGCTATACGGCTTAACGCGTTGTGGCATTGCTCGAGAGTCTCGCATATATGGCAGTGCTCGCCTTCGCAATCGTGATCTGCCTCCATAACGATGTATATACCTGAGAACAGGACCATGAAGAGCATTACAGATGCTGCTGCCACGGCCAGGAATCTTATATGTTTATTTGTTGTATCTGATCCCATAAGTTCTCCTTCTTTGCGATAAGCCTGAATAAATATATATCAGTATAGTCGCTTTTGTCAATGAAAATGAGAACTATTTTCAAATGTTAAACGATCAGGCTTGCAAATACCTTTGCCGTCCTCAGCTCCGGATCTCTGAAATGTCCGCCCTCGTTCCATTCGAAGGTTGTATCTGTGCCCTGTGAGGTTAAGATGTCTCTTGCTTCCTGCATCCTTGCTGCAACCTGAGACATTACGGGATTTCTGGTATTGGCTTCCTTATCGCCCAGGCTCAGGCAGACCTTATCCGCGTTTATCCTGTTGTATCTCATGTAGTCCGTAAAGGAGGGAAACCACATGGAAGGGGAGGCAGCGGCTACGCCTGTAAAAAGATCTGAATTATACGCACTCCATATTGCGAAAAGACCGGACAGGGAATATCCGCCTATATAGTAAGTCTTATCTTTATCTGTCAGTCTTGCTTCCAATTCTTCCAGAGTCTTCTTAGCTCCGCCCCCGAAATCCTCCTTGCCGAATACCGCAGGAGCCTGCCAGGGCGAGAGATCTTTATTCCAGTCTTCGGCGACAAAAGCGCGCAAGAAGATATCAGAGCCTGTTATCTCATGGATCTTATCCACCTGCTCAGGCATCAGTTCAAGCTCTCTTCTGTCAGTTAGCTGTATAAGTACATTTGAAGCTTCTTTATTGCCGTATGTGAGTTCCTGCATATGTTTGTTAATGTCCTTTTTCGTTATTTTATATAAGATGCTTTGGCAAAAAACAATACGGAATTGTGATGAAGGCGTTTAAAATGTATAATCAACAAGAGTGATCTATACCTTGAGTGGGGGAGTTATGGAAACTGTATTTGAATCCCAGGGAATAAAGTTTGTTAAGGTTTCTTTGGAGCTTGTGCCTGTGTATCTTGAGATGGTCAATGACATAGATGGCGTTGCAAGATTTATAGGCGACAGGTTAGAGCCATATACTCAAGAAGAGGAACGCGCCTACATTAAGGGCAAGATAGACAGCGGCGCCTATATCTATTCCATGCTCGATAAGAAGACCGGTGAGTTCATAGGCAATACGGAATTCTTCAATATCAAGGGATATGAGACTGAGTGGGGTATCGTTATCCGCAGGTCCATGCAGGGCAAAGGATACGGAACCGAGGCTCTTACAAGGGCACTTGAATACGGCTTTGACGAGCTCGGATTTAAGAGGATATACCTGACCGTTTTTGAAGATAACTCAAGAGCTATACATGTATATAAGAAGTGCGGTTTTACGGAATACCGCCGCACGGATAAAGATATATTTATGGAAGTTTATAACGCGGATCTGATCCGGGAGGATTCACCGGACAAAGATACCGTGTAACAATGTTAAACCGGCTCTGCAAGGGCGTTTGCGAGGTTTATTTATGAAGGTGTTTATCGTTTATTGTCACCCGTCAGAGGATTCTTTTACAAGGGAAATACTGAGATCTTTTACTAAGGGCATCGAAGATTCAGGAGGTGAGTATGTGATATCCGATCTGTATAAGATGGGCTTCGATCCCGTCATGTCAGAGAAGCAATACTTAAGAGATGCTTTCTATAAGACTGAGCCCGAAGTAGAACCCGATATTATAGCTGAGCAGCAGAAGATAGAAGATTGCGATGTGATCGCATTTGTCTATCCGGTCTTCTGGACGGAAGCTCCGGCTATGCTCGTCGGCTGGTTTGACAGGGTGTGGTCTTACGGATATGCCTACGGCGAAACCAAGTCCATGAAGGTCGTAGATAAAGCGCTGTTTCTCGTCTCTGCCGGTAACCCCATAGAAAGGCTCGAGGAGTTCGGGCTTTTGGATGCCATGAAGAAGGTCATGTTAGGCGACAGGTTTAACGGGAGAGCCAAAGAGAAGGAGTTTATTGTTTTCGATAGCACATCGAGAGAGACAGGGCTAAGACAGATCGAATGGGATGCTAAGCTTAAGAAGGCTTACGAGGCAGGCAGGGACTTATGCAGCAACTGACGATAAGAGTATTAGAAGGCGATCTCTCTGTATGCAAGGTCCGGAGAATAGACGAGTCTTATCTTGAAGATCCGTTTTGCTTCATCGGCAAGACTGACTGCGAGCTCTCGCTCGTGTGCCTTACCGGGCATGCCCCTTCTTCTTTTATCGCAAGAGAAGACGGCTGGAGGGCAATGAGGATAGAAGGGGAACTTGACTTCTCTCTTATAGGGATCTTATCCTCTATATCCAAGATCTTAGCAGACAATAAGATAGGGATATTTGCCGTATCGACTTATAATACGGATTACATACTGGTCAAGAAGGAAGACCTGGCAAGAGCCGTATCCTCTTTGGAAGATGCAGGCTATAAGATAGTTCGAGGTTAATATGAGAAGAATAGTATGTTTCGGTGATTCCAATACCTGGGGATATAACCCCAATACAGGCGAGAGGTTTGCTGAAGATGTAAGGTGGCCCTGCGTGCTCGGTTCACTTTTGGGTGACGGATATCAGATCTTAGAGGAAGGGCAGAACGGCAGGACAATAGCAAATGCGGACCCGTGGGAATGGGGCTGCAAGAGCGGCATCGATTATGTGCTTCCGATGGTAGAGAGCCATAGCCCCTTCGATCTTCTTATAGTGATGCTCGGAAGCAACGACCTTAAGGCCAAGTTCTCTCTTCCTGCGCCCGATATAGCAGGAAGCCTTCAGAATATGCTGATGAAGACAAAGGGCTTTATGCAGTACCAGTTAAGGAGCAATGCCAAGATCCTCATTGTAAGCCCGCCGCATCTGGGTGAGGGCCTTGAGACATCACCTTTTGAGCCGTTCTTCGATTGCAGTAAGGCTATCAACAACTCTAAGAAGCTTGCTAAATGGTATTCTCTTGTTGCTTCGCAGTTCGGCTGTGAATTCATTGATGCAGCCACGGTTTGCAAAGCAGGCAATGTGGATTCCCTGCATCTTTTAGAAGACGGACACAGGGCGCTTGCCGAGGCTCTGGCAGATAAAGTTAAGCTTATCTTTCAGGAAGAAGTATAGAGATAGTAAGAGTGTTTCCTTCAGGGGTGATGTTTATCTTGCCCTGATGAGCAGCTGTCACCGCATGCGCTATAGAAAGGCCTATGCCATAACCACCCGTGGAAGAATTCCTGGACTTATCAGTCCTGTAGAATCTGTCTGTAAGATGCATTGCATCTTCTTTGCTCATGGGATTTACGGTATCGTTGGTAACGCTTAGGATCGCACCCTTCTTATTAGATTTAAGGGATATAGAGGTTGCACCTTTCTCAGGGGAATACTTGAGAGCATTATCCAGAAGGATAACCACTACCTCGGTAATGGCCTTGGCATCCAGATGGAGCTTTATGCCCCCTTCAATATCCCTTGTTAAGGTCTTGTTATTCGTTATGAACATTGAAGCAAAGGAATCGCAGGTCTCTTCGGTTATCTTACTGAGATCGGTCTCGGTAAGATTGATCGAAGGTGAGCCTTCCTCCATCTTTGCAAGGTATATAAGGTTTTGTGTAAGCTCGGTAAGACGCTTGGTCTGAGCCTTTATATCCTCTGCCCAGGTGTTCTCGCCATCAGACAGTATGACATCGCAGTCAGCGTTGATTATCGCAAGAGGTGTCTTGATCTCGTGACCTGCATCGGTGATGAAGCGCTTCTGCTTCTCGTAGCTTGCCGCGATAGGTTCTACTATCTTGCCGGATGCAAAGAATATGAGCACGAATACTATCGCAAGACCTGCAGCAGACATTACGAGAGATATACCAAGGAATGTCTTGTAGGAATTAAGGTCTCTGGTGCAATCGTAGAAGATGATGCGGGTGCCGGTATCTTCTTCAGACCTTAAGTATCTGTAAACGGACTTAAAGCCGTGGACCTTGCCATTCTCGTAGATCTCAAGAGCATACTCTTTGGCAGTGTCTTCGTCTACAGCGGCGATCATGCCGGTATCCACATCAGAAATGCTTCCGTCTTCCGCAATAAGCACTGAGAAGAAACGCGTCTCATATTCGAGCTCGGGAGATCCGAACCCTGCCGTATCATTCGGCATTACAGGCGGCTCGCTGTTTTGCATATCAGAGGGCATCTCGGACATGTCCCGCGGAGGCATCTCCTGATCGTTCATGCCACCTATGGGGAATTTACCTTCGTTCATTGCAAGAAGCTCTAAGATCTTATCTGCGGTCCTCATTGTACTCTTATAGTTGGTAATGTTGATCGCAGCCATTATCGCGCCCAGTACGAGAAGTACCGAGAGCATTGCGATAGTGATAAATCTTATGCGCAGCTTCTTAAACATTTATTTATCCTTAAGTTCCAATGAATAGCCCTGGCCTCTGGATGCCTTGATCTGGCAATCGGCACCTACCTGTGTAAGCTTCTTCCTGAGGTAGGACAAAAATGTCCAGACGACGGAGATATCCGCATCTGAATCTATGCCCCAGATCTTGTTCATGAAGGTCTCTGTGGATATAAGTATCCCGGGATCGTTCATGAGGAGCTCTAACATCTGATATTCCTTGCCGGCAAGCTTTGTGGTGCCCGAAGGACCTGTAAGCTCGCAGGTGGTACGGCTTAATGTGATGTTGCCGTATTTAAGGACCGAATCAGCCTGAACAGTGGATACGCGCGTAATGGCACGGATCCTGGCGAGGAGCTCTCCTGAGTCAAAGGGTTTGGTCAGATAGTCGTTGGCACCGCTGTCTAAACCTTCGATCTTGTCTTCGATCTCGGATTTTGCAGTGAGCATTATAACGGGGATAAGATTGCCGGACTTCCTTATCGTCTTAAGCACCTCGATGCCGTCCATTACGGGCATCATTACATCTAAGATCGCGGCATCGTATTCGCCCGACCTTAAGTACCTTAAAGCCTCTTCGCCGTCGTATACTGCATCGACCGTATAGTTGTTTTTGCTAAGTATCGCGACAAGTGCGCGGGACATGGATTTCTCATCTTCAGCAAGTAAAAGTCGCATAATAGGACCTCCTTGTCGGATTATAACAGACTTTAAGCTTCATTTTAAGTTTGCCCTATAAGATACAAGCAAGACAAGGAGGCAAACACCATGACTAATGCAAATGTTTTTAAGAGATATGAACTTAAATTCTTTTTGAATAGTAAGCAGAAGCAGGAGCTTCTTAAGACATTGGAAGGTCACATGAAGCTTGATAAGTTCGGAAGATCCACTATAAAGAACATCTACTACGATACTCCGGACAATATCCTTATCAGGACTTCGCTCGACAAGCCCGTCTACAAGGAGAAGCTCAGAGTAAGAGCATACGGTAATGTGGGAAGCTCAGACAACGTCTTTGTTGAACTTAAGAAGAAATATAAGGGAATAGTCTACAAGAGAAGAGTGGTTCTCCCCGAGAGCATAGCTTCAAGCTGGCTTGCAGGCGAGATCACAGAGCCCTATAGATCCCAGATCTCAGACGAGATCGAATACGCAAGATGCTTCTACGAAGGTATAAGACCGGATTGCTTCCTGTCTTACACAAGAGAAGCGTACGAGCCCATAGACGGATCTGACATAAGGCTCACATTAGATGAAGATATCCTTGCAAGAGATTACGATCTGTCACTTACAAAGGGCACATACGGAGACAGAGTCTTGCCTGAAGGCATAACGCTGATGGAGATCAAGGTCCCCGGAGCGATCCCGATGTGGATGACGGAGTTCCTTACAAAGAACGGGATCTACAAGGCTTCATTCTCAAAGTACGGTGCTTACTACAAGCAGAAGATGCAGAAGACAACAACTATCTATAGCTTTATCGGAGGAATTAAATATGCTTGACCTTACAAACCTTACCCTTACGGGATTTATCATCTGCCTGGCTGTAGCCTTGGTGCTCGGAACAGTCATTGCACTTTCTTATATGTTTAAGAACAAGACCAGCAAGACCTTTGCGGCAACACTCATATTACTCCCTGCTGTTGTATGCTGCGTGATCTTAATGGTAAACGGAAGCGTAGGCACGGGTGTCGCAGTAGCAGGTACCTTCAGCCTCGTAAGATTCAGATCGGCGCCCGGCTCTGCAAAAGAGATTGCGGCAGTATTCCTCTCAATGGCAGCAGGACTTATCTGCGGTATGGGTTACTTCGTATATGCAGCAGTATTTACAGTCATCCTCTGCCTGGCACTCATATTGCTCACAAGCATCGGATTGGGCGAAAAGGAAGACGAGAAGGAGATACGTATAACAATACCCGAGAGCCTCGATTACGAAGGCGTTTTCGACGAGATAATGGCAAAGCATACAAGCTCACACAAGCTTGTATCAGTAAAGACAACAGACATGGGCAGCTTGTTCAGACTGAATTATGTGGTAGTCATGAAGAAGGGTGCGGGGCAGAAGGCATTTATTGACGAGCTCAGGATCAAGAACGGCAACCTTCCGATCTCTATCCACACATCAGGCTTCGGCGAGCAGCAGCA
>JAIKWA010000020.1 GCA_024685135.1 Saccharofermentans sp.
TGTCGGCGTTTGACAGGAGTCTGTGGATCCCCGCAACCCCAACATCGTAAAGCTTTGTAACATTGTTACCCAAGATTTCGGCAGTCACGTAAGCTTCCTCTGCGACGGGAAGATCTGATGTCCCTGCAGTCGCAATAAGAATGTTTCCTATGCCGGGATTTGCCGGTAAACTGCCGGCCACACCGATCCTTGCCTCAGGGTAGTAGGTGAGGGGAATCGTGATCTGCTTTTGCTTTTCTTCAGAGAGCCTCGTGACCATAACGGTCTCCTGACCTGCTTCTAAGAGAGCTTCTGTGATCTTGGTTATCTGCCCGGGAGTCTTGCCCTCGCCGTAGATAACTTCCGGTATGCCCTGCCTTATACCTCTGTGGAGGTCAGGCTTTGCAAAACCGAGATCGGTAAAAGGCTTGAGCTTTAATCTGGTCTCCGCCTCTTCGGGAGTTATCTCTCCTCTTGCCACCATATCCAGCAATTCTTTTATATCGCTCATGTCATTCCTTCCCCAAGACTTCGTTAAGGCTGCCGGTCCTGTAGCCTGTAAGATCTAATGTAACATAAGTAAAGCCCGCTTCCTTGAGTTTTCTGTTTATCTCTTGTCTCACGGTCGCGACCTTTGCCATGTCTTCTTCCCTAAGCTCTATCCTTGCAAGGTTTCCGTGCTTTCTTACGCGGAAAGCATTAAAGCCCAGATCTGCTAATGCTTTCTCTGCCTTGCGCACCATATCGAGCGCTTCAGGCGTTATCTTATCGCCGTAGGGGATGCGCGTTGCAAGGCAAGCCATTGAAGGGAGCTCTGCGGTCTCAAGACCGTAGCTTCCGGAGAAATATCTGATCTGCTCCTTGCCCATTCCCGATTCTTTAAGAGGACTTACTATCCCAAGCTCAGATACAGCCCGCATGCCGGGCCTGTAGTCTCCTGTGTCGTCTTTGTTGGTGCCGTCACATACAGTATCGAAGCCGTTATCTCTTGCACATCTTTTTATCTGTTCGAAAAGAGACTTCTTGCAGTAGTAGCACCTGTCTTTTGTATTCTCCGCAAAGCCTTCTACGGCAAAGATATCCGTCTTAAGAAGGACCTGCCTTATGCCATGCTTTTCGCAAAAAAACACAGACCTTGCGAGTTCGTCACCCGGACAGGCCTGTGAGTCTATTGTTATTGCTATTACGTTATCAGGACCTAAGATCTTGGTCGCCTCAATGAGGAGATAAGCTGAATCAGTTCCGCCCGAGAAGGCAACTGCTACCTTGCCCAAAGACTTAAGTAAAGATATAAGGGCATTATATTCCTTATTGAATTTTATAAGCCCGGCGGGCCTCATTTACCTTGCAGGGAAGTCTTGAGCTTGCCTGCGGGATCCTTGATGAGGAGCATTACTACCCAGATGATGAGACCTAATACGACAACGCTTGCACCGAGGAAAGCATCGTTTAACATGTCTGCTGCTGCGGGAGCAAAGAACTCTGCTCCGAGCTCGATATACTCAACGACGGAATCTACGAGCCACATAAGAGATGCGCCCCAGTAGATGAGTGCGAGGGATCCGAGCTTAAGATCGCGGCGGCTTACATACCAGCAAACAGTAGCGATAGCTGCTGCAAAGGAACATATGAGGAGGGTCATTACTTAGCTGCCTCCTTAGATACTTCAGGCTGCTTCTTCTTAGCAAGCTGAGTTGAGATTATTACCATGAAGGCCCACGCGAGCGTTACAAGAAGTGCCATGCCGACACCGTTGGTCGCCATCTCCTTAAGCATTACGCTTGCACTCTCGGGATCAGCTGCATTTGTAAGGAAGGGGAACCAGGGTGTTACCTCACCGTGCCAGATATGCTCGAATGCGAGAAGAGCACTGCCGCCCCAGAGCATATTGTTAAGCCAACCTATGTGATTGATGAAGGGATTATTTGTCTCCTTCTTATCTGTAGATTTCTTGATGATCGTTGTAACTATTGCTTCAGTTGTAGGAACTAAAAAACAAGCCATAACCATTCCTCCCGGTAAAAAGATAGTGTTATCTTATTATATTTCAGAAGGAACTTCTACAAGATTTAAAGTATTTTTCTTATAAAAGGGATAAGTCTTAATGCTGCAACAATACCCCAGGAGAGCGCGAAAGTAAGTATTGCGATCACAGGGAGGATATACACCCCGATGCTGTAAGGGTTAAATCCTATTGCTCTGTATAAGACGTTTAATATGACCATATGGACAAGATAGATGCCGAAGGTAGAGCCGTCTAATGAGGCAAATATCTTACCGCCCTTAACATTCAGCTTGTTCATGAGAGCAAATACGCATATGGCGAGCAATACCGTGAAGATAAAGTGGTAGCTTGTTACCATGGCGCCGATCTCAGGCGACTGAAGCTTTGTTGCGAGTATGCTGAAGGTGATCATGCCTGCGATGCATAAGAGTATAAGTGCTGCTGAAACTATCTTATTAAGCTTCACATAACCCTTATCTATCGCATAGCCCGCATAAAGGAAGAGCGGGAATATCGTAGATACCAGGATATAGAAAGCAGGGGTCTTACCGGTCATGTCAGTCACTATCGCAAGGAGCGACTGGAATACGATAAGGACGATAAGAAGATATCTCATGTCCTTAGCTTCCGCCTTGCTTGCGACCATGCGGTAGAAGGGAAGGAGCAGGTATACTGCGAGTATAAGATACAGATACCATACATGAGACCATGAAGTCCCGAAGACGAGGCTTGCCAGATATTCCGTGATAAGAGCGGGAGTAAAGGGAGTCTTGTCTATAAGGATATCCGTTATCTTGTATATCAGGGTAAATACAACAAGTGTAATCAGGATGCGCTTTATGTATTTGCCGAAGAGCTTCTTGTATGTGATCTCTTTGGCGGGGTCAAGGAGCAATACTCCCGTGACCATTACAAAGCAGGGGACTGACCAGAGCATGAGATTTCTCATGGAGGCAGTTGCTATCCTCATGTCTCCCTCAGGCGCAAATACCGCCATCGCAAGATTTGCAGTATGCAGAAGGACCACCGCCATGCAGGCGATGATCCTTATTAAACTCAAACTGTTATTTCTCTTATCTGCCATCAGTATGTGAGGCCGCCGTCACCGATGCAGCCTGAATCCGCATTGGATGAACGTCTTGTTGTCTCAGTGGTCTCTTCGTATGTTTCTTCGGGAGACATCGTAAGCGTATCGATCTCGCTTCCGGACTGGAGCGATGTGTATACGATGTAAGCACACTCGCTGTTGTCGTCCCAGAGGATATCACCTTCTTCGATGTCGCTTAACTTGATGCCCATCAGGAGCGTTGCGTCTCCGTCAGCGAAGATGATCTCAACATCAGCCTTGCCTGTGGACATATCAGCATCGGGAGTGATGACGATATCCTCGATATCCTTGTCTGTCTCATTGCTGAGCTTTACGCTTATTACCTTGCCACCCTCGGGTATGAGCTCTATGTAGATCTCATCTGAAGTTAAGACCAAAGGCTCGGTTTCTGTCTCGATGATGCTCTCTTCGGTTACTGCTGATGCTTCGGATTCACTTGTTAAAGTCTCACAAGTTACCTGTGAAGCACCGGATACTGCCGTATCTACGGCAGATTCAACTGCACCTGAAGAGCAGCTCGTTACTATGAGCAGAGCGATCCCCGCTGCTGCGAGTGTAAAAAATTCCTTCTTCATTCTTACCATCCTTTAATTCATTCTGCGGTAATTGGAATACATCCAGGTACCGGGTTTCTTATAGTAGATCTGATATCCTGATCTTCCGCTCTCATACTGGAAGTCCGGATCGAAAACATAGATCTTGCCGTCCATTACTATCTCAACCCATGAGTGAGGACCCATACCGCCTCTCCTCAAGGGGACAACGCCCGTCATCTGATGTGCGTCGTAACCTAAAGCCATTGCCATCTCGTAGAAGCATGCCGCCATAACATAGCAGTTGCCCGAGTGGTTAGTAAAGCCGATGTTTGCAAAATATCTTGTGCCCTTAGCAGGAGATGTCTCGCCTCTTACGTATGTCATTACGCACCAGTTGAATGCCGCAGGAAGGTTCCAGCCTACCCGATCCAACACGGCGCATGCCTGAGGATATAAGAGCCTCATGTTTACAAAAGCCCTGCCTCCTGTCTGAGGACCTAAGTCCTTGGGACATACGATTATCTGGATAGCTTCGAGCCTGAAGGACATACCCTCTGTTCCTGCGCTCTCACCGTTCTTTGTCCAATCGAGCCAGCCGAGGTTCTGGGCATGTACTCTGTAGCATACATCGTAGTATTTTGCTGCTTCTCCGGTAAGGCGGATCTGGATAGCTTCAAGTCTTAAGGATCGTCCTTCAGTTCCGCTCATCTCGCCGTCTGAAGACCAGTCGGTCTCCCAGCCTATATCCTGGATATGTGTGCGGTATTCGATGGAGCCTGTAACGGGAAGATCTCCGAGAGAGATCTGAATAGCTTCAAGTCTTAAGGAGCGTCCTGTAGTGCCTGAGATCCCGCGTCCCTTCACGCTTGCCTGCCAGCCTATGTTCTGTACGTGAGTAGAATAGCTTACGGTGTTATCGTCAACAAAAGTCATGACTGCGGAATCTTCGCTTGAAGGAAGAGCGCTGCCTTCGGGGACAAGGACTATCTGAACTGCTTCGACCCTTAATGCGTAGCCTTCGCTGCCGGATTTAGCGCCGTCCCTTGTCCAGCTTGTCCAGCCGAGATTCTGAACGTGAGTCCTGTAGCAGACATCGTAGTATTCGTCGATCTCGCCCGTGAGCCTTACTGCGAGTGCTTCTATGCGAAGCGCGCTTCCCGTAGTGCCGGATTCCTCTCCGTCCTTATGCCAGGAACCTTCCCAGCCTATATTCTCAATGTGGGTGCGGTATTCGATAGAGCCTGAATAGGATGAGCCCGTAAGGTTCATCTTGAGAGCTTCGACTCTGAGACTCCTGCCCTCCGTGCCTGCGATCTCACCGTTTGTAACGGGTGACATCCAGCCGATGTCTTGTACATGTGCGGAATATGTGACAGAAGGAATATCGTCAGCTTTAACATCAGAAGCAAAAGCACCTGCTATGCCCGATGCAACAGATACGGCAAGAACAAGTGCCGTAAGTCTATTTGTAAAAGTCTTAAGTGTTACCTTCATCTCATCCACCTCTAAACTGCAAACAAAGTATAAACAAGAGAAAATGTCTTTTCAACAAATTCTTTTAATATATATAAACAAACAAAGCCGTATGTAAACGGCTTTGCTATGTCAAAATGAATAAGGCTTATGCTTCGTCCTTTACGAAGACGAGATCTATCGTATCCGAGCCGAAGAGCGAAGCGACATCGGGATCTTTGATGGGGAGCGTGACACAGATCCTGCCATAGGAATCTATGGTTCCCGTTATATCGTCAGAAGTGCTCTCGTCATCTTCTCCTAAGAAGACTATGCTCTCGCCTGAGAGTTTATATTCGCCCGACTGGCTTATGCTTCCGAAGTAGATATCGTCCATCATGCCGGATAAGCTCTGCAGGACGTTGGTCTTGAGAGCATCGTAGTTGTCGTAGCCTGCAAGTGCGGACAAGGTATCGAGGACAGTCTGATTGTCGGTTCCCAGATAGTTCTTGGCGATCGTATCGATATTCAAGTTGAAGTATTCCATGAGGCTTGCTGCCACCATGTCTTCGTCTGCTCCGTAAGAGTAGGAATTGCCGTCTAGAGTCAGGAATACCCTGAGCATTACCTGGCCCTGTGTGCCCTCGTATATACCGCTGCCCCTGCCTGTCTCGGTTGCGATTATGTTATTTACCTGGTCTGTGATATCGACAAAGCAGCTGTAATCGCCGTCCAAGTCTGCCATCACGATGCTGAAGGACTGGAACAGGAAGATCTCAGTAAATCCGTCCTGGTTTGTGATGGTCCAGACGCCGCTGTCGTCTCTTGTAAATTCGGCGGTGAAGATGTATTCGCTCTTACCGAGACTTGCAAGGGTGATTATCGCTTCGTCTATATTGCCGTAGCGCCTTCCTGCGAGCTGCTCGTACATGGGTGTCTTTATGCTGATGTCTACCGTGCCGGTGCGGCCGTCAACATAAGCGGTATCCTTGAGGACTGAGCACTCCATGAGCGATCTCACGCTGTCGGTAAACCTTGCCTGATCGTCAGATGAAGGCGTTATGTAAGAGTTCATCAGATCGTATAATTCCCGGTTGTATGTGCTGCTCTTTACAATGGACGAATCAGGATCCGTGCAGGGGATAAGCTGCGCTAAAGTATCAGCCGTGGTTATGAGGGAGGGAAGACCTATCTCGAGATGGATGTCCCTGTAGGAGAAGATCCTCCGGAAATTCGAGCTGTCTAAATTGGTTACGAGCCACTCTCCATCCTTCTTGATGAAGTTTGCGCTGTATGTGAATTCCACGTGCTCGAGCTCTGATATGAGCGCTTCTAACTCTTCTGTATTGTCGTATGTCTTATCCTGCAGGAGGGAGAAGTCTGCCATGTCTACGCTGATGGAGCAGCTTGCATGCGCGCTGTCCTGGAGCTCTACGGAAGACTTATCTACGGTGCAGACGATAGAATCTCTTACCGCCTGGGCGTAGATATTCTCTTCATCGGAATATCCCTCGCCCCTAAAGTTCAGCTTGAGTTCTTCTATGATCTCTTTGTCTGATTTGTCCGTGAGGGAGGAGATTGAAGATGCCGTTCCGGATTCGATCGCTCTTGCAAGCTCATTTGCCGTGCTCGCGACCTTGGCCTTGATAAATAAAGGCCTTGCGAAAAGAGCGCCCACGCCAAGGACTGCAATAGAGACGGCGGAGATTACGGTTATTTTTACGGCTTTATTCATCTTTATCCCCCTTATAACTATCCGTTCCATCATTATAACACGCGTTAAGGTTTCAAAAACACTCGAAAAATATTATACTATGTGGCGGAAATCACATTGGAGGATAATGAGATGGAAGAACTCGTAATGGACATCAATGTCGACGAGCTCGCAAGAGCCGGCAACATCATAGCAGGTATCAAGGGTTATTACGGAAGCAAGATAGTAGGACAGCAGCAGCTAGGCATGTCGCTTCTTGTCTCCATGATCGCAAACGGACATATCCTTCTCGAATCCGTACCGGGTCTTGCAAAGACTACTGCGGCAAATGTCATGACGGAAGCCGTAGGCGGATCTTTTTCGAGAATACAGTGCACGCCCGACCTCTTGCCGAGTGACATCATCGGTACGCAGACCTTTAACATGAGCAACAACACCTTCGAGACCAAGATCGGTCCCGTTTATGCAAACTTCGTGCTCTTAGACGAGATCAACCGTTCAAGTGCGAAGACGCAGAGTGCGATGTTAGAAGCGATGCAGGAGAAGTCGGTAAGTATCGGAGGCACGACATATAAGCTTCCCCCGGTATTCATCGTTATCGCAACGCAGAACCCGATCGAGCAGGAGGGTACATACGAGCTCTCCGAAGCGCAGCTCGACCGTTTCCTCATAAAGGAAGTGATCACATATCCTGATGCAAACCAGGAGATCGAGATATTGAACAGGATAGAAGCAGATGTCTATACTTCATCCCGGTCCATCTGCACGATCGAAGACATCGTCTTCCTGCAGGAGCTGAGCAAGAAGGTATATCTGTCACCTGCGATCAAGAAATATATCGTAGATATCGTTCAGGCTACAAGAGAAGTTAGTAAGTTCATACCCAAGGAGCTTGCTTCTTATGTTGCCATGGGTGCGAGCACGCGTGCCGCAATAGCATTTATGGAGACGGCTAAGGCCGTTGCCCTCATCAACGGCAGGGCGTACTGCACACCTGAAGACGTCAGGGCGATGAAGTACGAAGTACTGCGTCACAGGATCATGTTAAACTTTGCTGCCATAGCAGATAACATAAATCCCGAGACCATAATCGATGCTATTGTCGGAGCAGTTCCCACTCCATGAAATTAGATTACGTCTCACGTATAAAATTCGGGCTCAAGAGATATAAGACCATAGCGACGGACAAAGCTACGAGCAGAGTCTTAGACGGTTCTTATAACTCGATATATAAGGGCAGGAGCATGAACTTCGACGAGCTCCGCGAATACGTTCCGGGCGACGATATCAAGGATATCGACTGGAAGGCTACATCGCGTTCGCAGAAGGTCCTTATAAGGCAGTATATCGCCGAGAAGAAGCATAACCTCATGCTCGTAATGGATACGAACAGGAGGATGCTCGCAGAGACTGAGTCAGGGGAAGAGAAGAAGGATGTCGCGCTCATAAGCGGCGGCTCCCTTGCTTATATGGTCTCATCTAACGGTGACTATGTAAGCGCGGTATTCCCCAATGAGAAGTCCTTAGAGCGCTTTCCCTTCAAGATGGGCACTCTTAATCTCGAATATATACTTGAAGCTTATGCGAAGGCGGTAACCATCGACAACGACTCCTCGATCAACAAGGCTCTCGAATACATAATGCGCAACATCAGAAGGCGCATGATCATAGTTATCGTAACGGATATAGAGGGTATCAGGAGAATGGCAGAGGGCATATTGAAGCAGCTCGTTATCGTCCACGATGTACTGGTCATAAACATCTCGGATTCCACATGCTGCGGCAAGAAGGTATATAACATCGAGAACGGATCTTATATGCCGGCATTTATGACCGATTCAAAGAAGCTCCACAGGCTTCTTACCGAGAAACAGCATAAGATGATAGCGGAGTGCGAAGACAAGCTCAAGCACTTCGGCATCAGCATGATAACGATAGATTCGGAAGATAATACGGAAAGCAGGATAATAGAGCTTCTTGAGAAGAACAAGCTGAATAACTGACATGGAATCGATAATCGAATTAAGAAAGATGTTTGAATATTCACTCATTCCTATCTATGTGGTAGGAGGTCTTCTTGCGCTCGTAACTCTGATAATAATCATCTACATCGCAGTCAGGCTTATAAAGCGCTCCCTTGCAAAACGCAAGAAGAAACCTGAGGTGGTCGTAGCAGAACCCACATGGACCAGGCCTGACATGACGAAGCTCAAAGCTGAATACCTTGCAAAGATAGATGAGATAGAAGCTGAGTTCAATAACGATACGACCAAGATAAGATCTGCATACGAGAAGATGAGTATCACCGTCCGTGAGTTTGCTTATAAGGCTACGGGCGTTCCGACGGACAAGTACACATTAGAGGATATCAGGGCAACAGAATATGCATCTCTTGCAGATCTCGTAGAAGAATACTACTCACCTGAGTTCGATAAGATCTCAGAAGGCGATGTAAGGCAGTCGCTTAATAACAGCAGGAGGCTTGTTGAGCAATGGAATTAAGACAAGCTGAGATCTTCTACATCATCGCAGGACTTTGCGTAATATTCTTCATCGTCTCCTTTATCGTATTCAAGCGTAAGAGCAAATACGGCGGAGGCAAGAAGGCCGTAGTCCCGGACTACTTAAGACAGATCCCTTACTACAAGGCAAAGTACACCCTGTACAGGTTTTTGAGGATCGTGCTTATCGGAGTGATCATCGCATCCCTTCTTATCACGGGACTGCTTGCCGCAAGACCTTATAAGACTGAGTCCAAGGAGGTGCCCCACTATAACAGGGACATCATCTTGTGCATGGATATATCCACTACGGTAGATAACCTTAATCAGGAGCTCATAGATAAGCTCATTGATGTTGTAGAGCAGCTTAACGGCGAGAGGTTCGGTATCGTCATATTCAATACCTCGCCCTTGCTCCTTTGCCCCCTTACAAACGACTACGAGTATGTCGTAGATATCTTGGAGAAGGTCAAGGAAGGCTTGCAGCTCAGGATCAAGTATTACGACGGCGACTATGTCGATTACGACAGGTTATACGAGCTCGATGCCTATATAAGCGACGGTACTTTGGTAGGCAATGCGGAAAGAGGCTCTTCGATCATCGGTGACGGTCTCGCTTCGGCTTGCATGTCATTCCCCGATGTGGAAGAGAATCCTGACAGATCAAGGACCATAATCTTTACGACGGATAACGACCTCCAGGGCGAAGAGCTCATAACTCTTCCTCAGGCAGGACAGATGTGTAAGGACAATGGCATCATCGTTTACGGCATCGGTACGGAGGTAATGGATCCTGACCAGAAGCAGATGATGGAGGACACCGTTATATTTACGGGCGGAGAATTCTTCTACGGCGAAGATCCTGTAGTAGTAGAGGGCATAGTCGACGATATCAGCGAGCAGGTTGCGACCTTGGATGAGACGCACTACGAGATAATCGAGACCGATGTCCCGGAGACGCCTTTTAAGTTCTTGTTGGCAGCGATCATTGCCATGATCTTATTGGCATTTATATTGAAGGTGTGAGATGGACGGACTGAGATTTGAACCGATGTTACCTATATGGGTCATGGTGCTGATATGCATCGGTCTTTTGCTGCTCAAGCGTAAGGGCATAGCTCCTTATGTAAGGCAGATCTTTATGGTCATCCTTATCTTCATCATCAACTTAAGACCTATGTATAAGTCAGACAACGTTAAGGTCGTAAAACAGGATCTTAACTGCTACTGCATCTTCGTGGTGGATAACACGACGAGTATGCTCGCTGAAGACTATAACGGCGATGAGACGCGAATGACCGGAGTTTCTGCCGATGTAAAGCATATAACCGAGTCTTTGGGCGGAGCTAAATTTGCGGTAATAGACTTCAATAACGAAGCCCATATGTCCGCACCGTTCACGGACGACAATGTCTTCATCAATAACGTTATATCTTCGCTCGCACCTCCGTATCTTGTCTATTCAAAGGGTACGAATATAAGTGTCAGCTATTCCCTGCTCGAATATCTGCTTGAAGAGACAGAGGAATTCGATAACGGTGAGGTATTGGTATTCTTCATGAGCGACGGCGAGAATACAGACGGCAACGATCTCGATTCCTTTGCTGATCTTGCCGAGTATATAGACGGCGGCGCCGTTATGGGATACGGCACGGACAGTGGCGGCCAGATGCACTGGCACGATGTATTAGACGATGAGCTCGTCTTGGTAGAAGACGAGAGAGACTATCCGTATAAGACAGCTATATCCAAGATCGACGAGGATAACCTGGAAGATATCGCGTCCGATCTTGACCTTCCTTATGTCCACATGGAAGAGACATCTGACATAGACGATGTCTTGGACGATATCGTGGAGACGCTTGCGAGCGAGCAGAAGGAAGATGTACGCAAGGGCTATAAGGATATGTACTATCTTTTCGCAATACCGCTTGCAGGACTCATCGCATATGAGTTCATCAGCGTGAAGAGGAGGGCCTGAAGCTATGTTTAAAAGAGTAGCTATCGCAGCCTGGACACTTCTCGCAATAGTACTTGCGGTGCTTTTGCTCAGTTATTACAGCAACCATAATGCGATCCAAAGGTATAACCATGGACACTACGAGCAGAATCAGTTAGGTTTCTTAGGTGTTACGCAGCCTTATGTAAACCACTTCAACAGAGGTAATGTCTACTATCAGTTAGAAGATTACGACAGGGCCATAACCGAATACAAGCAGGCTCTCATATCGCAGCCGGATGAGACATACGACTGCAGGATAAGAGTTAACTACGCGCTTGCACTCGTAACGCCTTTAGATCTTGAGAACCTGGAAGAAGACGATATCGATGAGATATTGGAGATCCTGGACGAAGCGAGAACTATCCTTATGGAGAACGGTTGCGCTGACGACGAGAACACAGGTCACTATAGACCTGCGCAGATCTTAAAGAACGAGATAGATGAATTAGAGCAGGCGCTCACGAATGGCGGCGGCGGAAGCTCAGATCCGACTCCGACTCCCACTCCGCCGGACGGGGAGACGCCCTCTCCTACACCTACGCCTCAGGGCGGCACAACGACACCTTCTCCCACGCCTCAAGGCGAGGGCGAGGGAACACCTACCCCGACACCTCAGGGCGAGGGCGAGGGCACACCTACGCCTACGCCCGGAGAAGGCGAAGGTACACCTACACCTACGCCTCAGGGAGAAGGAACGCCTACACCTACGCCGGGCGGCGAAGGTGAGGGTACTCCCACGCCTACACCCGGCGGTGGCGGCGGTAATAACCCCACACCTACGGTTTCACCTGAAGATCAGTTAAGAGACATTATGAACCAGGGCCTGCAGGAGCGCTCTTCCACAGGTGACATTTGGACTGATGAGTGGAATTTCGGAGACTATGCGACATGGTAAAGGGCAGGTAACTTGCCGAACCTGCCCTTTATGAGGATAGTATGAAGAAATAGATTATCATCTTCTACTTCTAGAAGATCTGTAAGTGATTATATTTAACTATTAAGATATTTCGATTCTGACAACCAACTATTAGAATCTTGTAAACAAACCGTTTCGATTTGGTTATATAAGCCCGAAGAAGATCTTAAGAGGGATATTCTTGCCCGCTTTGCTTATGAATTCGCTATCGGCCCTCAAAGCCTTCCTCATAGCCTTATCTTCTTTGTAATATGCTACTTCTGAAAGTAACTCTTTATTCCTGCCTGATATCCCGGGGTATAGCTCAAGGAGCGCTCTTGCGGTCTTGGATCTGTATCTTGAATATCTCTTGTCGGTAAGGCGCTTGTATTTAAGCTTAAGGTTATCCTTAAGTCCCATCTTCTTTACTCCTACGGTGTTATCCTCGTGGATGCGGTAGAGGATATGGGGCGTATCGTCGTATACGGCCTTGCCTATGCAAAGGGCAACGAGCATTAACCAGGAATCGTGAAGCCTTGTGGTAAGGACATCGTCAGGGACCAAAGGAGCATCGCACACTGCCTTGGCAAGTGCGTTGTTGAAGATATACGTGCAGCCTGAAGGAAGGTTCCTGGTTATATGTCCTGCGACCGTCATGTCGGGAATAAAGTCAAACCTCTTGCCCTTGTTCTCACCGTTTATATAAAGGAACTGGTTTGAGCTGTAGAGGGCAGGCAGGCCGATATCCTTTATCTGCTCTATGCCGCTTATAAGCTTATCTTCAAGCCAGATATCGTCCTGGTCTGCGAAGGCGTAGTAAGCAGAGCCTTCTTCAAATCGATCTCTAAGCAATGTCATGAAGCTCTTGCCGGGCCCCATATTGGGTGAATCGGATTCGAGTATAGATATACGGGGGTCAGCTTCTGCAAGCCTTCTTACGATATCCATGGTCTCATCTGCAGAGCCGTCGTCACGGACAACTATCCTTACCTCCACGCCTTCCTGCGCGAGGATGCTCTTTATCTGTTCTTCGATGAACTTTGCGCCGTTATAAGAGGAGAGTAAGACATTTGCTTTATACATCTTTATCACCCGTATCGAAACTGATCAGGGCGTGCTTTGCCCTCGCGTGCTTGGGCGGGATCTGCATATAGTCCTTGCCGTATCTTTGCGCTAGATATTTCTCTGCATACAAAGGCACATTAACCTCGATATCCTCGAAGGGTACTCTTCTTGTCAGGGTGAGTATCTCCCTCGGATATATCTCGCCCCAGAAATGGAGCGCACCTGAAGGGATAACGATATCCTTTGAGGTGTCATCCCTGTAGCCTGCGAAAAACTCATCTGCGGCTTTGCACCATTTCTCTATGCTCCTGAAGGAGAAGAAGAAACCCGCAAAAGCCCTCTTGTTTATCTCTTTGTTTACCTCGGGTGCGTTGCCCGTGTATTTACTCATCTTCGGCTTGCACTTTCTGACTCTTACGGCAGAGCAGGCAAGAAGGTATAAAGAGGATCTGTAGCCTCTTATCTTCCTTGAGATATTCTTATCCGGAACATCTTCCACTATGAAGATATCAACGAACAATTCCCTGGGGGAATCTTCTGATGAGAGGAGCTCTTCGAAGGCTGTGTTCTTAATGAAGATCTTGGGCCACTGGAACAAATACCCCTTATCGCCCGGCTTTCTTAAGTAGTACTTATCGGGCATGAAGGTGTCAGCGATCTTGGCAAACTTATCGAAGTCTTCTCTTGTCATGGTGATATCGAGATCGTCGTCCCAGGGGATAAAGCCCTTGTGACGGATCGCGCCTAACATGCTGCCTCCGCCTAAAGCATAGGAGAGGTTATTCTGCGTCAGGAAGGGATCTAAGTCCTTAAGAAAGCTTAAGTAGATAGAGTGGAGCTTAGCGATGTCACTGTCTTCTATCGTCTTAAGTCCGCAACTTGCGGTATCCATCATCTCTATAGCGGATTTAAGGCTCAAACCATGTCCTCCTTAAGGCTGTCTGCAACTGCAGATACCATGTCTATAACAGGAAGAGCGCAAGAATTCCAACCGAGCGCTTTAAGAGCTGATGTATCGAGGTCGATATATAAAGTGTCTGCAAAGCCCTTGTCCTTGCCGCCTGTAAGATCGAAGGAAACTCCGATGCCGAAGCGCTCTGCGACCTGCTTTGCCATATCTGCGACGGATATATAAGAGCCGTCTGTTGCGATGTTATAGAATGCTCCCTTGGGTGCCTTAAGAAGCACGGTGAGTATGCCTGTTACGGCATCGGCAAGGTAGCAATAGCACCTCTCTGTCTCGCCCCTGGTATTGAGCACTATATCCCTGCCTTCTATAGCGCACTTTGCAAAATAAGCATATAGCCTTGCATCGGATGAAGATACGCCGGGACCGAAGGTCTGCGTAAGTCTTACTACATTTACCGGCAGGTCAAACTCCGAAGCATAGCATGTACAAAGGTTCTCGCACATCATCTTGGACAGCGGATAAGAGCTCCTTACCTTGGAAGGCTCGACGTTGCAGATGTGATCTTCAGAGATCTTATTGCCCTTGCCGCCGTTGCCGTAGACTTCCATAGTGGAAAGATATACAAAGCCTGAAGCCTTGATGTCCCTTGCAAGATCTAACATCTTGCGGGTGCCTCTTACTGATGTATCGATTACCTCGGAGGGTCTGGTTACAAAATCCTTGCTGCCTGTCATGCTCGCGCAGTGGATGATGTAATCGGCCTTAAGATCTGAAGGAAGCTTAGGGTCATTCATGTCGCAGATCACATATGAGACATTAGATGTATCGGTACCCTTAAACACCTTATCTGCCTTATCTTTGCTCCTTATAAGAGCAATTACATCAACATCTCCCAAACAGGTGAGAGTCTTTACGAGTGCAGAGCCTATAAGGCCCGTTGCGCCCGTAACAAGAACGGTCTTGCCCTTAAGCTTTGCAAGGAAAGGTTCGTTTATAAAATCCTTCAAATCTTCTTGTAACCTATCAGGCATATCAGTGCTCCTATTCAAGCTGTGAGTTCTCGCGCGAATCGTATATCGCCTTGAACATATAGAAGTCTTCGGGCGTAGTGATCTTGAGGTTTCTGGTGTTGCCCTCAACGATATGCATGGTCATGCCGTGATGTGCCATGAGTGCGCAGGAATCTATCTCGTTTGTTATGCCTCTTGATATGGAATCCTCTTCGGCTTCAAGGATGTCCTTTAAGAAGAAGCTCTCGGGAGCTTTGGCAACCCTTGAGTTGTCTCTCGGTGCAACCGAGGAGATCTCCTTGCCGTCTTCTGTAAGGACTACGGATTCTATTGCAGGACCGCAGGTGATGGCGCTGCCGAACTGCTTAACCGCTTCGATGTTATCTTGTATGGTCTTCTCGTCTATAAGAGGCCTTACACCGTCGTGGATGAGAACGATGTTGTCATCTATACCATAGGTGTCAGCTGCGGCCTTGAGTGCGTTATAGATAGAGAGCTGACCTGTCTGTCCTCCCTTGGTTATAACGCCGATCTTCGTGAGGTTATATTCAGCTTTGAGCTGCTCCATATAAGGGATCCAGTCTTCAACGCAGGCAACAGCGATGCCGTCTATATCACTGCAGTTTTGGAATATCTCTATTGTGTGCACGATTATAGGCTTGCCATGTACGGTAAGGAACTGTTTAGGCTTGTCCTTGGCGTTCATGCGTCTGCCGACGCCGCCTGCGAAGATAACCGCAATATTCATATCAATCCTCTTGAAGATCAGATTTATCTGCTTATTATAACAGATATAAGAAATATAACTCTAAACTGATACCCAATATCTTGCAAAAACAGTTATAATGATATGGCTCTTCCAGGGGAGGGGTATGCAAGATCGAAGCAAGGATAAGATGACAAGATGATCTATAAGAACATTCTCGAAGCTATGGGTAACACCCCGCTTATAAAGCTAGGCAAGATAACATCGCCTGATATGGCAGATGTATTGGTCAAGTTTGAGGGCACCAATGTAGGAGGCTCCATCAAGACGCGTTCTGCATATAACATGGTCATCAAGGCAGAAGAGCAGGGCATACTTAAAGAAGGCAGCACCATCGTTGAAGCAACGAGCGGCAACCAGGGAATAGGACTCGCACTCATAGGTGCGGTAAGAGGATATAAGACCGTCATCATCCTCCCGGATTCGGTAAGCGAAGAGAGAGCAAAGCTCATAAGGCACTACGGCGCTGAAGCGGTAACCGTTCACGACGACGGCGATATCGGCAAGTGCATCGAAGAGTGCAGCAAGCTCGCTTTGGACATGAAGGCCAAAGACCCCAATGTATTTATCCCGTCACAGTTCGAGAATCCCGCAAATCCCGAGATCAACTACAGCACTACAGCCGTTGAGATCTTAAGAGACTGCGGCAAGAATATAGACGGTTTCTGCTCAGGCATAGGCACGGGCGGAACCATCACAGGTATCGGCAAGAAGCTCAAAGAAGAGATTCCCGGTATCGTCATCTGGGCAGCTGAGCCCGAGAATGCAGCGATCTTATCCGGCGGCAAGGTCTCCTCACATATCCAGATGGGTATAGGCGACGGAATAATCCCCGCCATCTTAGATACCGATCTTATTGACGATATCACGATAGTAAGTGACGAAGAGGCTGTCGCTATGGCAAGGAGGCTTGCAAGCGAAGAGGGCATAATGTGCGGCATATCGAGCGGAAGCAATGTTGTTGCCGCCTTAAGGCTTGCGGGAAAGCTCGGTAAGGGCAAGACGGTAGTGACCATACTTCCCGATACTGCCGAGAGATATTTCTCTACGGAGCTCTTTGCAGATTAACGACATATGTCGGAAACTTTTATCACGCCAGGTTCCTATCTGTCATCTTTTATGAACACTTTTTAACTTTTAAACCGGGGGATGTATCCCCTTTCTTTTTGCGCGTGTAAAATATGGACATAAACAAACAGACTCTGACGGCAAGGTGGTTTCCGAGCGGGAATAGTTCTGACAGATCTTTAGTATTACTTAGATTCATTAGGGCTCCTTTATCGTCAGACGCGTAAAGGAGCTTTTTTATGCTTAAGATCGCTATCTACGGCAAGGGCGGCATCGGTAAGTCGACAATGACTTCCAATCTGTCTGCGGCATTCGCAAAACTCGGCAAGAAGGTCATACAGATCGGTTGTGACCCTAAGGCGGATTCGACCATTAATCTTCTGGGAGGCGAGCCCGTTAAGCCGGTTATCGAGATATTAAAGGACGGCGTGGATCCCACATCTATTGAAGAGATATCAGCAAAGGGATACGGGGATATCCTCTGCATCGAGACAGGCGGTCCCACACCCGGACTCGGCTGTGCGGGAAGAGGCATAATAGCTACATTTAACCTCTTAGACGAGCTTGGTCTTTTCGAGAACTATAAGCCCGATGTAGTCATGTACGATGTCTTGGGCGACGTAGTCTGCGGAGGCTTTGCTGCGCCCATAAGAGAAGGCTATGCAGAGAAGGTCCTGATCGTAACCTCAGGCGAGAAGATGGCTTTATATGCTGCAGGCAATATCTGCCAGGCGGTAAGGAACTTCGAAGACAGGGGATATGCCCATGTCGAAGGCATCATCTTAAACAAGAGAAATGTTATAGGCGAAGAAGAGAAGGTCGAAGCTTTTGCAGAAGAGCACGGCGTTAAGATCGTAAGCAAGATCCCGAGAAGCGACGACATAACCATGTGCGAAGACCGGGGCATGACGGTAGTGGAAGGAAGCCCCGAGAGCGAAGCGGCGCAGGAGTTTATAAAGCTTGCACAAAGGCTCATTGACGGAGACAAGTAATGACGAAGAAAGCTATATGTTTTACGGCAGGTAAGCTCGCAGAGCTTGGCAAGGAGAATATACCTGACGAACTCTTGTCAGGCAAAGGCCTTGTATACAGCTCGCCTGCAACACTTGCATACAACTCTCCCGGCGCTGAAGGCTACGGCGTAAAAAGAGCAGGTCTTGCAGTGCCTGAATCGGTAATGCTCATAGTGGCTCCCGGATGCTGCGGCAGGAACACTTCCCTCATATCCAATATGCCGGGATACAAGAACAGGTTCTTCTATCTCGAGATGAACGAGAACGATCTTGTTACGGGCAAGCACCTTGCAAGGATACCCGAGGCGGTAACAGAGATAGTAGAGTTCCTGAAGGACAAGACTCCGAGAGTCGTCATGATCTGCATCACATGCGTAGATGCACTTCTCGGAACCGATATGGAGCGCGTTACGAGGAAGGCAGAGGAAGCTTTAAGGCAGAAGGGCTTTGATAAGACCCGCGTCCGTCCCTGCTATATGTATGCACTTACAAGAGAAGGAAGAAGGCCGCCTATGGTACATGTAAGGCAGACGCTCTATTCTCTCTTAGAGCCTATGCAAAAGGATCCGAGGACGGTAAACATCATCGGCAATTTTGCCCCTCTTGCTGAAGGCGAACTTCAGAGATATCTCACCAGGGCAGGTGTTACTCACATAAGGCAGATAGGTACGAGCGAGAGCTACGAAGACTTCCTCAAGATGGCAAGCGCGAACTTCAATATCGTGACAGACCCTGAGGTAAGGGCGGCTGCTGAGGACATGAACGCCAATCTCAATATCCCTTATATCGAGCTAACAAGAGTTCACGGAATCGACAGGATAGCAAAGCAGTACAGCGCTTTTGCTGCGGCAACGGGGATCGAGATAGACGATACCGAGGAAAGGGAGGAAGCCTGGGAAGCAGTAGATGCTCTTAAGGAGAGATACCCTGATCTTACATTCAATATCGGTGAGTCTTCCAACTGTGATCCGTTCGAGCTTGCAACTTCACTTGTAAGATACGGCTTCAAGGTAGATGAGATCTATGCGACCTTATCGCCCGAGAGATTCGTATACATAAAGAACCTTGCCAGGCTCAGCCCCGACACGAAGGTCTACTGCAATATGGAGCCCACCATGATCTACTACGATATGTCAGGCTCTAAGGCAGACATCACCATAGGTAAGGATGCCGGATACTATTGTCCGGACATCCCGAACATCGCATGGAATACGGATATAAAGCCCTTCGGTTACCAGGGCGTAAGAGATCTTATGAATTCTATAGCATCTAAGCTTGAGGAGGGCAGAGCATGAGAGGACTCAGGAAAGTACTTACACCTTTTGCCCCCGATCAGTCAGGTGCTGTATCCGTCTTATACAGCCTGGGCGGACTTATCGTAGTAATAGATGCCGGTGGTTGCACAGGTAATATCTGCGGCTTCGACGAACCGAGATGGCAGGGAGCGAAGAGCGCTATCTTCTCTGCGGGTTTACGAGACATGGATGCGATCTTAGGAAGAGACGAGCTTCTCGTAAAGAAGACCATAGACGCCGCTTCAAGGATAGACTGCAAGTTCATAGCCCTGGTAGGGACACCGGTTCCCGCGACCATCGCAACTGACTACAAAGCCTTGAAGAGGATGATGGAGAAGAAGACAGACCTTCCCATCCTCACTATCCCCGCAAACGGCATGCGCCTCTACGACGAAGGCGAAGCAATGGCATACAGACAGCTTGCGGAAGTATTAGGTGAAGAAGGAAACGAGAATAAAGAAGAAAGCGAAACAGTTATAGGCCAGACACCGCTTACTTACGGTATGGACTATAAGGATGTCTCGTTAGAGCAGATGAAGCTTCTCGGGAACAGTAAGATCATCGCTGCATCTGCATCAGGCGTAAGTTTTGCAGAGAGCATGGGGCTTAGATACGAAGCAAAAGCTGAACCTGCGATGAAGTACCTTACGGAAGATCTTAAGGGCAAAGTCCTTGTCTGCCACGACGAAGTATTCGGCAAGACTTTAAGAGATAACGGAGTAGATCTTGATATAGCGACATTCTTTACGCTTCACGATTCCATCGCAAGAGAAGGCGACAGGAAGATAAGCGAAGAAGATGACTTTACAAAGATGGTCTTAGAAGGCGGCTACGATACTGTTGTAGCTGACGAGATATTAAGAGAGCTTATACCTGACTTTAAGGGTAAGTTCATTGACGCACCTTGTTTTGCGATAAGCGGGAGGCATTGATGTTAACCAAGCGCATTAAGGTCTACGGCATAGTCCAGGGTGTCGGGTTCCGCCCGACAGTCGCAAGGCACGCAGCCTCATGTAACATAAGAGGCAGCGTATCTAACTATGGCCCTTATGTTGAGATCGTATGCGCAGGTGAAGACAAGGATGTTGAACGCTTTATAGATCTTATAAGACATGAGCCTCCCAAAAGGGCCGCTATCCTCAAGATGGATATCAAGGATACGGACAGGGATGCGGGTGATACATTCGAGATCGTTGAGAGCGAGAAGACCAAGGGCGAGATCTTTGTATCTCCCGATATCGCCATCTGCGACGAATGTTTAGCTGAGCTCTTCGACAAGAGCAACAGAAGATATCTGCATCCGTTTATAAACTGCACATGCTGCGGTCCGAGGCTTACGATATTAGACAGCCTTCCTTACGACAGATGCAGGACATCCATGAACGAGTTTGAGATGTGCCCGGAGTGCTCTCGTGAATACTATTCTCCCGAGACGAGAAGATACGATGCTCAGCCCGTATGCTGCAACGACTGCGGACCTGAAGTCTTTATATTAGATGACGCGCAGAATAGAAGAGGCAGGGATGCCATCACTTATACAAGGAAAGTCATATCAGAAGGCGGCGTTGCTGCGATCAAGGGAATAGGCGGTTTCCACTTAGCCTGCGATGCGACAAATGAAGCTGCGGTAAGAAGGTTAAGAGAGCTTAAGAATAGACCCGCTAAGCCTTTTGCGGTAATGATGAGGAGCAAGGAAACGGTTGAGCAAAACTGCTATATAGAAGCTTATCAGGAAGAGATATTAGAGGGCCATCAGAAGCCCATAATACTCCTTGTTAAGAAGGAGGGCTCAAGGCTCGCACCTTCAATAGCACCCTCTAATCCCAAGGTTGGAGTAATGCTTCCTTATGCACCTATTCAAAGCCTCATATTCGATTACGACGACGGCATAAAGATGCCTGATATGCTGGTCATGACCAGCGGCAATCTCTCAGGTCTTCCCATCTGCAGAGATGACGACGATGCAAGACGCGAGATTGCTTCTTACTGCGATACGATCCTTACTCACAACAGGAAGATAAGGATCAGAGCAGATGATTCAGTTATGGATTTCCATAACGGCAAGCCTTATATGGTAAGAAGGTCGAGAGGCTATGCTCCTCTTCCGTTCATGCTCTCACGTGAATTTAAGGGCATGGTAACCGCGTATGGCGGAGAGCTCAAGAACACCTTCTGCATAGCAAACGGAAGCCTCATGTATCCGTCTTCTTACATAGGAGATCTTACAGACCTTAAGGGCAAGAATGCACTCGTTGAATCTGCGGCAAGGATGGAGACACTCCTTGAAGTGGAGCCTTCTGCTGTTGTATGCGACTTGCACCCTTCTTACAACTCCTCGCTCGCTGCGATGGAAAGAGGCTTGCCCGTAATCAAGGTTCAGCACCACTACGCTCACATCCTCTCTTGCATGGCTGAGAACGACTACGATAAGGAAGTAATAGGTATCGCTTTGGACGGCACAGGGTACGGTACGGACGGAAGCATCTGGGGTGGTGAGATCTTAAGATGCGATCTTAATGGTTTTGACCGTCTGGCAAGCATAAGACCGTTCCTGCATACAGGCGGAGACATAGCATCCAGGGAAGGCTTCAGGATCGCCATATCGATGCTCATCGATATATACGGGGATGAAGCTGAGGAGAAGATAAATGCTCTCGGTCTCATCCGCAAGGGCGCATATAAGACTTACAAAGCAATGCACGACGGCAAGATAAATTCTGCCGTATCGACGAGCTGCGGCAGGCTCTTTGATGCAGTGTCCGCGATCCTCGGGATCAGATACGAATCTTCCTTCGAAGGCGAAGCTGCAACTGCATTGCAGTTTGCTGCCATGGAATACAAGGGTGATGCAAAAGATACAGGTGTAGAGCTTATAGACGGTGATGTCATCGCAACAGATAAGATTGTAAGGTTCATATCAGATCAGAAGATCAAGGGAGAAGATGTTAACTGTCTTGCGTACTGCTTCCATAAGATGCTTGCTGAAGGTGTAAGCTCAATGGCGATCGCCAAGGCAGGTGATACAAAAGTCTTCTGTTTGAGCGGAGGTTGTTATCAGAACACATTGCTTCTTGATATGACGCAGAAGATCTTAACTTCAAGGGGTTACAAAGTCCTCATCCACAGCATGGTCCCGCCCAATGACGGCGGCATTGCTCTGGGGCAGGCTTATTACGGTATAAATAAAATTAACACGGAGGATATTTAAAATGTGTGTAGGTTTATCAGCTAAGGTAGTCAGTGTCAAAGACGGCGTTGCCATGATCGACGCTTCCGGCGCAAAGAGGGAGATCTCAGCAGAGCTCTTAGACGATCTCGAGCCCGGCGATTACGTAATGGTCCACGCAGGTTGTGCCATCGCAAAGATCACGGACGACGACAAGTCAGAGTCAGAGAAACTCAGTAAGGAGCATCTGTCATGAGCAGCAGTGAATTAAGAGAATATCTGCAAAACTATTCAGGTCCCGAGATAAGGATCATGGAGGTATGCGGAACACATACCCACGAGATCTTCCGTCAGGGCATAAGGAACTTCTTATCACCTAAGATCAATCTCATCTCAGGCCCCGGATGCCCGGTATGCGTTACCCCTGTAGGATATATAGACGAAGCTATCTATCTTGCTTTGGAGAAGAATGTAACTATCACTTCCTTCGGTGACCTCGTAAGAGTTCCGGGATCCAATGGAAGCCTTCAGAAGGCAAGAGCTCAGGGCGGTAAGGTCAAGGTCGTATACTCACCATTGGATGCTGAGAAATATGCAAAAGACCACCCCGAAGAGCAGGTCGTATTCTTATCCGTAGGCTTTGAGACGACGACACCTTCTGATGTCATTGCGGTGAAGAATGCGATAAGAGACGGTATCGATAATTTTGCTATTCTTACCGCAAACAAGACCATGCCCGGTGCATACGAAGCGATGGCATCTTCAACGGATGCATATCTTTATCCCGGACATGTTCACGCTATAACCGGTACTAAGGTATGCGAGGATCTCAAAGAGCGTGGAGTATCAGGTGTAATTGCAGGTTTTACGGGCGAAGAGCTCCTTACGGCACTTGCCATTACAGTCAGGAAATTCAGCGAAGGTGAGCCCTTCTTCGTAAACGCATATCCGAGAGTAGTAACGGCTGAAGGAAGCCCTGCTGCAGTCGCATTGGTAGATAAGTTCACGCAGCCCTGCGATGCAGAGTGGAGAGGCATAGGTGTCATCCCCGCGTCAGGCGTTGAGCTAAGAGAAGAGTATGCGGCATACGACGCGAGAAAGAAGTTTAACATCCCCGCACAGGAAGGCGTATATAAGACAGCTTGCAGGTGCGGCGAAGTCTTGCAGGGTAAGATCAAACCGACCGATTGCCCGCTCTATGGCAAGGCATGTAATCCGGACCATCCGGTAGGCGCATGCATGGTATCTGATGAGGGTGCATGCTCTGCATTCTATATGTATGGAGGTAATAACTTATGAACGACTGTATAACACTTGCGCACGGCAGCGGCGGAAGGAAGACAAACGAACTTATATCCGAGCTTTTTAAGAAGCATTTAGGCAACGCTTACTTTACGGCTGACGATGCCGCAGTGCTCCCGAGACCTGAAGGCAGGATCGCAATGTCTACTGACGGCTTTATCGTATCACCCTGGAAGTATCCGGGCGGCAATATCGGAAGACTTGCAGTATGCGGTACGGTAAACGATCTGGCATGCATGGGAGCAAAGCCCTTATACCTCACATGCTCTTATGTCATAGAGGAAGGTCTTCCGATATCTGACCTTGAGGAGATCGCTGCTGCAATGGGCGAGACTGCAAGAGAAGCAGGCGTCTATATCGTTGCAGGCGATACCAAGGTAGCAGGAAAGGGCCAGGTAGATAAGATCTTCATTACGACTGCAGGCATCGGCGTAATAGAAGACGGCGTTGAGACATCAGGTAAGCTCGCTCAGCCGGGCGATGCGATAATCGTAACAGGCGATGTCGGAAGACATGGTACCGCTATCCTTCTTGCAAGAGATGAATACGGCATCGAAGCCGATGTAACATCAGACTGCGCACCTTTGGGTCAGGCAGTTGAGAAGGCGCTTGAAGTATGCCCCGAGATGCATGTGATAAGAGATGCTACAAGAGGCGGCGTAGGCACCGTTCTCTATGAGATCACGGAGCAGGCAAATGTAGGCATCAGAGTAAACAGGGAAGATATCCCCGTTGCTGAAGAGGTTAAGGGTGTAACCGGACTTTTAGGTCTTGAGCCTTTGTATCTTGCCTGCGAAGGAAGAATGGTAATGATGTGCCCTAAGGATAAGGCTGATGCGGTTGTAGAGGCTTTATCGGGATGTAAGTATACTAAGGGCGCAAAGATAATCGGCGAAGTAACGCAAGACAATGTGGGCAAGGTGGTTATGGCTACCGAAGTCGGAGGCATGACATACCTTCCCCAGCCGGGCAACGAGCTTTTGCCCAGGATCTGCTGAGGTGACTTATGGAAACAAGAGTAGCAGCAATATCGATAATCGTAGAAGACCCTGAATCAGTAGAAAGTCTTAATGCCATTCTCCACGAGGCAGGTGAGTACATAATCGGACGTATGGGCGTGCCCTACAGAGAGAAGAACATAAACATCATCATGATCGCGATCAACGCGCCTCAGGATGTCACCAGTGAGATCTCAGGCAAGATCGGAAGACTTAACGGAGTTAACGTAAAGACAAGTTATGCCAATATCAAGTGATAAGCAGATAAAGATAAAAGACAGCAGTTTCCCCAAGCCGTTCAGTAACGGGCTTGAGTTCAATGCGCCGTCTCACGGTACATGGAATATAGTCCACATAGGCTATGCTGTCCCTTCGGCTCACCAGATCTATATCTGTGCCGATAACTGCTTAAGAGGTGTTGTCATGACCGCAGCAGAGATGGGAGCATTAGACCGCTTCTCATCCGTAGTCCTCGAAGAAGACGATATGCTGCATTCGGGAAGGCTCGAGGAATCCACGACAGAGGGAATAACAGAAGTCCTTAGAAAGTTAGATAAAGTTCCTCCCGTAGTTATAGTATTCCCGGTCTGCGTCCACAAATTCATGGGCTGCGACATGAACCACATCTACAAGACTTTGGAGGAGAGATTCCCGGATACAAAGTTTGTAAGAGCCTTCATGGATCCTGTCATGCAGAAGAGAGGCACCACTCCCGACCAAAGACTCAGGAAAGCCCTGATGGACATAATCCCCGAAGGAGAAGAAGACCGTAACACCGTGGCTTTTGTCGGCTGCGATATGTCACCTGCAAAAGGTAATGACATCAATAATCAATTGATAAACAAAGGAATACACGTATTAGATTCTGCAAGAACAGAAAGTCTTGAAGAATACTATTCGATAGGAAGCGCAAGCAGATTCATCTGCTGCTATCCTGCAGGCAGGATGGGCTCTGAGATCCTTGCAAGAAGACTTAGAAGACCCTTGTACTATCTTCCTATGGATTTTAATAAAGACAGGATAATCGCAGCTCTTGAGTTGTTGGGACTTGATGTTGACGGATCTGCTGTGACAGATGCCGAAAGGGCGACAGAAGAACTGAAAACCCTGATCGCTGATACTCCCATAGCGATAGATTACACAGCTGTCCCGAGACCGTTGTCTCTTGCAAGATTCCTTTTAGAAAACGGTTTCAATCTGAAGACCGTTTACTTGGACGGAATCGATCCTGATGAGGAGGAAGACTATAACTTCCTTAAGGAGGATTTCCCCGAGCTTATACTGCATTCGACCATACACATAATGGACAGAAGACCTGTAAGACCTGATGAGAAGGTGCTTGCCATAGGACAGAAGGCAGCATGGTTTGAAGGCACGGAATACTTCGTTAATATCGTTGAAGGAGCAGGACTTTGGGGCTTTGGCGGAATAGAAGAACTTATGTCTCTCATGAAGGATGCGTATAACACTCCTAAGGACATAAGAGACATCATTCCGAGGAAGGGTTTAGGTTGCAGCAGTGTCTATGAATAAAGTCTACAAGATCCTTCCGGTCTATACGGGTGATGTATCAGGTGCGGCAAGCGCTTTATACGAGCTTGGAGGCATGACCGTTATACACGATCCTTCAGGCTGCAATTCCACATATAACACACACGACGAAGTTCGCTGGTACGACAAAGAGAGCCTCATCTATATCTCAGGTCTTAACGACATCGATGCGATAACAGGTAACGACGATAAGTTCATTGAAGATATCTGCTATGCAGCGGGTAAGATGAAGCCCAAGTTTATCGCTCTTGCAAATTCACCCCTGCCGTATCTCAATGGAACGGACTTTAAGGGCATTACGAGGATATTGGAGAAGAAGACAGGACTTCCCTGTTTCTACATAAAGACCAATGCGATGCACGACTATTCGAAGGGAGTATCTGAAGCCTTCTTAAGTTTTGCTAAGAGAATGCTTGAACCTGCAGAAAAAACAGCCGGAATAAACATCGTTGGTGCAACTCCGTTAGATCTGACCAATACGGTCTTCGAAGGTGAGATAAACGCAAATATCGCATACGGTACTGATCTTGAAAGTGTGCTGAAAGCACCTGGGGCTTCTTTGAATGTTGCAGTCACATCTGCAGGCATAGGCATGTGCGAATACATGAAGGAGAGATTTGGCATACCTTATGTATGCGGCCTTCCCTGGGATAGCGAGTATAAAGACTACAGGGATGTAAGAAGAGGATCTTCCAAGCGCTATATCGTAGGCGAGCCAGTCATATCGGGTTCTATTGCAGCAAGATTAAAGGTGCTTACCGGCAAAGACTATAACGTGGTGGCTACTACTGAGATAACAGAAGGACTTCTCTTGCCCTGCGACAAGAAATGCCACGGCGAAGAAGAGATACAAAGAGCGTTAGCAGATGCTGAGCAGATAATCGCAGATCCTTTGTTCAGGCTTATCGCTCCTAAGGATGTAAAGTTTACCGAGCTGCCTCATTTTGCAATGTCAGGCAGGCTCTATAGAAAAAGGATACCGAATCTTATGAACATGGAGGAATACATACATGAGTCTTAACGATACCCCTTCAGGAGAGAGGATCCACATCGGTTTCTTCGGCAGGAGAAATGCAGGTAAGTCCAGTCTCGTAAACAAGATAACAGGTCAGGATCTGTCAGTCGTATCAGATACTTTAGGCACGACCACTGACCCCGTATCCAAAGCGATGGAGCTTTTGCCCTTAGGTCCCGTGGTTATAATCGACACCCCGGGCTACGACGATGTAGGCGAGCTCGGAGCAAAGAGGATCTCCAAGACCAGACTTATCTTAAACAAGGTGGATGTCGCAGTGCTCGTAGTAGACCTCGTAGAGGGTATGGGCAAGACCGAAGAGCAGCTTATAGCCCTCTTCAAAGAGAAGGATATCCCCTATGTTGTAGCCTTCAACAAAGCTGATCTCAGGGAGACTGTAAATGCGGGCAAGGACAACGAGATCTATGTAAGCTCCGTTACCGGTAAGAACATAAATGAGCTCAAGGATTTGATCGGCCGCTTAGGTAACGATAAGCCTGAGCCCGTGCCGCTCATAAGCGATCTCATAGATGCAGGTGATACCGTCGTAATGGTGATCCCGATAGATTCCTCTGCGCCCAAGGGAAGGATCATCCTCCCGCAGCAGCAGGTCTTAAGAGAGATCCTGGATTCCAATGCGATGGCTTATATAACTCAGGATACGGAGCTTGAGAAGACGATAAGAAATCTAGAGTCTAAGCCTAAGCTCGTAGTAACCGACAGCCAGGTATTCGGCAAGATCAAGAATATCGTGCCGGAGGATATCATGCTCACATCCTTTTCCATCCTTATGGCAAAGCACAAAGGTTTTCTGAGGTCTGCGGTAAGAGGCGTTAAGGCGATAGATACTTTAGAAGACGGTGATACAGTACTTATATCCGAAGGCTGCACACACCACAGACAGTGCGAGGATATAGGAACATATAAGCTTCCCAAGTGGCTCGGCGAATATACCGGCAAGAAGATAAATATCGAGACGACTTCAGGGTTGTCTTTTGCAGAAGATCTTTCTAAGTACAAGCTCATTATCCACTGCGGTGCATGCATGTTAAACGACAGGGAGATGATCTACCGCACGAAGTGTGCCGAAGATGCAGGCATCCCCATGACAAATTACGGAACTGCGATAGCGTACATGAACGGCATCTTAAAAAGATCTCTTGAAGTGCTTCCTGATATCTATAAGGAGTTGGGCTGATATGGAAGTGATTACCGGAAGTGAAGCTAAGGCTGCAGACAGATACGCGATCGACGTGATGGGCATACCGTCACTTGAACTGATGCAGAATGCATCCGCTTGCGTAGCAGAGTATATAAGGACATCCTGCAAGGACAAGAAGATCGTTATATGTGCAGGCACGGGCAATAACGGAGCAGACGGTATATGCATAGCAAATATCTTAATGGGTGAATTCGATATCGATGTCGTTATAACGGGCGATCTTAAGAAGGCCAGCTGGGAGTTTCTCTATCAGCTTTCTGCTTACAAAAGAGCAGGCGGCAAGGTTATGTATCTTAGTGATATTAGGCGCCTTCCCGAAGCTGATGTCCTTGTCGATGCGATATACGGAATAGGCCTTAAAGGAGCGTTAAGACCTGATGCCTCTTTGATCCTTGCAAAAGTAAAAGCTATGAACTATCCTCACATTATCGCAGTAGATGTCCCGTCAGGAATTAACTCCGATACCGGAGAAGCTACCGGAGTGGTGATAAGCGCAAATGTTACTGTAACCTTCGGCAGGAATAAGACAGGTCTTATAACCGGTGACGGGATCTTATGTTCAGGCAAGGTCATCGTATGCGATATAGGCATACCCGAAGAGGCATATGTAAGAGCAGGAGGAAACACATGAAGCGTTCACAGATAAATGCAGCACTTAAGAGAATGGAACAGTTTATAAAGGACCTTAAGATAAGTCTTCCTCCGTTTTGCGGTTTTACTCCCGAAGAATGGGAGACTAAGGGAGCTGAATACGATGAGATCCGCGACAACATGCTCGGATGGGATATAACAGACTACGGTCTCGGCAAGTTCGATGAAGTCGGCTTCTCCCTTATTACCCTTCGTAACGGCAACAGGAAGATGCCTGATAAGTACAAGAAGACTTATGCAGAGAAATATCTCTTCCTCGAGGAGGGACAGTATGCTCCGAACCACTTCCACTGGGTAAAGATGGAAGACATCATCAACAGGGGCGGCGGCAATCTCCTTATAAGAGTCTATAACTCGCTTCCCAATGAAGAGATCGATTACGAGTCTGACGTTACCGTGCATACGGACGGCAGGACATATACAGTTAAGGCAGGTACGCAGGTGCGTCTCACACCCGGCGAGAGCATCTCGATCCAGCAGAGGATGTATCACGACTTTGAGGTCGAGAAGGGAACAGGCGCCGTCCTTATCGGCGAGGTCTCAGAGTGCAACGACGATAACACCGACAACAGGTTCAACCCTCCCGTCGGAAGATTCCCTGCGATAGAAGAGGACGAAGCACCCTACAGGCTTCTGTGCAACGAATACCCGTCTGCAAAATAAAAGAGTAATGTAATCTCTTGGTAACTTAAACTGTTGAATTGTAAAGATTATCCCTTCATATTAAAGGGACATGAACAGTTCGTTTAGTGAGATCCTAAAGAAGGTGTTTGCCAGGTTCTGCGAAAAGACAGAGCTCCAGGCAAGGGTAAGCCTTATCATTGCCGTTTCCGTTATGGTTGCGACATTCGGTTCCGTGTGCGCCGCAACGGCCGCGGGAAGGACCGTTACGCCCGAGACCCCCGTAGATCTCATGAATGTAACAAGTTCCTCTTTTGCTGCTACAGAGACTTCCGGTGAGATAACGGAGCCTTCTGAGACTACCTCCATTGAAACAACGGGCATTGCAGATAAGTACGGCGCATTAGGTCTTCCTGCAGTAGATAACGAACTTGCCACCCTGACAGATGACGAGCTCGTAGACAGGATCACTTCAGGCGATGCAGGTGTCATCTCAAGAGACGACATCCATACGGACCAGTCTGCAAATAACAATAACCAGCATACATCTACAGTAGCCGCGGCTCCGGCCCCGACCAATACTCCTACACCTGTACCGGCCGCGCAGGAAACAACTGCGCAGACCACCATCCAGTCGCTTAACTACGAAATGGGAATAGATATTTCCCAGTTCCAGGGTGATATCGACTGGACGCAGGTTAGAGCCGCAGGCTACACTTTCGCTTTTATAAGGTGCGGGGGAAGAGGCTATGGAGAATCGGGAAGACTCTATACCGACACCAGGTTTGCCGAGAACATGAAGGAGGCCAAGGCTGCAGGCCTTAAGGTCGGAGTCTACTTCTTCTCTCAGGCAACGACGGCATACGAAGCTTTAGAGGAGGCATCGCTTACGATATCCCTTATAAAGAGCTGCGGTGTTACGCCGAACTATCCTGTCGTAATGGACTGGGAGACGGATTCCTATTACAGGACATGGAATCTGTCAGGCACGGATTTTGCAAATGTGCTTACGGCTTATTGCAGCACGATCGCACAGGCAGGCTATACGCCCATGGTCTATCTCAACACATCTGATGTAACGAGCAGACTCGGCAGCGCAGGCTCTTCCGTATTGTCTAACTACAAGCTCTGGTACGCTCTGCCTTATTCAAACTATCAGGACGGAAGCTCGTATGTGGCAGGTAATGCCAAGCCCTCTAAGAGCTTCTCATTCTCGGTATGGCAGTATTCGTGGTGGGGCACGGTTCCCGGAATATCCTATCCCGTAGATCTCGACATATCGTTTATGGGATCGACCTCGCTTTATACGCCTGTGATAAATCTTACGAATACATCTTTGTCCACACCTGTGGGCACGGTTATAGATCCGATGAACGGAGTCACTGCGACAAACTCTGTCAAGGCGACTGCCTACAAGTCGATGATCACATACGCGGTATATGACAGCGCAGGTAACAGCGTAACCATTGAAGACGCCTGCAATGCGGAAGGCGTATATCAGATCAAGTATGCCTATACCGATGCATACAGGGGTACGGTAACTGCTACGGCGACTCTTACGGTAGGAAATCCCGTAGTAGAGACATCTGCTGTTACGGCAACGACTACTGCGCCGAGTGAGACCTCAGAAACCGTCTCCGCATCACTGCCTTCGGAAAGTTCTGCTTCGTCAGAGACATCTGAAACGGACGCAACTACGGCGCCTACTGAGAGCTCTATATAAACTAATAATTAAGAAACGGTTAAAAAAGTAATATTTACTTGATAAATAAATCCCTTCGTGCCAAAATCGACATATAATATGGAGGATTTATATGCAATCTCAAGTAATACAGCAATCTGCGGTGAGACAACTTGAGTCCGAGATCAGAAGCAACATAGCAAAGCTGCTCGTTGCGATGACTATTTGCTGTGCGCTTATCGAGATCGGAATGGGTCTTTACTTCTGGGTATCCCAGACTATGCATCAGACTCCGAGTGAATATATTGTATTCAGGATCCTCCAGCCTACAGTCTTAAACGCTCTCTTATGCCTGCTCGTATTTGCGGCAAACCATTCAAAGGAGCATCAGGACCGTTTCAGGAACAGGGTTGCTGCGATATCGCTCATTGTATTTGCCGCGCAGATATCCTGGGTACACAGCTACTTTATCCCCATGTGGTGTCTGTCTCTTTTCGCACTGATGTATGTAAGCGTATTCCACGATCCCTTCTTCCAGAGGATAGAAGCGGGCATCTGCCTCGGCTCTATCGGCCTGTCCTGCTGGCAGCATATAGCAGATTACCCCGAACAGCTGAGCTTCTCCTTGCAGTGTCTTGCGGTAGCAGAGTTCGTAGGCGTGCTCATAATCTATATGTCCTTCCAGCTCGAGAGCTTCAGCCGCAAGGAATTCCTGCTCAATGCTGAATCTGATGCGGGTAAGAGGAGATACCAGTCTGAATACGAGAAGGATAAGCTTACCGGTGTATATTCCAGAGCATATCTCATCGAGCAGTCCTCTTATATCTTCGACAACTGCAACGAGTTCTCACCCGCAGGTATAGCGATGCTCGACATAGATGACTTTAAGAAGGTCAACGACACATACGGCCACGACAACGGTGACGTCGTCTTGCAGAAGTTCGGTGAGATCTTAAACAGCTACAACGACGGCAATACCTTCTGCGGCAGATACGGCGGTGAGGAATTTGTCATCGTCTTCAAGTACGGTGAGCCCAAGATGAACTGTGATACCATCGAAGAGTTAAGAGCTGATTTTGAGAAGGCAAGCTTTCCCTTTATGGATGAACATGTGACATTATCCGCCGGCTACTATAATGCAGAAGCGCAGACGGATTTTGATACGGCTCTTAAGATGGCCGATGATGCTCTTTATATCTCCAAGAGGAGTGGCAAGAACAGATTAACTGTACATAACAAAGCGGAGGCGATGTGATATGAACGACAGACTTAAATCGTACAAATCCAGGATAGCGGTGGTGGACATCATCATGCTCATACTAGGCGTCGGCATGCTGATCTGGGGCAATGAACTTACCAACATGCTCCTTCGCGTGGTTGCCGTAATAGTCGGTATCTGCGGATTGGTGTTGCTGATCAACTTCCTTATCAACAAGGACAAGGAACCCTTTGACTGGATGATAATGGTGACGGGCATCATAGTCCTCGCGGGTGCGGTCTTACTCTTCATCTTTGCAGAGAGCATAACCGCGATCGCAGTCTATCTGCTCGGAACCTTGCTCGTTATCTACGGACTTATAGATATAATCACGGCGATCACGATAACAAGACACGTCGGAGGCTACTGGTGGATATCCCTTATCGTAGGTTTGGGAGCGCTTATCTTAGGTGCTGTTGCTATCTATCTTAACTACATCGGATACAACACCGTTACCGCTCTTATCGGCATCACCTTCATAATCGCAGCGATAGGCGGTATCGTAAATGCAGTTCAGGCTTATATCGGCAAGAAGAGGATATTAAAGGCGCTCAAGAATGCACCTCCTCCGCCGCCTCCCCCGCCGGGAGCATCTCCTGAAGATGCTTCGAATAACAGAAGCGATATGGAGTTCTGATATGAAGATAACTTATGTGGGGCACTCATGTTTTCTTGTAGAGAATGAGGATGGCGGCAAGATCTGCTTCGATCCTTATAAGCCCGGCTCGGTCCCGGGATATTCCGATATCGATATCGCGGCAGATGAGGTGATAATCTCACATGGTCACGACGATCACTCAGGTGATATCTATGTGGATAAGGCTATCCCCGAATACGAGGATGAATTCGTCATAGGCAAGATAAGGACATTCCACGACGATCGTATGGGACTTGACCGCGGCAGGAACAATATAGGTATAGTCACAATGGACGGCATGAGAGTCGTGCACATGGGCGATATCGGATGCGATATCACTCTGGCTCAGGAGGATATCCTCAAGCACTGCGATGTGCTGATGATACCTGTCGGAGGCTACTACACGATAAACGCAAGGCAAGCCTTCGAGATGTGCAACAAGATAGATCCTGCGGTTATAATCCCGATGCACTACAGAGGCCCGTCCTTCGGATACGATGTCTTAGACGGCAAGGACAAGTTCTTAAGTCTTTTTGCCGGAGGGACGAGGAAGGTCATAACCTGCGGGAGCACCATAGAGACCCTTCCCCGTGAAAAATGTGTCCTCTCTATGGAGCCGCTTCGAATTTTGTAACATAAGTTAAACCTCCTTTGAGTTATAATGTCTCGCAGGAGGTTGATTTATGTTTACTATTGGTTTTGATAATGATAAGTATGTAGAGCTCCAGTCAGCCAAGATCAGGGAACGCGTAGAGAAGTTTGGCGGTAAGCTTTATCTCGAGTTCGGCGGCAAGCTCTTCGACGACCACCATGCATCAAGAGTGCTTCCGGGCTTCCGGCCTGACAGTAAGATCAGGATGCTCAAGGCTTTGGCTGACGATGCTGAGATCGTGATCGCCATCAATGCGGATGCTATCGAGAAGAGTAAGCGCCGCGGCGACATCGGTATCACTTACGATCAGGAAGTCTTAAGACTCATCGATGCTTTTACGGAATTCGGTCTTTTTGTAGGCAGTGTTGTGATCACACAGTTCTCAGGCCAGCCTCTTGCAGAGAAGTTTGAGACACGCTTAAGACAGTTAGGTGTTAAGACATACAGACACTATCCCATCGCAGGTTATCCTTCAGATATATCTCTTATCGTGAGCGAAGACGGCTACGGTAAGAACGACTATATCGAGACACAGCGTAAGATCGTTGTCGTTACGGCTCCGGGTCCGGGCTCCGGAAAGATGGCTACATGCCTGTCCCAGCTCTACCACGAGAACAAGCGCGGCATCAAGGCAGGTTATGCGAAGTTCGAGACATTCCCTATCTGGAGCATTCCTTTGCAGCACCCTGTAAATGTCGCTTATGAAGCGGCAACTGCAGATCTTGCAGACGTTAATATGATAGACCCCTTCCATCTCGAAGCATACGGCGAGACTACCGTTAACTACAACAGAGACGTTGAGATCTTCCCCGTAGTAAATGCGATCTTCAATAAGATCTACGGACAGAGCCCCTACAAGTCACCCACGGACATGGGCGTTAACATGGCAGGATTTGCCATAGTTGATGACGATGTCTGCTGCGAGGCTTCAAGGCAGGAGATCATCCGCCGTTACTACGAAGCTAAGATGAATGTAAGACAGGGCAATTCCGAAGGCTCTGAGGTACAGAAGTTGGAGCTCCTCATGAAGAAGAGCGGCATCGATATCTCCGACCGTAAGGTAATAAGTGCGGCTCTCGTAAGAGCAGAATCCACAGGCGGCCCCGCAGTAGCATTAGAGCTTCCCGACGGACGCGTTGTAACGGGTAAGACATCAGATCTTCTGGGACCTTCATCTGCGGCGCTCCTCAATGCTCTTAAGGCACTTGCAGGCATCTCCCACGATATCCCGCTCATCTCACCCAATGTCATCGAGCCTATCCAGGATCTCAAGGTAAATCACATGATGAACCACAACCCGAGACTCCATACGGACGAGGTGCTCATCGCTCTTGCTATAAGTGCTGCGACAAACCCGGTTGCAGAGCTTGCGATGCAGCAGATCGGCAACCTCGCACACAGCGATGCACATGCGACGACCATGATGTCCTCCGTCGACCTCAACATGTTCCATAAGCTCGGCGTCAACATCACATGCGAGCCTGTCTACGAGACAAAGAAGCTCTACCACAGGTAAGACTTTTCGAAAAGAAAAACATACTCGGCTCTGCTCTTGCAGGGCCGTTTTTTGTGCTTTTCGAAAATAAAGTCAAAAAAAGTCAAATTTGTTGTTGACAAAGAAAGCGTGCAGGTGGATAATGCAATTGTCAAAGAAAGTCAAAGTCAAACGAAGGAGGTAGAAGCAATGGCAAGGCTTGTTGATGTAATCGAAGCCATGATCAAGGATATGCTTGATGAACAGGGCGGCCAGGCAACCATTAACAGAAGCGCTCTTGCTGAGCAGGCAAACTGTGTTCCGTCACAGATCACATATGTTTTGTCGACGCGCTTCTCGAGCGGTAACGGCTATATCGTCGAGAGCAGACGCGGCGGCGGCGGACAGATCACGATAACGCGTATCGAGCCTATGGGATCTGACGACTACATAAGGGCTGTGATAGCCGCGGTAGGTGATGACCTCACACAGAGCCAGGCGAGGACATTCCTTACCAATGCCGTGGCTACCGGGGCGATAAGCCAGAAGGAAGGGCAGGCGATAATGGCTGCCGTGTCCGATAGGGCGCTTGCCAAAGTCGATACGGATATAAGATCTGTCGTAAGGGCAGACATATTCAAAAACGCCCTCCTGGGTCTGATGATATAAGCAAGGAGAAATTCTATGAGATGTGAAAGATGCGGCGCAGAGCTGACAAACAAGATAATAAAAGTAAACGGTGTATATTACTGCGAGAATTGCGCAAGGGAATTAGGACTCGATAAGTACCTTAGCGCGCCTACCGATCTTCTCGCAAACGCATTCTCACCATTAGATGAGATAGCAGGCGGCTTCATGAAGATGGCAGATCTTGACTTCGGCAACAGCAGGATCACATGCCCCAAGTGCGGAATGTCCATGAGAGAATTCGAGAACAAGGGCAGAGTCGGATGCATCGAGTGCTACAACACCTTCAAGGAATACCTGATAAAGGAGATGAAGCGCCAGCAGGGCGAAGTCGAATACGAAGGAAGAAAGCCCGGAATGTCTAACGGCATAAAGACAGAAGCTGAAGATATCAGGGAAGAAGCAAAAGAGCTTCCCAAGGCACCTGAAGCACAGGAAACAACGCCTGCAAAAGATGACAATATAGAAGAGAAGATCGCAAAGCTCGAGAAGGCGGATCTCGGTATGCTCACGGACGAGGAACTCGAAGAGGGCATGAAGCTTGCGACGCAGCGAGAGGATTTTGCGCTTGCGATCCGTTTAAGAGATGAATTAAACGGCAGGAAGGGAGCGTGAGATATATGACAATGTGGTACGAGAAGTCAGGCAAGAACCAGGATGTAGTCCTGTCCACTAAGGTAATAGTTACGCGTAATATAAGAGGATATAACTTCCCCTGTAAGATGAACAGCGACGAGTGCCGCCAGATCGTAGATCAGGTAGCAAAGGTAATAGACAAGGATAAGCTCCCGAACGAATGGACGGGCGCAAGTCTTCCCGCCAAGACAGAAGACGGCAAGGCTCTGCTTACCTCTGAATCACAGCTCCTGGGCAGAAGGCTCAATGTCCTTAAGGACGCTGACCGCAAGGCCATCTACTACAACGAGGATTGCAGCCTTAGCGTCACGGTAAACCAGGACGAGCACCTTACCGTAAGAGCGCTTGCTGCAGGTCACGATCCTAAGGCGTATGCCATGGCAGACGATATGGCAGCCTCTCTCGAGCAGAAGCTGGATATTGCATTCTCCGAGAGACACGGCTTCCTTACATCTGATATAAAGCTCGCAGGAACCGGTACCGTCATCCTCTATACGGTAGCTATACCTGCGATAGTAAAGAGCAACGGCGGCCTTAATATGTTGAGGCAGAGAGTAAACCAGTACTACTGGTCCATCACTCCCTTCGACGAGCAGGGCCAGTACGCTTCATCCAATGTCTATGTAATAGGCAGCATCAGCACGAGAGGCGTCTCGGGCGAAGAGGTATTAAGAAGAGGCGAGATGCTCATTAATGACATAATCCAGCTCGAGAGAGGCTGCAGAGAGCAGTTTGCTACGAGAAGGACATCGGAGGTATCAGACCTCTTCGGCAGAGCATACGGCATGCTCCGCTACGCAAGGAATATCAATCCGCGCGAAGCTCTGGATGCACTTGGCTGGCTTCGTATGTACAAAGAGTACGACGATTCTTCCGAGGTATCCATCAGCTGGGAGAAGCTCAACAAGCTTACCCAGGAGATCTTATGGGAGTCTGAGAGGTTCTCGAGTAAACCCAAGGGCGGCAAGCTCGACACGATAAGGGCAAACAAGATAAAGAATATCCTTAAAGGAGATGAGTAATATGAGAATAACCGAAGATTCAGCATTAGTACTTGCTACGGCAGCGGTCATATCAGAGTCTAAGCACACTTCTCTCGTAAGAGACACGAGCGTCTTTGCAGCTCTTTGCTGCGCAGATACTCAGGCAAGGGAGATCATCGCAAACAATGTCTCTAATATAGACGACATCACCGATTATCTCGGCATGACAGGCGACTACGAGCTCGACCGCGAGTCCGTAAAGCAGCTCGCAGATACGGCTTTTGCAAACCTCAGGATCGATGTTAAGAGGATCTTAAAGTCCTCATACGAGCTCGCTCAGGCAACGAGCTTCAAGGGTGCTGTCGCTCCTGTACATATGCTCTATACGATCATCAACAGAAGAGTCAGTGCTCATCCGGAGATCTTCAATGCTCTTCAGACGGCAGGTGCCGACATCGACGGCATCAGGCAGGCTCTCATGGAGGCAACCGATCCTGCAAGCGATGACGATATCGAGCGCGGCAGATCTTCAGACGAAGAAGATGCTGCAAGAGCAGAGCGCCTCAAGGCATATTCCAAGGCGAATTCTTCCGGCAAGAAGGGTCATAAGACCCTGGATAAGTTCGGTAAGAACCTTACAAAAGCAGCCAAGGAAGGCAAGATCGATCCCGTCATCGGAAGACAGGAAGAGATCAACAGAGTAATGCAGATCTTAGTAAGAAGAACCAAGAACAATCCCTGCCTCATAGGTGATCCGGGTGTAGGTAAGACGGCTATCGCCGAAGGCCTCGCACTCAAGATCGCAAGCGACGATGTACCTGACATCCTCAAGGGCAAGACAATGTATTCCATGGATATGGGCTCGATGGTCGCAGGCTCCAAGTACAGAGGTGACTTCGAAGAGAGGATCAAGAACATGTTAGACGAAGCGGTAGCTGACCCTAATGTCATCCTCTTCATAGATGAGATCCACACACTTGTAGGTGCAGGTGAGGGAAGCAGCGGTTCAATGGATGCGGCAAACATCATGAAGCCTCTTCTTACCAAGAACGAGCTTCAGGTAATAGGCGCTACAACGGTAGATGAATATTCCAAGTTCATCGAGAAGGACCACGCTCTCGAGAGACGTTTCCAGAAGGTAATGGTAGACGAGCCTTCAGAAGACGACGCCATCCTTATCCTCAAGGGCTTAAGACCTAAGTACGAAGAGCACCACAAGATCAGGATCCCTGACGATGTAATCGAAGCATCCGTTAAGCTCTCCTCAAGATATGTATCTGACAGATTCCTCCCCGATAAGGCGATAGACCTCGTAGACGAAGCAGCAGCCTCCAAGAGGATCAACTTCTCCGACAGCTCGAGGATAAGCAAGCTCGAGAAGGAGCTTACTGAGGTAAGAGAGAATAAGGACAAGGAAGCAGCCGCTTATAACTTCGAGAAGGCTCAGGAGTATAAGGACAGGGAAGCAGTGATTGAGAATGAACTCGAGGCCATCAGGTCAAAGAGTGCTCCCGACAGCGAAGGCTTCACAGGAGCTCTTAACGTAGACGATGTAGCTATGGTACTTGCCAAGTGGACAGGTATCCCGGTAACCAAGATCACGGAGTCTGATGCAGATAAGCTCAAGAATCTCGAAGCTGAGATAAAGAAGAGAGTAATAGGTCAGGACGAGGCAGTTAAGTCTATCGCCAAGGCTATAAGAAGAGGCAGATTGGGACTCAAGGATGAGAACAAGCCTTCAGGCACCTTCATCTTCCTCGGTACTACAGGCGTAGGTAAGACTGAGCTTGCAAAGGCTCTTGCAGAAGTAATGTTCGGCAACGAGAGTTCTCTTGTAAGGATCGATATGTCCGAGTATATGGAGAAGCACGATGTCTCAAGACTCATCGGTGCGCCTCCGGGATATGTAGGCTACGATGAGGGCGGTCAGCTCACTGAAGCGGTAAGAAGACATCCTTATTCTGTTGTCCTCTTCGATGAGATCGAGAAGGCACACCCTGAGATCTTCAACACGATGCTCCAGGTATTAGACGACGGCAGACTCACAGACGGCCAGGGCAGAACGGTCGACTTCAGGAATACGATAATAATCATGACCTCCAATGTCGGAGCAAGGATGCTCACAGGCGCAGAGGGCAGGAAGATCGGCTTTGCGATGGCTGACGAGAGCGACGAAGATGAGCTGTCAAGAGAAGGCCTTTATGGCGGCAAGTCCTACGACGATGCTAAGAAGATCGTAATAGACGAGCTCAAGAAGGCGTTCTCACCCGAGTTCATCAACCGTGTAGACGAGATCATCTTCTTCAGGATGCTCGGCAAGGAATCTCTCATCAAGATCGTAGACATATTGATGGGTCAGGTAGGCAAGAGGATCCGCGATCTCGGTATGGACATCGAGGTTACCCAGGCTGCCAAGGAGCTCCTTGCAAGCAAGGGTTACGATCCGCAGTACGGTGCAAGACCGCTTAAGAGAGTAATAACCTCAATGATCGAGGACCGCTTCTCGGAGGCAATGTTGGACGGCATCGTTAAGCCCGGTCACCTTGCTATAATAGACGCCAAGGAGACGACTGACAGCGAAGAGCTTCTTGCCGCAGGTGCAGCCGCAGGAGACGGTAAGGTAATAGTCATCAGTGACGGAGGTCTTCTCAAGGGAGAACAGGCCGAGGTTACTGTCGAATCCTCTGACACCGAGGAAGCTTAAACGATATAAGCATTCATGTTATGGCAGCCCAAAAGGCTGCCATAACTGCGTTTAAAACCTAATAGAAAATAGAGATTTAGCCGTCAGGCTACAACTCGGAATTTTATATAGTATAATAAGCAAACTTTAAACATATACTTTTTGGAGATAAGAATGTCTGACAAAACAAAAGCACCCAGAGAATACGACATTGGTTGCGTGCCCAGCCCCTTTTGGTTCGGCTTTGTGGGATCTCACATCCTTGTGCCGATCATAGCAGCTTTTACGCACATCAAGGTCAAGCCCGATATGGAGTTCGTAAACCACGAAGGTCCCATCATCGTTATCGCAAACCATGAGTCTTACTTAGACCCCATGATCATCAACAAGCTTACCAAGGCAAGACCTGCCAACTTCGTTACGGGAGAATTTGTATTCCGTGCACCCGGTTGGGGACATTGGTTCAAGCTCGGAGGTGCTATCCCCAAGAAGCAGTTCGTAGTAGATACTACAGCAGTCAAGGCCATGATGAAGGTAATGAAGCGCAAGGGCGTTCTCATCATCTATCCCGAGGCCACAAGACATGTTGACGGTAAGTCCATAGAATTCGACGACGGCGTTGCAAAGCTTGCCAAGAAGGCAAAGGCATCCGTTTATATAGCACACATCCACGGCGCTTACATGAGCTGGCCGAGATGGTCAAGATCCGGCATGAGAAGCGGTAAGATCACAGCTGAGTTCGTGCGCAAGATCTACTCCGATGAAGTAGAAGCATCCACTGCAGAAGAGCTTCAGCAGAAGATCTTAGACGGCATCAACTACGACGAGAACGAGTGGGCAAGGAAGACAGGCAACAAGTACAAGAGCAAGAAGCTTGCTTCAGGTCTTCAGAATGTTGCTTATGCTTGTCCCCGCTGCGGTAAGGAATTTACCATGCAGTATCTGGATACAGGCAAGCGTGACCTCATTCAGTGCAACAGCTGCGGCAATGCGGCAAGGTATCTTCCCACTGGTCTTCTTGAGAAGGCTGACCCCCAGAGTATTGTTTTCGACGACCTGCATAAGTGGGCAGATTGGGAGAGAGGCCTCGTAAAGGAGGAGCTTGAGCGCGGCGACTTCAAGATGGAATTGGATGCCGATCTGTTCAAGGTATTTGACAGGTTTACTTTTGCAAAGACAGGTAAGGGTAAGGTCACGATAACTGATACCGAGATCGTGTACGAGGGTACGGATTGTCCCGCTGAAAACGGTATCCCTTACAAGAAGGGCAAGCCGATCGGCAAGTATAAGAACAGAGTGCTCGATGAGAATGCTCCCGTTGAGAGGAAGGTCTTCGAGATCAAGACCATGAGAGGCCTCGTTGCTTCCTACGGTAAATACTTCGAGATCTACGACAAGGCCGGCGAGCTGTTCAGATTCTATGTGGACGGTCAGAAGGTATTCAAAGTACATGAGATCGTAAGCCTTTTGGGCAAGAATTAAACAAATCAAGTAAAGTAATTTTCAAAAGGGACGTTTGAGCAATTAAACGTCCTGTTTTTTTGCAAAATAATCGTTAATTGCCGACTTCCTGCCTTTAATAACGCCCGTGAAAATAGTATAATTGCGTCGTAGTAAGGGGAATTTCTCCCCACAACAGCAAATAATTTACTAGGAGTGTGACTACCCATGGCAAAGTATGACAAGAAAAGCGTCGAAGATTTAGACGTTGCCGGCAAGCGAGTTATAGTCCGCGTTGACTTTAACGTACCGCTCGACAAAGAAACAGGCACAAAGATTACAGACGATAAGCGTATCAAGGGCGCTCTGCCTACGATCCAGTATCTCGTTGACCATAATGCGAAGGTTATCCTCGTATCTCACTTAGGTCGTCCGAAGAACGGACCTGAGGCTAAGTTCTCAATGAAGCCCGCAGCTGACCGTCTTGCTGAGCTTATCGGCAAGCCCGTTATCCTCGCATCCGATGTTATCGGCGAAGATGCAAAGGCTAAGGCTGCAGCTCTTCAGGATGGCGAGATCCTCATGCTCGAGAATGTTCGTTTCCACAAGGAAGAGACAAAGAACGATCCTAAGTTCGCAGCAGAGCTCGCTTCTATGGCTGACCTCTATGTTAACGATGCATTCGGTACAGCTCACCGTGCGCATGCTTCAACAGCAGGCCTCGCTAACTTCCTTCCTTCCGCATGCGGTTACCTCATCCAGAAGGAGATCCAGTTCATCGGTGGTGCACTTGATGAACCCGCAAGACCTTTTGTTGCTATCTTAGGCGGTGCTAAGGTTTCCGATAAGATCGGCGTTATCACAAACCTTTTAGATAAGGCTGACACCATCATCATCGGTGGTGGTATGGCTTATACCTTCATCGGTGCCAAGGGCGGCACAGTCGGTAACTCACTCTTCGAGGCTGACAAGGTCGATCTCGCTAAGGAGCTCATGGCTAAGGCAGAAGAGAAGGGCGTTAAGCTCCTCCTCCCTGAGGACACTGTAGTTGCTACAGAGTTCGCAGCTGACGCTGAGTCCAAGGTTGTTAATTCTATGGAGATCCCTGACGGTTGGGAAGGTCTCGACATCGGTCCTAAGACTATCGAGTCTTTCTCTGCAGCTATCAAGGATGCTAAGACAGTTATCTGGAACGGCCCTGCAGGCGTATTCGAGTTCGAGAAGTTCGCTGTAGGTACAAAGGCTATCGCTCAGGCTATCGCTGAGGCAGATTGCATCTCCATCATCGGTGGTGGTGACTCTGCAGCTGCTATCCAGAAGCTCGGCTATGCAGATAAGGTTACACACATCTCTACAGGCGGCGGCGCTTCTCTCGAGTACATCGAGGGTAAGGTTCTCCCCGGTATCGACTGCCTCAACGACAGAACTATCGGCAGAACATTTGCAGCCGGTAACTGGAAGATGAACTGCGGTATCCCTGCAGATGCAGTTAAGCTCATCAGCGAGCTTAAGCCTCTCGTTAAGGATGCTACTTCAAGGATCGCTCTTGGCGTTCCTGCTACAGCACTCGCTGCTGCAGTTGAAGCTGCTGCTTATTCAAACATCAAGATCGCTGCTCAGAACTGCCACTTCGAAGAGAAGGGTGCATTCACAGGCGAGATCTCACCTCTCTGGCTTGCTAAGATGGGCGTTAACTACTGCATCATCGGCCACTCCGAGAGAAGAGAGTACAACGCTGAGACAGACGAGACAGTTAACAAGAAGGCACACGCTCTTCTTAAGTACGGTGTAAGACCTATCATCTGCTGCGGTGAGTCACTTGCTCAGCGTGAAGCAGGCGAGACATTCGATTGGATCAAGGGTCAGATCGTTGGAGCATTCAAGGATATCCCTGCTTCAAAGCTCTGCCAGATCACTATCGCTTACGAGCCTATCTGGGCTATCGGCACAGGTAAGACAGCTACTGATGAGCAGGCTGAGGAAGTTTGCGCATTCATCAGAGGCGTTATCGCTGAGCTCTACTGCGATAAGTGCGCTGAGGCTATGACGATCCAGTACGGCGGTTCTTGCAACGCTAAGAACGCAGCTGGTCTCTTCGCTCAGAAGGACATCAACGGCGGTCTCGTTGGTGGTGCTTCCCTCAAGGCTGAAGACTTCTCAGTAATCTGCAACGCATAATTAAACCAACATGCAAACCAAGAGCCCACACTCGGTGTGGGCTCTTTTTTTGCCTGCAAGATTTAGTGAAAACTTTAGAGTTAAAGGCAAAACTCTAAGCTTTACTCTAAATTTCTTAAGCTGTGCTCCTGATCTGCTGCAAAGTTTAGTAAAAACTTTAGAGTTAAAGGCAAAACTCTAAACTTTACTCTAAATTTCTTAAGCTCTACTCCTGAAGTTAGACTAAATGTTAGAGTAAATTCAAAACTCTAACAGTTACACTAACAAATCCAAGTAAAGTGGAATAGTTGAACAGGCATAATAAAACCCGCCGAAGCGGGTTTGTTGTTACTTGCCTGATAAGTATTCGTCTATGCCTTTGGCAGCGGATTTGCCTGCACCCATGGCGAGGATGACGGTCGCTGCACCGGTTACGGCATCGCCGCCTGCGAAGACGCCCTCTCTGGTGGTCATCTCCGATTCGTTTACGATAATACCGCCGCGCTTGTTAACTTCAAGGCCGTCTGTCGTGGACTTGATAAGCGGGTTAGGGGAGGTGCCCAATGCCATTATTACCGCGTCGCAGTCTATGACGAATTCAGAGCCTTCTATTGCAACAGGGCTTCTTCTGCCTGAAGCGTCAGGTTCGCCGAGCTCCATCTTTATGCACTTGCATCCCTTGACCCAGCCGTTCTCATCTGTGAGGATCTCAGTGGGGTTGGTAAGAAGGTTGAATACGATGCCTTCTTCTTTTGCGTGGTGAACCTCTTCAACTCTTGCCGGGAGCTCTTCTTCGCTCCTTCTGTAGACGATGTGAGTGTCGGCACCGAGGCGCTTAGCCGTTCTTGCCGCGTCCATGGCAACGTTACCGCCGCCTACTATAACTGCCTTCTTAGCTCTCATTATGGGGGTTCTCGAATCCTCGCTGAAGGCACCCATGAGGTTGGATCTCGTTAAGTATTCGTTTGCCGAGAACACGCCCAAAGCCTGCTCGCCGGGGATGTTCATGAAGCGGGGAAGACCTGCACCCGAACCTACGAATACTGCGCTGAAGCCTTCGGTGTCGAGGAGGTCGTCTATCGTAAGAGATCTGCCGATAACGGCATCTGTTACGATCTTAACGCCTAATGCCTTTACGTTCTCTACTTCCTTCTCCACGACCTTCTCCTTGGGGAGACGGAACTCGGGGATACCGTAAACGAGAACGCCGCCTGCCTTGTGCAGAGCTTCGAAGATCGTTACGTCGTAGCCGAGTCTTGCAAGGTCACCTGCGCAGGTAAGACCTGAAGGGCCGCTGCCGATTATTGCAACCTTCTTGCCCTTCTTTGCAAGACCTTCGGGAAGTGATGGCTTGATGCCCATCTCCTTCGCCTTGTCAGCGGTGAAGCGCTCGAGGCGGCCTATGGATACTGCTTCGCCCTTGATGCCTCTTATGCACTGAGCTTCGCACTGCGTCTCCTGCGGGCACACACGGCCGCAGACGGCGGGGAGGGCGGAGCTCTCCGAGATAACGGAATATGCGCCTGCTATGTCTCTTTCCTTGAGCCTTGCGATGAAGGCAGGGATGTTGATGTTAACGGGGCAACCCTGTATGCACTTTGCATTTTTGCAGCCGAGGCAGCGTGTTGCTTCGGCAAATGCCTCTTCTTCGGTGTAGCCTAGATTTACTTCGTCGAAATTAGTTGCACGAACCTTGGGATCTTGCTCAGCTACAGGTACTTTCTTGAACATATCTACTTCCATTGCAAGTCTCCTTATCAGTTACCGGAGCAGATACCGCAGTTGCCGCTGTGTGTATCGCCCTCTTGAAGTTTGAGCATTAAGCGTCCCTCTTCTGTCTTGTAGAGGCGTGAACGCTGAAGCGCCTGATCGAAATCGATCTCCCAGCCGTCGAACTCGGGTCCGTCAACGCAGGCAAACTTCACTTTGCCGCCTACGAGGAGTCTGCACGCACCGCACATTCCCGTGCCGTCCACCATTATGGTGTTCATGGAGGCAACGGACCTGAGTCCTAACTTCTTTGTGAGTTCGCATGCGAATTTCATCATGATGACGGGGCCTATTACTACGCAGTGGTCGTAACGGACACCTTCGTCGTAGAGTTTCTGTAAAGCGACGCAGACATTACCGTGTATGCCGTAAGAGCCGTCGTCTGTCGCAAAGTAGAGATTGCCCGTAGCTTCTCTCATCTCATCTTCCATTATGAGGAGATCCTTGGTCCTTGCACCCTGGATGCAGTCGGCATCGACGCCGTTGTCGTGGAGCCACTTGACCTGATTGTATACGGGAGCGGTTCCTACGCCGCCTGCGATAAAGAGGATCTTCATCTTCTTAAGTTCTTCCAAGGGGATATCGCAGAGATCAGAAGGGTTACCCAGAGGTCCTACGACATCAGCGAAGCAATCGCCGACCTCGAGCCTTGATATACGTTCTGTCTCAGCGCCTACGGTCTGGAAAACGATGGTTACCTTGCCTGTCTGCTTATCGAAGTCGCAGATGGTAAGAGGTATCCGTTCACCTTCTATGTCACATCGGACAATCAGGAACTGACCGGGCATCGCTCTTCTTGCAACAAGCGGAGCGAGCATTTCCATTTGCCAGACCTTGGGGCCTAACATCTTCTTCGCAACGATATCAAACATGAATTTCCCTCCGTAGGTGTTTTATAGATTATATCCTTTAATTAGGTTTTAAGTGAACCCTTGAATAAAAGGTGGTAAAATCAGATGAGAATTGGAGGTATAGGTATGGATATTTTCTTTTATGTACTGGCTATCGTTGTGGTTATCTGGAGCCTTGCAGTACAGGCAAGACTTAAGAGTCTCGTCAATAAATACTCAAAGGAGACCGTCGCATCCGGCAAGACTGCCAATGAATGTGCAAGGCAGATGCTCTCCATGCATGGCGTTACGGGCGTTACCATAGATTACAGGCCTGGAAGCCTTACAGACTGCTTCTCGCCTAAGGAAGAGAAGATCTATCTGTCAGATACCACTTACGATAAATCAAGCATAACGGCAGTAGCGGTTGCAGCTCATGAGTGCGGCCATGCATGCCAGAAGGCAGATGGTATGGCGGCATACCAGATAAGACAGCTCATAGCGCCTTTTGCAGGCATCGCCTCCAAGATAAGCGTATGGATCGCGATAGGCGGCGTGGTCCTCATGTATGCAGCAAAATCTTCCATGTATGAAGTCGGATACTACATCTCGACCTTCGGCATCGCTCTTTACGGAATGGTCTTTCTGTTCTATCTTGTAACTCTTCCCATAGAGCGCAATGCGAGCAGGAGAGGACTTAAGTATATGAAGGAGTGCGGATGGGTTTCCGATTCGCAGTTCAAAGCAGCAAAGAAGGTATTGTGGGCAGCAGGTGACACATATGCAGTAGCTCTTGCAAGCTCTGCGGTAACGCTCATGAGATTGCTCCTTATGAGAGGCGGCAAGAGACGCTGATGACTCCCGAAGTTATATATCTTGACGCTGCTTGCGGCAATGGCTGCAAGATAGCGGGTTACTACTATCTGTCTGACAAAGAAGACATCAAGGGCGTTGTCCAGATCTGTCACGGCATGGCTGAATATATCGGCCGCTACGATGAGATGATAGCCGAGCTTAACAAGGCAGGTTACCATGTTGTCGGTATAGACATGATGGGGCACGGCAAGTCTTACGAAGCTAACAAAGAACTCGGTATGCCCAAGGGGCACTTCGGCGATTCGGCAGCAAGCGCAAGGCAGATACTGACAGATACCATGGCTATGCATAAGAAAGCCAAGGAGCGTTTCGGCGATACAAGATATATCCTATACGGACATTCGATGGGATCTTTTGTTGCAAGGGCCATCTACTCCGCACCCGAGTATTCGGCGGATTTCGAGAGGTTCGTCTTTGCTTCCACGATGGGCGCGAATTATGCAGCGGGGATAGGGATCGCCCTTACTTCCTTTGTATCGACGATAGGCTTTGGCAGGTTCAGCGGAGAATGGATAGACCTTCTTGCCTTCGGTACATATAACAGCAAGATACATCACCCTAAGACCATCTTCGATTGGATATCCACTGATGAGGAAGAGGTGGCAAGATATGCAGCAGATCCGATGCTGGGCTTCACCTTCACGAACAGGGGCTTTAATGCTTTGTTCAGGTTAGTAAAGTTCATACAGAGCGACGAGGCATATGCTGTCCTGTCTAAAAAGCCATGCCTTTTAACTTACGGGACCTGCGATCCTGTAGGCAGTTACGGCAAGGGCGTAAACAAGGTCTATAGCATAATGAAGGCAAAGAGGGCCGATGTGCGGATAATAAATTACGGGCCCTACCGGCATGAGATCCAGCGCGAGCCCGTAAGATATAAGTACTTTTCCGATCTGATCAGTTTCTTTGACGAAGGATCAACCTAAAGTAACGATAAGTTCCGGTGATGTAAATTCGATCATGGTGCCGTATGCCATCTGTTCAGGGATGGATTCGGAGGATGACACGACATTATTGATGCCTGCAAACACGATGCGCTTGTTCTTGCCGAAGCGCTGTGTCTTAACGGTGATCTTCTTGCCTTCCTTTGCGACTGTTATGAGACCTGAATGGTTCATGCCGGCCTCGAAAACCTCGCATGCGGCAACCTGTCCGTCCTCTAATGCAAAGCAGGTGAAGGTCAGGTTATCGAGCATCGAAACATCGCCGGATCCCGTATCGGGAGTGCGTGTCGCGATAACGGAATTAGGGCGTACATAGATCGGCACGCTGCCTGTCTCCACATTGCGGCTTGTATATCTGGGGCCTCTTATGGTCTCGTATGTCATGAGGTCTGTCCATGTGCCTGCAGGGATATAAGCTCTTACGCTCTTAGCGGGCTTCAAGACGGGAGCGATGAGGAGCGAGTCACCTAACATATACTGATTCTCAACACCCCTTGCAAAGATATCCGTCGGGAATTCCATAGACATAAGTCTCATTGAAGGAAGACCGTAGTTGCATCCCTCTGCTATTGCAGAGTAGATATAAGGCATAAGGCTCTCGCGGATGTTATTGAGGCTCTTTAAGATCGAGAAGATCTCAGGATCCATGCCATCCGGAGTGATCTTGGCATGGCTCTCGTTAAGCCTGAAGTGAGGCGCGAAGAAAGCGAGCTGGAGATACTTGATATAAACATCCTTGGAACAGGTTGAAGATGACGGAACATCCACATTTACGGAAGGAAAGCCCGACAGACCCAGGGAGATCGCTGACTTAAGGGTGTCTGTAAGAGTTGCATATGTAGGGTAGCCTACTGCCTTGAGGTTTGCAAAAGGAACATTGCCGTTGCCGGTACCGTAGCCGTTTGCCATGACAAGTACTGAGCCTCTGCTATGCATCCTTATCTCGCACTCAGGGATCGTGGAGTTAAGGATCTCAGGGAAATTCTCCGCACCTTCTATCTCCGTGAACAGATCCGGGATATCCGATTCGAGGAAGTCTACGCCTGAATGCAGGAGCGAATCGCACTGGTTTGTAAACCAGTTCCTTGCGACGAGGTCGCCTAAGTTTATGATGCCGCAGTTACCTGCATCGACATCGAGTATAACGGCATTACCTTCCTTATCGCCAAGAAGATAACCGTAGTCCAGGACTTCCTGGAAGTCGGGCGAGTTATCCGACAGTACGGGTGAGATGCTCAGACCGAATCTTATTCCGGCATCGTGGATAATGCGCATGAGACCTTCGGGATTGGGGAATCTCGTAAGATCCCACTGGAAGCCCGTGATGTCGTATGCGGGGTGCCAGGAATTGCCGAGCCAGATCTCCTTGATCCTTATGCCCTGAGCAGTAAAGCTCGTGATGAGGTTTGTGATATCGTCTGATGTGATGGTGAAATCAGCGCCGAATCTCAAAGGGATACCGCCATTGGCACAATCGGGTGCGAGCATATTGCCCGTAAGAGATGCATATGTCTGAAGGATCTCGGGCATTGAATCGCCTGCGATGACCGCGAATTCGAGCTCGCTGGTATCTACGCTGAAGTCAGTGAACATGGCAGTCGAACCGATGTCGATCTTGGCGGGCTTTGCCGAGTTGATGAATATACCGAAGCCTTCCGTTGAAACATAGAAGGGGATGGGGTCGTTTGATCTGTAACCGCTCCTTGCGATGCTCGCGCCTGCACTGCCGAGACCGTAGATGATCTCGTCCGGCATAAGGTCGAACCTTGCGCCGATCCTGTCTCTTAAGAGGTAGAAGGTTCTCTTCTTACCCGTAAGGATGGGGCTGCCGCAATAGGAGAACCGGATGCCGAACTGTCCCTGCTGGGGGATAGATGCACTCAAGGTGCCGCTCTTGAAGATAACTTCGTCGTTTACCTGTTCCAGGGTTGCATTGGATGTCAGGGGAAGATCTACTATCGTCGTCTTCTTTGCTCTGGGGGTGTTCTTATGGACCTGAACACTCACCTTGATGACCTTGTTTGCAGGTGAGGAGAGCTTTATCGTCATGCGTCCGGGATCGTTTGCCACTACCTTGCATTCGTTGGCGAGCTTGTATGTCTCTTTGCCGCAGAATGCCTTGATCGTTGCTGTGTTGTCAGCGAATACGACAGACTCGATGCTGTCAGGGAATCTCGCGAAATCCATTTGGGGTCCTCCATACTATCATCTCAATACATACTATAATAAAACAGATTATAAACTTTTTAGCATGCATTTTGTTATAATCTGACCATGAATTTAACATACACGCTTCCTTACTATATAAGAGACATTTTGGATCTCGCAGATGCTGCGGGATTTGAAGCTTTTGTGGTCGGAGGAGCCGTAAGGGATATGGTCCTGGGAGACACTCCCCACGATTACGACCTTGCGTCGTCCGCAACGCCTGACGAGCTTATAGCCCTTTTCGAAAAGAAAGGGATCAGGTATGTAGACATGGCCGCAAAGCACGGCACGGTCTCGGCGATCCTGCCGGAGGGCAATGTAGAGATCACTACATTCAGGTCAGACGGCGAGTATAAAGACGCGAGGCACCCTGAAGGTGTTACCTTTACAAGGAGTATAGAAGAGGATGTATTAAGGCGCGATCTTACTATCAATTCCTTATATATAGATAAGGACGGCAATATAAAGGATCTGACGGGAGGACTCAAGGATCTTGACGAGGGTATCATAAGATGCGTAGGCTGCCCCGAAGTAAGATTCGAAGAAGATGCCTTGAGGATAATGCGCGCCATCAGATTCGAAGCGCTCCTGGGCTTTGAGATAGAGCCTGCCACAAAGAAGGCGATGGCAGATAAGTCCGCAAACCTGAAGCTCATATCCAAAGAGAGGATCAGGAGCGAGTTCATATACATGTTAAGGTGTCCTTATGCCTCCAAGGCGATAAGGGACAATGTCGATATATTGAGCCTCATTCTTCCCGAGCTCAAACAGATGCAGGGCTTCGATCAGAAGAGCAAATACCATGACCTCGATATGTTAGAACATACCCTCAAGGTCTTAGACGGCATCCCGCTTGCAGCAGAAGGGGAAGCAGCGAGAGCCTTAAGAGACGAGGAGCTCGCGGCCGCAGCTCTTTTCCACGACACGGGGAAGCCCGCGTGCTTTCATATCGATAAGAACGGCAGAGGCCACATGAAGCATCACCCCGAGGTGTCTTCTGAGATAACCGAAACGGTGCTCACATCTCTTAAGTGCCCTAAGGAGTTCATCTCGCATGTAACGGAGCTTGTAAGGCTGCACGATACCTTTGTGCTCCCCGTAAGATCTGATGTCCACCGCTTTATGGCAGGAAGGGATGAGGAGTTCTTAGCTAAGCTTTCTATCCTTCAGAGGGCGGATATCAACGCTCACTCGGAATACGGCAGAAGCAGGATGGCAGAGCTTGAGCAAAGGCGCGCCATAGAGCAGCAATTACGGGATGAAGGATGTGCGTTTAGCGTATCAGAGCTCAATATAAACGGCAAAGACCTGATAGAGCTCGGGATCAAGGAAGGCCCCGGGGTAGGAACGATATTAAGCGCTCTATTCGATCTGTACCTTCAGGGACAGGTCTCAAATGACAGGAATGAGCTTGTTAACAAAGCTCAAAAAATGATTTAACAGTTTCGTAAAAACAACTTAAAAAACAAGGCGGGATTGTGATTGAATCAAGGCGGCAATAAAAACTATAATGTAGTTATTAATCCTGAAGGGGGATCTATATTATGAAAAACAAGAGAGGATTCACGCTCGTCGAGATGATGATCACTGTAGCGATCATCGTTATCGTAGCAGCAGCCGGTACCATTGGTATCATCGTTTCACTTAGAAGGAATCAGGAGAAGACGGCAGAACTGTCTGCAGGCGCTCAGAATTTTGAGAGCGAGGCTATTGCAGGCATCAACCAGTTCAACGCGAGCAATGAGTACGTGCCGCCTGTGCAGACAAAGCTTCCCGATCCTACGGACGCATCCGAGGAATCAACAGTAGAGTCATCGGCATCTTCAGAAGAGACGGAGGCAACTACAACAACAGCTACCCCGACTCCTATTCCGACGGCAACACCGATACCGGAGACCACGAAGGCGCCGTCAGGCGGTGGTGGCTCTTCCAACTCATCCGGAACGGTTTCCACATCTTCTACAGTCAGCGGTACGGATTCAAACGTAGGCGTTGTCAGGATCTCCTCATCTGACAACCCGACAGTAACCGTAAGCCAGGGATGGAACAACAATTGTACCTTTGACCTTACCAGAAACAGCAGCGGTACATACACAATGTCCAACATCTCTCAAAAGTGGGTAGTAGGCGGCATACACGATATCTGGAACAGCAATACGATCACGCTCAACAGCTCAGACATCTCGTATCTGTCCAACACCTTTAACTTAAACTTGAATTAACAGATTAGTTATAAAGAACCAACAATTTAAGCAAGATTTGTTCTTATTCGAATAATACAATTTAAATAGCTATTGAAGTGACCTCACTTTATATAGATCACCCTTGAGATAGGCTGCTCGTTCCGGGCAGCCTTTCTTAATTTAATCCGTGGAGTTCCTTCTCGCAGGAGAGTAGCTTGATAGCGGCTTTGGACTTGGGGGAAGTAAGTATATCGCCCGTAAGGCCTTCTTCTACGATCTTGCCGTCGTCCATTACCACGACTCTCGGAGCTATCTGCCTTACGACATGGATATTGTGCGTGATGAGAAGGAAGGCGGTGCCCTGTTCTCTGTTGATATCCGTAAGGAGCTTCAATATCTCTGCCTGCGAGCTTGCATCGAGAGATGAGAAGGGCTCGTCTGCAACGATGAGTTTGGGGTTTAAGATAAGGCACATCGCTATCGCGATCCTCTGTCTCTGACCGCCGGAGAGCTGCTTCGGCCTTCTGTCTAAATACTTCTCGTCAAGTCCGACCTGAGCAAGCGAGGACAGAACGCGTCTGTCTGTCTCTTCCTTGGTGAGCTTGAGTTTTGCGGCCTTGATGGGCTCTGTCAGATGCCATCTTACGGTGTGTGCGGGGTTAAGGCAGCTAACCGGGTCCTGGAATACCGCGCCGATATGGCTGTCTTTGTATTTGATCTCGCCGGTGTGCGGGATTATGCCCAGGATGGATTTGGTAAGTGTGGTCTTGCCGCAGCCGCTGCTGCCGATAAGGCCTAAGATCTCCTTGGGGTAGATCTTGAGGTCTACATCCTTAAGCACAGACCTCGAATTGTCGTAGCCCGCATTCAGTTTCTTTGTAACGAGGATGGGGCTCGCCGTATAGTCAACGGTTGCCCTCTCGAGACCTAAGAGCCTCGGGTCTAATTTTGCATTGGTAAGGAGCTCTGCCGTATAACCGTTCTTGGGGTGAGTCAGAAGATCTTCCGTTGTATCCTTGTCGATTATGCGTCCGTCTCTCATGACCATTACCCTGTCGCAGAAATTCTTAACGGCAGACAGGTCGTGGGAGATAAAGAGTATCGTCATGTGCATGGAGCGGCACAGCTCCTTAAGAAGGTCAAGGATCTGAACCGTCGTAACCGTATCGAGAGAAGATGTGGGCTCGTCGCAGATAAGGAGCCTCGGGGACATGAGCGCTGCGCCTGCAATGAGAACGCGCTGCCTCTGGCCGCCGGAGAGCTGGTGCGGGTAACGCTCCATTATCGCCTCGGGCTCTTCGAAGCCTACGGTCCTAAGCATCGAGCAGATCTTCTCGCGCCTTTGATCCTTGTCCTTTTCGCCATGGGCGACCAAGACTTCAGCGAGGTTCTTGCCGACCCTCATGAGAGGGTCCAAAGCGCTCATGGGCTCCTGGAAGATCACGCCTATGTCGCGGCCTGCGAGCTTCCTCCTGTTTCTTGCGCTCATGGTAACGAGGTCCTCGCCGCAGAACTTAATAGAGCCGTTTGTTATCGTAGCGCCCTCGGGGAGAAGTCCTGCTATAGCCATGGCGGTCATGGTCTTGCCGGAGCCTGAATTGCCGATGAGGCCTAAGATCTCGCCGTCTCTTATGCTGAAATCGACGTCGTCTAACACGGGCCTGGGATCAGGGTTTCTCCGGGTCGGGAAGCTCAGCGATAAATGGTGTACCTTGAGGATATGCGTATGTCTCGGAGCGTGCATTATGCTTCACCTCCGCTCAAGGTCACACGAAGACCCTCTGATATGAAGTAGAGTCCCAATATGTAGAATATCAGCATCATGGCAGGGAAGATGACGAGCCACGGCGAACCTGTCATGTAGGCCTGCGCGTCTGCGAGCATCTTGCCGAAGGAGGCGTCCGGGGGCTGCACGCCGAGTCCCAGATAGCTCATGCCCGATTCGAACAAAGTCATGTTTGCAAGGCCTATTACCGTCGCAGGCAGAAGCTGCGGCATGAGGTTAGGAAGGATGTGCGAGCTCATTATCCTCACGGGATTTACGCCCATTACCCTTGCATGCGTTATATAGTCACGCTCCTTGATCTCGATCGTGCCCGTTCTTACGACCCTTGCAAAGGTCGGCGCGAAAACAAGTCCCAGGGCCCATACGACATTGAACATGGAAGGACCGAAGACTGCAACCGCGACAAGAGCGAGGAGTATTCCGGGGAAGCACATGATAGCGTTATTGAAGAGCATTATCGTCCTGTCGGTCATGTTGCCGTAGTATCCTGCGGGAAGGCCCGTTACTATGCCGAGAACGGCTGCGATGAGTACGCCTGCAACGGATATGAATATCGTGTATTTGGATGCCGCAAGCACTCTCGAGAAGACATCTCTGCCGAAATTGTCCGTTCCGAAAAGATGCGCAGGCGAAGGCGGCATAAGCTTTGCCGTAACGTCTGTCATGTTGACGTCGTAAGGCGTATAGACGAGCGATACCAGGAAGGCCAGCACGACAATGCCGAGCAATATAGCTCCGGTTATATAGAAAGCTCTTGATGAAGATGATCTCTTTGCTCTCATATATACACCTACTTAAGCCTTATTCTCGGATCTGCAAGTCCTGCGAGGATATCCGCGAGGAAGTACAGGATGACCGTTATCAGGGCAAGGTAGAATACCATGCCTGACAAAAGAGGGAAGTCTCTTCTTGCAATAGCAGACAGAAGGAGCCTTCCTAAACCCGGCAGGTTAAACACCTGCTCTACTATAAGGCTTCCGCCTAATATATCCGACAAGACCAGCGAGAGTATCGTGATCGAGGATACATTGGAATTGGGGAGCACATGCGAGAACAATATCTTGATATTGCCAAGGCCGTGGCTCTTGGCAGTCTTCACATATTCCGAATTGTTCTGCTCTATTATGGCAGATCTCATGAACTTGAAAGTCATCGCGATCTTGGGAAGAGCGATCGCAAATGATGGAAGTATGAGGCTCGTTACATAAAGCCCGAAATCCTGCGAGGGAGGCGCATACCTTCCTACGCTTACGAGCTTTAAGACATTACTCGTAAAGATAATAAGGAGCAAAGATAAGACAAAGGGCGGTATCGCAAAGAGGACATGCCCTAAGAAGGAGCATATCTGATCGCCGACCTTGCCGGGCTTCCTTGCGCTCAATATCGCAAGAGGATAGGAGATCAGTATGACCATTATGGTAGCTATAAGGCTCATGCCCAAAGTTACGGGCAGGCGCTGCGCTATGAGATCTATAACGGGAAGTTTATATGCGACCGAATTGCCGAGATTACCCGTGAATACTCCGCCGAGCCAGTCAAGGTACTGAACTATTATCGGACGGTCGAGCCCGAGCTCTGCCCTTAAGTGCTCTACCTGTGCAGGAGTTGCCGTGGGACCCAGCATTACGCCGGCCGCATCGCCCGGGATTATCGAGAAAGCCGCAAAAGTAAGAAAAGAAACGAGCAGGAGGGTGGCAAGCAGCTCGATGAGCTTTATTGCCATATACCTTATATTCCTGCTCGTTCTATCTGTCATCTTAAACCTCTTATTTTATTAAGTAGGTTTATTATATATGTTTTGCGTAAAAAGTGAATTAACCTGCAAGCTTTACTGTGGACATATCCTGAACATACATAGGATATACATTGTAGCCTTCAAGTCTTGTGCTTACCGCCGTAAGCGTTGTCGGATCCTGGAGATAGCATGAAGCTGCATCCTCAGTGATAAGACCTAATACCTCGTGATAGAGCTCTGTCTTCTCGGCATCGTCGGAGATAGTGGGGATCTGTCTCAAGATCGAATCAACATCAGGGTTTGAATAGTTGATGAAGTTGTCGCTTGAGTCAGAGATATAGCGCTGGAGAACATCGTAAGGAGCGTAGTCACTTGTAAGAGCGATTACTGTTGACTCGTAGTTTCTGCCTGCGTATACGTCCTCGAGCCATGTAGCCCACTCGACCTGCTCTATAGTGAGCGTGATGCCGATAGCAGAAAGCTCTGATGCGAGCTCTACAGCTGTATTTACATGGATGAGGTAGTTGGAAGGGACAGTTACGGTAAGCTCGAAGCCGTCAGCGTAGCCTGCGTTTGCAAGAAGCTCCTTGGCACGCTCAACATCCTGAGCATAGAAACCGTCCAAAGATGTGTCATAGTAAGATCCCATTGCAGGGCTCATTGCTGTTGTGAGTGCTTCGCCTGCGCCACCCATTGTGATGTCGATAACGTTATCTCTGCTGATGGCATAGTTGATAGCGCGTCTTACATCGGGATTATCGAGGGGTTCAACATTGTTGTTGAGAGCGAAGATCTGAACCATGTTGGAACCGTTGGACTCGATGTTGAACTTCTCTGCATCGAGCTGCTGAGCATGGTTCATGTCGAGGTAAGGGAAGATATCGATAGTGCCGTTCTGGAGCTCGAGGAGACCGGAATCCATATCTGCACAGATCTTGAATGTAACGGAATCAAGATAAGGCATACCGTCCTGCCAGTAGTTCTCGTTCTTAACGAGGACTACGCTCTGAGCTACAGTGTAGGACTCGAACTTGAAGGGACCTGTGCCGCAAGGTGCTGTCTCGCAGTCTGTGTAACCTTCGGGGATGATGCCTACAGTAAAGTATGAGAGCATCTCTGAGTTGCCGCTCTCCAGAGTAACTTCTACCTTGCCGTCGTCTGTCGCTTCAACTGAAGCTACTGAATCGAGCTCTGATACGAGAGCCGTACCGTCAGAACCTTCGAGGAGACCTGCTGCTCTCTTGAGTGAGTATACAACATCTGCTGCATCGAGAGTATCGCCATTGTGGAATGTAACGCCCTCTCTGATCGTGAATGTATATACTGAAGCGTCGTCGCTGATATCCACGCCTGTTGCAAGACAGGGATTGAGCGTGCCTGTAGAGTCGAACTTATAAAGGCCTTCGTAGATATTGAAGATAAGCTCCTTGTCTCCTGCCGCAACAACAGTATGCGGATCGAAGGATGACGGCTCTTGTGTGATGCCTACAACTGCAGTGTTATTTGCATCTTTTGTCTCGTTCTTGCATGAAGCAAGTCCCGCAACCATCGCAAGGGACAATACGCAAGAAACAACCTTCTTAAACATATTAGTCATATTACACCTCCCAAAAATAACTATTGCTACTATTTTAGTTTGATAATGTAAAACATAAAGTGGTAATAACCTAAATAAAATCGACCTCTCGAAGTCCACTTTTGGCAAATGTTCACAAAACATTAAAATTTGTTGTGCATAGACAATATAAAAAAATATTAAGCAGTGGAGTATAATGTAATGGAAATTTTGCCGTGGCAGACGGCGGTAAGTAACAGGTAGGAGTATTCACTTATGAAGAAATGTCCGGTATGCGGAGTAATGATGGGTGACAATGTTGCCCGTTGTTCAATGTGTAAGTACGATTTCCAGAAGGCTTCCCAGGGTAATACCGACGAAGCGACAAAGGAAGCTCAACAGGTTCTTGAACGTAAGGAACAGGAGAACATAGCAAGAGCAGAGGCTAAGCGTACAGAAGAAGAGAAGAAGATCCTCGAATCCATAGAGAGACTTCAGCGCGAGTACGATACTCTTCAGGATAAGTTTGATTCAGAGAAGCTTAAGCTCGATTCAGAGTTTTCAACGATACAGAAGAAGAAGCTTGACGAGAAGATCGCCTTAGAGCAGGCAGTAGAGAACATCCGTGCAGACCTCGATCAGGCAAGGACAAAGCGTGACGAGCTCCGTGAGGAGTGCGCTACCATGGAAGCAGACAGCCGTGCCAAGTCTCAGAAGGAGCACGACGACCTTATCGCTCAGGCTCAGGCAGAGCAGGAGCGTATCTTGGGCGATGCAAGATCTCAGACAGAGCAGCTCGCTATCCAGGTTGAGAAGGAATACGGCGAGGCCATGAGCAAGCGTGACGAACTCCTCGCTCAGGCTAAGGAAGCTCAGGAATTCATCGAGAATTTCGAGAACATTAAGAAAGAGAAAGAAGCGGAGATCAAGGATTGCGAAGACAAGATCACCAAGCTCAATGCTGACTTTGAGGCAGAGAAGGTAAGGATCGCCGAGGAATCCAAGAAGGTTTCCATGGAGCAGGCAACTGAAGCCCTCAAGATCAAAGATCAGGCTGAGAAGGATAGAGACAAGGCTTTGGCAGAGAAGGAGCAGCTCATTGCCCAGGCAGAAGCCGAGAAGCAGCAGATCATCGCTGAGCTCGAGGAGCGCAACAAGAAGGCTCAGGCTGAGCTCGATACAATGACAGAGCAGGCTAAGGGCGTTATGGCTGAGGCTGAAGAAGCTTTGAGCAAGCGCGATGCCATCAAGAAGGAGATCGACGAGTTCGATAAGACCTCCAAGGCACAGCAGAAGGAATTAGACGAACTTACCAAGGAGAAGCGTAAGAACCTTGATGAGCTCGAGAGCAAGAAGACTGAAGCTGAGGCTCAGCTTACAGAGTATTACAAGCAGCAGGAGACACTCCAGACTGATATCGACGGTCTTAAGGGTAAGCTCGATGAGGCTAACCGCATAATCGAAGACTCCAAGAACGCAACCGTTCTTGCTGAGGCTGCGGCTCAGGAGATCGTTCTCAACGCAGAGAAGCAGTCAGTATTCCTCAAGGAAGCTGCTTTAAGAGAGAGCGACAAGGGCAAGATGCTTGCCGAGATCGAGGAGAAAGATAATAAGATTAAGGAGATCGAGATGGAGAAGGCTGAGCTTGAGAAGAAGCTTGCTGCGCTTGAATCATCTGTAGCAGCACTTGAGAAGAAGGTTAAGGAAGGCGGCGGAGCTGTCAGTGTTAAGTCCGGTCCTAAGGATTACTCGGTAGAGGTTATTGATCACAACAGCGCTTCCGAGGTAGATACAAAGAAACTCGAGAAGATCCTTGACGCTAAGGCAAAGGACGGCTGGACACTCGTTCAGATCATCGACGATGACGGCGGTAAGCTCATCTCTTCATTGGGCGGCTCATCAGAGTCAACAAGCTTAAGCCTTGGAAGTGCAGGCTTCTCAAGCACAAAGCAGGACAGACTCATCCTCATCTTCGAGAGACCTCTGAAGAAGTAATTCAGATCAAAATATATGCAAGTTTCAATGGCTGCCCTGAGGCAGCCATTACTTTTTGAAAACGCACAAAAACTTTTACCGCAATTGTAAATCCTTTGTAGAAATAGCACATAAAATAATCTATAATATAAAAGTTATTGATTTTTTACCCGAAGGGAGGACTTTACTGATGGAAATATATTCCGCAGACAAGATTCGCAACATCGCTTTATTTGGACATGTAGGTTCCGGTAAAACAACACTCGCCGAGGCTATTCTTTACTACACCAAGGCTATTTCGCGTCAGGGCAAGATCACTGACGGCAACACAACGCTGGACTATGATCCCGAAGAGATCAAGCGCCAGATGTCAGTAAGCCTCTCGATCGGTTGCTGCGAGTACAAGGACAGCAAGATCAACATTATCGACACTCCCGGTGACTTCGACTTCATAGGCGAGTCAATGAGCGGTATGAGAGTCGCAGATTCAGGCGTTATCATGATCTCCGCAAAGGGCGGTACATCCGTAGGTTCTCAGAAGGCTATAAGACTTCTCGAGGGCAAGAACGTTCCTTATCTGTTCTTCGTAAACAGAATGGACGAACCCAACGCTGACTTCGAAGGCGTTGTATCCCGTATGCAGGACCGTTACGGCGACAGCGTTATCCCGCTTTCCTTCCCTATCATGGAAGACGGCAAGATGAAGGGTATCGTTGACGTAATGAACCGTAAGGCCTTCTCTATCAACGACAAGACAGGTGCGTTCGAAGAATACGAACTCCCTTCTGAATATGCAAACAGAGTAGATGAGCTCCAGGACAGAGTAAACCAGGTAGTAGCTGTTGCAGACGATACTCTCATGGAGAAGTATTTTGCAGGCGAAGCATTCACCGAGGACGAGTTCCGTCACGGTGTACACGTAGGTTTCCGTGAAGGTAAGCTCCACCCGGTATATTGCGGTTCCGCATTCATGAACTGGGGTATCGACTTCCTCCTCAACTGCATCGCCAAGGATACACCTCCGGCAGGCAAGAAGCCCGCTCTTACGGCTACACTTCCTTCAGGCGGTACATTGGACGTTACATGCAAGATCTCAGATCCCATGGCAGCATTCATCTTCAAGACTATCTCCGACCCGTTCGTAGGTAAGATCAGTATCTTCAAGGTAAATGCAGGTACACTGCGTGCAAACTCAACCGTTTACAACGCAACAAAGGGTAGAGACGAGAGGATCGGCGGCCTGTTCTACTTAAGAGGTAAGGAGCAGATCGCAACAGATAAGGTTACTGCAGGTGATATCGGTGCAGCTACAAAGCTCGCAGACGCAGATACAAACGACACACTCTGCGACCGTGCGCGTATCCTCGAGATGCCTAAGATCAAGTTCCCTTCAACATGCCTTTCCAAGAGCATCGTGCCCACAAAGAAGGGCGACGAAGAGAAGATCATCTCCGGTCTTGCCAAGCTCGCAGACGGCGACAGATGCTTCACTGTTGAGACAGACCCCGAGACAAAGCAGATGGTACTCTCAGGTATCGGCGATATGCAGCTCAAGGTCCTCGTATCTCAGCTCAAGTCAAGATATAACGTAGATTGTGAATTAGACCAGCTCAAGGTTCCTTATCGTGAGACCATCCGCAAGAAGGTCAAGGTTCAGGGTAAGCACAAGAAGCAGTCCGGCGG
>JAIKWA010000118.1 GCA_024685135.1 Saccharofermentans sp.
CTCTTGTTAAATTAACCATTTGATAAAACAAATTTAATAAAAATATTATACTTTTTGACAAAAATATTTCAAGTATAAAGCCATACCTAATTTGTAGTTTAGAAATACTTTACAAGGAGTTTAGTCCATAGTATAATCGCATTTCTGTAGAGTAAAGCAATACTAAACTATAAGTTAAACAGGAGTTTGTCTGTGGATATCGGTGTAAAGATCAAGAACCTGAGGCTCAAGAACGGACTTACGCAGGAAGAATTAGCCGACAGATGCGAGCTTTCCAAGGCTTTCATCTCGCTTCTCGAACGCGATATGACGTCCCCGTCGATAGCGACGCTCAAGGATATATTGGATGCCTTAGGAACGGATTTTGCCCACTTCTTCAAGGAGGATGCTCCGGAGAGAGTCGTTTTCGGGAAGAAGGACTATTCGGTCAAGCACGACAGCGACTTAAAGAACGATACAACATGGCTTATCCCGAACGCCCAGAAGAATGAGATGGAACCGATCCTCGTGACCATCGAGCCCGGCGGAGCGACGTATCCCGATAATCCGCACGAGGGAGAGGAGTTCGGTTATATAGCAGACGGTACTGCGACGCTTTGCATAGGAGATGACGAGTACCCGGCAAGGAAGGGTGAGAGTTTCTACTTTGTTGCGAACAAACCGCACCACATAGAAAACCGCGGGACGAGACCGGTCAAGGTGATATGGATATCGTCTCCGCCCAGCTTCTGATATCGAGAATAACTTTACCGAGGTATAAATATGGCATATAAGCAGATCCTCCCTGACGATACGGGAAGAGAACACATTATAGAGATCGAGAATCTCAACAAGAGTTATGGCGGGACCAAGGTCTTGAAGGACATAACCTTTTATATAAGGAATAACGAATTTATAACGCTCCTCGGCCCTTCGGGCTGCGGTAAGTCCACGACATTAAGGATCATTGCAGGCTTCGAGACCGCTGATTCAGGTATCGTTAATTTTGAAGGCGAGGACCTTCTTAAGGTTCCCGCACACAAGAGGAACATCAACACGGTATTCCAGAGATATGCTCTGTTCCCGCACCTCAATGTATTCGATAACGTTGCCTTCGGTCTCAAGATCAAGAAGGTCAACAAGAAGGAGATCGAGCAGAGAGTCAAGAAGGCTCTCGTGACGGTAGGTCTCGGCGATTACGGCCAGAGATATATCGACCAGCTCTCCGGCGGCCAGATGCAGAGAGTTGCGATAGCAAGAGCTATCGTAAACCGTCCCCGCGTGCTCCTTCTGGACGAGCCTTTGGGAGCGTTGGACCTCAAGATGCGTAAGGAGATGCAGATCGAGCTCAAGCAGATGCAAAGAGAACTCGGCATCACCTTCGTATATGTAACCCACGATCAGGAAGAAGCACTTACGATGTCTGACACGATAATCGTCATGAAGGACGGCGTAATACAGCAGATCGGCACACCAATAGATGTATATAACGAGCCCAAGAATGCTTATGTTGCAGACTTCATAGGTGAGTCAAACATCATCCCGGGCTACATGAATAAGGACTTTGAAGTAAGATTCTCAGACGGCATCGTATTCAATTGCGTTGACCCTCTCTTCCCTGAGTTCAAGGAGGGTGAGGACAATGAGGTCGATATGGTAATAAGACCTGAGGACTTCTATGTCGGTACAGAAGAAGAGGGCAGGATCAACGGCACCGTTGAGTCCATCGTCTTCAAGGGCGTTCACTACGAGATCATCGTAAGATCCGACAACGGCATCTGCTGGATGGTCCACAACGTAGATCCCGTCAAGGTCGGCGGAAGAGTAGGTCTTTATGTCGATCCCGACGATATCCAGATAATGAGAAGGTCCGAGATGTCACCCGATTACGGTTCATACGGCATCAAGGGCAAGAGCGAAGAGGAAACAGAAGATACAGACGCGGAGGATAACAAGTAATGGCCGAACTCAAGGCTAGATACAAGATGATGCCGCCGTTTGCAATGGTCATGATCGTTGCGGCGATCTTCTCGTTTGTCTCCATCTTTATCCCCATGTTCGAACTCTATGTTCAGTACGTGCCCCAAAGATGCTATTCGCTTCTCACGCTCCTTATAAACCCCAGGTTCTATACGACCATAAGGGACGGTGCGGTAGATCTTAACTTCCAGCATTTTGCAGTCTGGATGTTTATCTTAACGATCGTAGTTTCCGTTGCAGCCCTTACTCTTGCAGTAAGCTATCCCCTTTATTCCGACCGTAAGGTCATGAGAAGGATCGGCTGTCTTAGTGTCCTTGCTCTTTTTGTCGCAAGGATCGCGCTCCATGTACTCACGGTATCCAAGATGGTATCTGAGGAGATGATAAAGAGCAATAATCTTACTCCCGAGAGGCTCAAGGTCTCGCAGACACTTACGGGCAATATCTTAGTCATTATCCTCTTTATCGGCATATGCTTCTGCCTGTATGGCGCGCTGGACCTCAGGATGAACTACAAGATCTTCTCATATCCTTATATGGTATGGATCGTCTTATTTACCATCCTCCCTCTCGCCCTCATATTCTTCAGAGCTTTCTTCAAGCAGGCTGCAGGCGGCGGATATGAATTCACTCCCGCAGGCTTTGAAGTCCTTTTTGCGAACAAGGTCGTAACGACTACTTTCTATGGTTTCGAAGTCACCTTGCAGGAATACCTGTCTATCTTCCTGAGAAGCCTCGATTATGCTCTCTGGACGACGATAGGCTGCCTTCTGTTCGGTTACCCCGTCGCATATATACTCTCATCTTCTGCAAAGAGAATGCATAAGAACGGCACGAGACTGCTCATGCTCTTCGTTCTTCCCATGTGGATGAACACGATGCTCAGGACTTATGCATGGAGAGCATTCTTCAGCGAGACGGGCGTGCTCAATACATTCCTTACGAGCACGGGACTTATACAAGATCCCATCCTGTTCCTCAAGAGTGAAGTGCTCGCAGATATCGTGACCAAGCTCGTCATGACAAATGACTTCCTGCCGTTCATGATACTGCCTATATATTCGGTACTTATAAAGATCGACTCAAGCCTCAGTGAGGCATCCTTAGACCTCGGTGCCAATAGTGTTCAGACTTTTACAAAGGTCATATTCCCTCTGTCTCTTCCGGGCGTCATATCGGGAATACAGATGGTATTCATGCCGTCTCTTACCTTCTACATGATCCCCGATATCATCAACGAGGGTTCAAAGTCTACCATCGGCTACACCGTTCAGTCCTTCATATTGAACGAGAGCTCGACATACAATCAGGCGGGCAATGTATTATCCTTGCTGCTGCTCATATTCGTACTCATCACCATGGGTATCTTAAGAGGCCAGGATAAAGAAGCAGAAGGCGGAGGTATGGCATTATGAGACACATCAAGCGTTTTATACCCAACCTCTATCTCGTGCTCGTTCTGGTATTCATATATCTGCCGATCGCGATACTCATCATCTATTCGTTCAACAGCCTTCCGAAGTCTTTTATCTGGGGCGGATTTACTCTGGATAACTACAAGAGTCTGTTCCAGGGTTCTGACGGCTCGGGCATCTTGGATTCTTTGCTCGTAACGCTCAAGGTGGCTGCCATAGCATCTGTCTGCTCCACGGTATTTGCGGTATTCGCTTCACTCGGCATCTCATATCTCGGCAAGAAGCTTGCAGGTCTTATAATGAACCTCACATACATCCCGAATGTCATGCCGGATCTTGTTACGGGTATCTCGTTCATGCTCTTATTCGCCTTCCTCGGAGTGCGCAAGAGCGAGTTCACGCTCATAATGGCTCACATAGCGCTCTGCGTTCCGTTTGCCATCCTGTCCATAAGCCCCAAGATCAAGCAGCTCGACAGGAGCCTTGCTGAGGCTGCCATGGATCTCGGTGCTACGAGACTGCAGACTCTGAGACTCGTCATAATCCCCGAGATAATGCCGGGCATCTTATCCTCGCTCCTTCTGACATTCACACTGTCCATAGACGACTATCTCATAAGCAACTTCAACGTTGACAGTTACACACAGACACTGCCGATGATGATCTATTCAATGGCCAAGCTCGGCGTCAACCCGAAGATGAATGCGCTTACGACGCTTATGTTCGGTGCGGTGCTGATCCTTATGGTCCTCTCAAATCTGTCTTCAATTAAACGTAAGAATAAAGGAGTAAATCAATGAACACAAAAGTAAGGAAGATCGTATCTGCCGTAACGGCAATCGCGATGGCATCTTCTGTCATGATCTTTGGCGCAGGATGCTCAAGCAAGCAGAAGCTTGTTATCTACAACTGGGGTGAATATATCGCTGAGGACACCATCTCAAAGTTCGAAGCACAGTTCCCTCAGTACGAGGTCGTATACCGTACCTTCGAGACAAATGAGACAATGTATCCCAACCTTGAGAACGGTTACGATGTCATCATCCCTTCCGAGTACATGGTATGCCGTCTCATCGAGGAGGACTGGATCCAGGAAGTAGACTGGACAAAGCTCCCCAATGTTGAGAAGTACATGGATCCTATGTTCAAGAACTTCACATATACAGACGATAAGGAGATCTCAGATTCAGTATTGGATTACGCTATCCCTTATCTGTACTGCACGGTAGGTCTCGTATACGATGCAAATAAGATCACTATCCCCGAGGGTACTACAGATCCCGCAGTCATCTGGGACATCTTATTCAACGAAGCAAATGCTGACGAGATCGGTATGTACGATTCAATGAGAGAGTCCATAGGCGCTGCTCTTAACTACCTCGGCTATTCCATCAACACAATGGACGAGGCTCAGCTTCAGGAGGCATTAGACCTTCTCATCCGTCAGAAGGCAGATCTGCGCCCCGCTTACGGCGTAGATAACCTCAAGGACAAGATGGCATCCGGCGAGCTTGCCGCATCCATCGCATGGTCCGGTGACCACATCGTTATGCTCGACAGGATCGAGGAGCTCGGCAATACAGATATCGACTTAAGATATGTTCTTCCCGAAGGCTCCAACTGGTCTGTAGACATGATGTGCGTTCCTACAAACTGCCAGAACTACGAGGGCGCAATGGAGTTCATCAACTTCATGTACGATCCTCAGATCGCTCTCGAGAACTGCGAGTATGTAGGTTACTCAACACCTAACACAGAGGCTAAGGCTATGCTCGATCCCGAGGTATCCGGCAACGTTTACTACTATCCTACAGAGGAGATCTTCGCAACTCTCGAAGTTTACTACACTTC
>JAIKWA010000130.1 GCA_024685135.1 Saccharofermentans sp.
GCTCTCTCAGGCCCTACACATGCAGAAGAAGTAGCTTGCGATATGCCTACATGCATAGTATCCGCTTGCGAAGATCAGGACATCGCATGTGCGGTTGCCGATATCTTTGCAAATTCCTATATGCGCGTGTATACAAATACCGATGTTAAGGGTGTTGAGATCTGCGGAGCGCTTAAGAATGTAATCGCTCTTGCGGCAGGTATCTCGGCAGGTCTCGGTTACGGCGATAACGCGAGAGCCGGTATCATGACCAGAGGTCTTGTAGAGATCAAGCACTTGGGGCTTAAGATGGGCTGCAGGGAAGAGACCTTCTCAGGCCTTGCAGGCATGGGCGATCTTATCGTTACGGCAACGAGCGAGCACAGCAGAAATAACAGATGCGGCAAGCTCTTAGGCAAGGGCGTTAAGCCTGACGAAGCGATCAAGCAGGTAGGGATGGTAGTTGAAGGCGTCAACGCCATTCCCGCAGCATTGGAGCTTGCAAGCCGTTACAATGTAGAGGTACCTTTGGTAAGTGCGGTAGCTCAGATACTTGACGGTGCTGATGCAAAGGAAGTCGCACAGTCTCTTATGTCACGCGAGAAGAAATCTGAACTTTTAGATCCGGAGTAATACTTAATGAAGAATCTTTTGAATTACCTTATAGTCTTTCTTATTTCCATGGTGCCTATCGTAGAGCTCAGGGGAGCTGTGCCGATCGGCGGATCCATGGGGCTCAATACATATATCTGTCTTGCAGTCTGCGTAGTCGGTAATATGGTACCAGTACCCTTTATCTACTTCTTTGCAAGGAAGTTCCTCATGTGGGGCAAGGATCAGAAGTTTATAGGTAAGTTCTGCCAGTGGTGTATCGAGAAGGGTGAGAAGGGCGGAAGAAAGCTCACATCCAAAGCAGGCAGAGGCGTATTCGTAGCTCTCCTCTTATTTGTAGGTATCCCGCTCCCCGGTACAGGTGCATGGACAGGTACTCTCGCAGCATCCTTCCTGGACTTCGGTTTTAAGAAGAGCGTAACGGCAGTACTACTGGGAGTATTACTCGCAGGCATAATAATGACCGTAATTACTGTATTGGTTTCAATGGGATATACGCAGTTGGGAGCTCTTTTGTAATTCCTTTTGTTGAATAACCCCAACTATTCTATTATACAATGCACAAATTCTTGTGCAAATCTGACAAAATGCACAATGAAATGATTTTCATTTGGCATTCTTGTCTTATTGTATATTTCCAGGCAGGCAAGTATTATTAAGATAGCTCCAGGGAATACGGAAGCAATAGCAACCGCAACCCGGGAAGACCGCCCTAAGCAATGGTCGAGGTGGCGCAGGGAAGAACCACAGTGTAGAAGCTGATGGCGAAGCCGAAGAAACGAAGCCGGAGAATATAATCGAAGGTGGCAACGAAGCTTAAGATCAGAATGCCACGGGAAGACGAGCTGGCAGCTCACGGTGCTACGGCATACAAGCTGCAGGTTGTAACAATTAGTTGATTCGGTTATCGGATCGCGAGCCGGTGAGATGTCACCGCCGACAGAGATGAGCCGTAGCCGTAACTTGATTGTACACCGGTTCGTGCAAACCGAGTAGCCGATACCAAGCTACCGAAGTTACTATCTGACTCGTGATGAGAAGAGAGTAACTACCTGAATCGAATAGCAGTAACGTTCGGCGAAGGGAGACATGAGTTGCACGGTGTGATTGATAGTTACAGCAAGTCAGTTAGTTGTAACGATATCACATAGAGCTCGGGTTAGGACGTAATACAAAGGGTCGATGACGGACGGAAGCAAAAATTGAATTTTGGTTCGCTGGAGCAAATTTAAGAATCCCGTTGATTCAGGTCAACGGGATTTTTTTTTGTCTGTATTATTCTGATGTTTCTTTTGGGATCAGTTCACTTATCTTTTTTGATCTGTGCGATGTAGGGGAGATTCCTTCCGATGTCATCCCTGTCCAAGCCGTAGCCGACCAGCCACTGATCGTTGATCTCAAAGCCTGTGTACTTGACCGGGATCGTCATGAGGATCCTGTCTGGGTTTACGAGAAGTGAGCAAAGCGTAACATCCTTAGGTCTCTTTGCTTCGAGGTTCTGGATTATGTATGCGGTGGTAAGGCCTGTCCTTATGACGTCTTCAACCACGAGGACATGCTTGTCCGTTATATCTATGTCTATGTCCTTGATTATCTTGACTATGCCGGTAAGGGAAGTGGTATCGGGGATATTGGTAAAGCCGATCATGTCAACCTTGATGGGGAGGTCTATGGCTCTTGTAAGATCTGAAAGGAAATAAAGAGCTCCCTTGATAACTCCGATTACCACAAGGTCCTTTCCCTCGAAGTCTCGGGTGATCTGCTCGCCTAGTTCCTTTACCCTCTGATCTATCTGCTCCTTGCTGTATATGACTTTGCTTGCACCCAGAGCCTGGGGTAAGTTTCCTTTGTCCATAACTCCTCCTTAAGCGTTATCCGGGGGCGGGAGATGTCCTAATCTTCCTATGAGCTCCTGGAAATCCTTCTTATATACTATGCGGATATTCGTGCCGGGATAAAGCTCTCTTACGAGCCTCATCTTCTTGTTTTTCTTGGTTACATACTTCTGATCCATCGTAGTAAGCTCGAGATAGAGATTAAACCTCGGAAGATAGAAATCAGGTGAGATAGCCATAGTTACATTGCCTTCCGAATCCCATTTGACAGGGAAGGTCTTGGGCTCGTAAAGCCACTCTATGCCGTACATATCGAGTATTCCGGCAAATTCCTTCTCGGTCTCGTTCTTGAAGACCGCAGTCTTTGTCTGATGGTCGAAGGTCTTGCCCTGCGCACTCTCCTGAGTGAGATGGTCCTTTATGTCGTGCTTTCTTACGATCTCCATTATGCCGTCAACGCATTCGTCCACGCTTAAGCGGTCCGTGTTGAGGATAAGGTCGTACAGGGTAGGATCTGTTACATCCTTTGCGAAAAGGGTCTGAACGAACCTCTTGTGCTTGCGGTCGGATCTCGATATTACTTCAGCGGCTTCCTCGGGGGAGATGCGGTATCTTCTGGAGATTACCCTCTCTCTTGAAGCAGCGGATGCCGTTACTCTTATATGGACCGCCTCAGGGTGCGAGCTGAGCATTACGCATCCGCCCATACCGAGCATTACAAGGCTCTGCTCGTCTGAATTGGCAGCAAGGGATCTGATGCGCTCTACTAAGATATCCGCATATGTCCTGTTGCTTCCGGGAAGATTTGAAGTGAAGAACTTAGCGCTCTCGTTAAGTCTGTCTAAAGCTCCGGGAGTTATCTCTCCGAAGAAATTCTCTAAGGCATACTGCCTCGATATGACAGTGGTCCCCAGGCGCTGGGCAAGACTTGAAGCGATCTCGTCGCCGAGGCTTCCGTTCTGCCTTGAGATGGTGATTATCGCCATGCGCCTTGCCCTCCTTAAGCATATAATCTAATTATATCGCAAAGTAAGCCAAAACAACTCTTTAATATGAATGTTGAGATTTTGTCTTGCCAAGAACAATTGCTATAATGTGAAACTGTAAAGAAAAATATTGAAAAAGGATTTCATTTCCATGCGCAAGAGCAAACAGACACAACGTGAAGAGAGAATAAAGAAGAATACGATGTTCGTTATAAGCGCAGTGCTGGTCGTAGCTCTTTTGTCCTTAGGTGTTACCGCGCTTGTTAAGGAAGGCGCTCTTAATTCACTTATTCCGGGTGAGAGTTCTGCAATATCTGAATCCTCTGGTTCTTCAATTGAAAACTCTGAAACTACAACGCAGACAACAGCTCTTGCACCCAGCTTAGGACCTTCTGCAACGCCTCTTCCGACTGCTACCGCAACGCCTTCGCCGACTCCTACACCCGAGCCAACGTTCATTACAAGCCTTGCTGATTACAGCGCAGGAGACGTAATAGGGGATGAATATATAGATGAAGACAACCTCTGGCAGTATTTCGTTTCATATGAAATAGAAGAGGGAGGAGCTGTCTACAGCAGGATATATGGACAGTCCTATGTCGATAACAGCAATATAAAACTTTCAGATCTGAGATATCTGAAACTCTTGCATGTCAATTTCAACGGCGAGTACCAGGTAGGCGAGCTGATCGTAAATAAGGCCGTTGCAGACGATGTGCTTGAGATATTCGAACAGCTTTGCGCTGACGGGTATCAGATCGAGAAGATGCACCTTATAGACGATTACTGGACCGGCGATGCTTCGGGCTCTGACTGGAACTCGATAGACCATAACAATACTTCGGCCTTTTGCTACCGCGCGGCAACAGGAGGCGGCAATCTCTCCAAGCACGCTTTGGGCCTTGCTATAGATATCAATCCCCAGCAAAATCCCTATGTCACTTACAGGAGCGACGGAAGTCCCAAATTTTCACATGAGAATGCAGCGGATTATGTGTCCGGCAGAAGCTCTGACATGCCGCATGTGATAACTACCTCGGATGAAGCCTACAGGCTGTTTACGTCGTATGGCTGGACATGGGGAGGGAGCTGGTCCTCACCTAAGGATTACCAGCATTTCCAGATAAGCGTCTGACCTTCAAATGAAAAACAAGTTGACACCTAAATTTTCACTTGATAAAATCCGAGCATGAATAATCCCGACAGACGTAAACAGATACTCGATATATTGGATGAAGAGAAGGACATCAAGACTGTCGATCTCTCTGAGCGCCTGGGCGTTACCGGCGCTACCATAAGGACCGATATCAGAGCGTTAGAGCACGAGGGCGCCATCGTAAGATACCATGGCGGTATCAAGCTTCCCGCTAAGAGCAAGAGACCTAATGCAGGCGAGAACTATATGGTCCGTTCGGTAACACATGTAGATCTCAAGACCGCGATAGGCAGGAAGGCTGCAGAGCTCGTAAGGAACGGCAGCACGATCTTCATGGATGCAAGCTCTACGACTTACCACATGATTCCCTTCCTCAAGAATGCAAAGGACGTAACCGTCGTGACCAACGGTATCCATACCGCGATGGAGCTTCAGAGATATAACTGCTTCAAGACGATAATTATAATCGGAGGAATGCTCCGCCCGCATTCGGGTGCGATAGAAGGCATATCCTGTAAGGAGATGATAGGAAGGCTCTCTGCCGATATCTACTTTGTATCAGGCAACGGCTTTTCGGTGGAATCGGGACTTACGGGCAACAACTTCTATGAGCTCGAGCTCAAGAGGATATGTGCCGAGCGTGCCCGCATGATAGTCGCTCTCGTCGACTCTACAAAGGTTGGTCTTGACTCTGTATCCAACTTTATCGAGACCGATGACATCAATTGTCTGGTAACCGATTCGGGCGCCGATACGGAAGTGCTCGAAGGCTGCAGGAAGAAGGGCCTCAAAGTAATTGTCGCCGATGTCTGAAAAGATATCCTTTTTATTGTATAATATAATTTGCTAATAATAGGGTGGCGAGGTCAAATATGCAGAACAATTCTATTAGATTACCGGGCTGGCTTACCAGTAAAGCTGTCTTCCAGCAGAATGTTCCTCTTGTAATAAGGGGTAAGGCAGCACCTTCGGCTACTATCACTTTTGAGGTAACCAAAGACCCGACTGACGGAAGGAAGGTCTCCAAGCTCGATACCGATTACGGTAACATCTTAAGCCTTGAGACGACTACCACTTCCAAAGGCGATTTCTCGTTCAATATGCCTGCATACAAGGCTTCAGGCGACGCATATACATTCACGTTCAAGTGCCTTACAGACCAGCTCATCTTAAACGATATAAGATGCGGAGACGTATGGGTATTCTTAGGCTCCGATTTCCTCTCCGTTCCCATGAAGGATGCAAGCGCAGGCAAGGCTCCTCTCAAGAGAAAGGTAATGAATTTCCTGAGGTTCTTCGCGCCCGCAAGAAGCGGACTCGAGGAAGGCGAGACAGTATATCCCGAGCAGCCCAAGGAAGGTTTTAGCAGCGCTTCCTGGATCAAGGTAACGGATACTAATGAACTTTCCATGGTATCTTCTACCGCATTCTCATTTGCATATTCACTCAGTGATCAGATCTCATATCCCGTAGGTGTCGTCGACCTCTCATACGACGATTCCACCATCTTAAACTGGATCTCTCCCGAAGCGATGGATGAGGTTCCCGCGCTCAAGGATATGCTCGCGGATAACGGACTCTATCTTACGCCGGAAGGCTATAAGGAGCTTCTTGCGATAGACAGAAGAAGACAGCAGGCAGATAAGCTCGAAGAAGAGATCAAGCATTCAGGTGAGAGCGGAGATATCGATATCTCCAAGGCTGACGAGCTCAAGCGTCTCAAGGGTGAAGACCCTGACGACATAAAGCCGCTCGAGATCGATTTCCCTATATCCGATGACAGCAGTCTCAATTCCTCCAAGGGCCACAAGGAGAACATCTCTTTCAGCAGCGCCCAGAAGTTAGACTTCGATCTTCTTACCGAGAAGTCGGAGAAGGTCACTAAGGAGCGGGATATCGAGAGCGACAACAAGAATTACATCAGCCCCAAGTTCCGTATGTCCACTTTGTATCGTACAAAGATCTATCCTCTCAAGGACCTTCCCGTAAGAGGTTTCTGCTTCTCTCCCAACAAGGGCGAGCTCAAGTTTGACAGATACGATCTTCTTCTCATGGGACTTCTTACGACCCTCGCATCGACCTTCGAGCCCAAGCAGGTATTTGACGACGATTCGATGCCTTCTATCCTGTTTGCCGCTATGCATCCGGGCGATGTCGATTTTGAGAACCCCTATGGCGTATTGGAATTCAACGAGAATATAGTCGCATTTACGAAGATGCTCCAGATGCCTTCGGGAATTGTATCCCTGCACGATCTTCTCCTGCCGGACAAGACGATATCCTTCGTCTTGGGCTCAAGACTTGCAACGATCGCTCTGGGCATCCATTTCTCGCCCAAGATGAGTAAGTCCTCACCTGAGCCTAACGACATTGAGATCGCAGGCAACAAGAGGATAATAAGATTCTCCAACCTCGGAAGCGGACTTAAGGTCTCAGATGCTTCATCCGAGATCCCGGGCTTTGCCATTGCAGGCGAAGACCGCATATTCTATCCCGCTCACGCCAAGAGCCTTTACGGTATGTGCGTAATGGTCTGGAGAGACGATATCGAAGAGCCGGTAAGCATCACTTACGGTTTTACGCCTTTCCCGCACGACGCGACGCTCAAGAACGGCGAAGGCCTTCCCATCCTGCCTTTCAGATTCGACAGGGAAGCAGGCTATTTTGCTCCTGACTTAAGCTTCACGCATTGTGACTCATTGGACTTTGTAGGTAAGAAGACTCCCGAAGATGACTTCGAAGTGCTCAAGATCTACAGGACATTCAAGGGCAACGGCGTTATCTCGGTAGACAACATGCATAAGCTCACGGGCTCTGCATCCTTAAGGATCAGATACGAGACAGACAAGTCCTTGTACGGCTTCGAGCCCTGCCTCGAGTATGCATCTCTTTTCGCGCCCATTGAGATCTACGGAAGAAACAGCATAACCCTTACCGTATTCAACCCCGAGCAGAAGAAAAAGAAGCTCATCGTTGAAGGCTTCGGTCAGGCTGAGATAAGGCAGCAGCTCACATGGCAGACGCTTACCTTGGATTACGAGGAAGACGGCCCTATCAAGATAGATACACTCAAGATCTACATAGAAGACTCCGACAGGGCAGGAGAAATCTATATAGACAGCATTAATTTCGTCTGACGGAGGGATTATGTTCAGCAAGCTGCTTCCCGAGATAGAACAAGACATCATATCCGCATCAGGTATCATCCCTGTCGTATATGAAGGCATTGAGCATACATACGATACTTCGGCTTCTCTGCCGGAGACGAGCTACCATAATTCCCACGAGCTCCTGTACTTAAGAGATGGCAAGGTAGAGCTCACCATCAACGGTGAAGTCATGACTCTCGAAAAGGGTAAGGTCGTCATAATAAGACCCCTTGTAAAGCACAAGCTCGTCATCAAGTCACGCAAGGCAGATATATTCAATCTCTACTTCGGTTTTGTCCACGACGACCGCGAGCTCAAGAGCATGAAGAAGGATCCCGCATCTTCGCTCCAGTCTAATGTCGCAGGTCCCACGATGCAGATCCCAGGACTCCTGGCGCAGATCTCGCTTGAGAACTTCCTGCAGTTTGCAGACCTGGGCGTAACCGAGGACAGCGAGATGGCAAGGCAGCCTTTCTTTGTCGTTACAGGAACCGAGAAGAAGGAGATATGCTATTTTGCCGAGACCATAGTCGCCGAGATGGCAGGAATGGGCGCAGCAAAGGAATTTCTGATCCACACTCTTACGATGTCTCTTATGATCTATCTTGCAAGAGCGATGCACAAAGAGTGGGAGGAATCCTTAAGAGTTAAGAACGGCAAGGCCAAAGAGCTCGTTCAGATCGCAAGGGATTATATGGACGAGAACTTCGAGAGCGGCATCACGGTTACTGATGCATCCTCTTATGTGTTCTTAAGCCAGGGATATTTTACGAGAGCATTTAAGGATGAGATGGGTATAAGCCCCATGAACTACCTTATGCAGAAGAGGATAGACAAGGCTTGCGAGCTGCTTGCAGATAACCAGATCAAGGTATCGAGCATCGCAGTGCAGTCAGGCTTCTCGTCACCTCAGAGATTTAATGTCGCATTCAGAAAACTAAAGGGCATGACACCCCTTGAATACAGGAAGAATCTGGAGAAGCAGGAAGGATAAGTATTAATGTACGATTACGCAAACGACAATTCGATACCGATAGAGAGCAGACAGAAGATGGATCTTCCCAAGATCGAGAATGCCGTAAGGGATATTCTCGAAGCGATAGGTGAAGACCCCGACAGAGAAGGACTTCAGGAGACTCCCAGGAGAGTTGCAAGAATGTATGCCGAAGTATTCTCAGGTCTGCATCACGATGTATCCAAGGATATAAAGGTCTTCCACGAAGACGGTAACGACGAGATGATATTGATAGGTGATATCCCGTTCTATTCCATGTGCGAGCATCACCTCCTGCCTTTCCACGGCAAGGCTCATGTCGTTTATATCCCCAGAGACGGTAAGATCTTAGGCCTGTCCAAAGTTGCAAGGATAGTGGATACGATGTCGCGCAAGCCTCAGCTCCAGGAGCGTCTCACCTCAGAGATCGCAGATACCATAGTTGAATGCGTTGATGCAAAGTCAGTTTGCGTCATTATCGAAGCAGAGCATCTCTGCATGACCATGAGGGGTATCAGGAAACCCGGTTCAAAGACTGTCACCTCCGCTATGAGAGGCGGCTGCAGGACCGATGCAAGGACAAGAAACGAGGCTTTGGCCCTCATCAACAGACAGCGTATCGGAGGCTGATATGAAGCAGCTTATTAGTCCTGACGGAAGATTCGTAGGTACATACAAGGCAAGAGACAGAGAGCTCGTCATAGGTCGCAAGACTCTTGTAATGGGCATAGTAAATGTAACCCCCGATTCCTTCAGCGACGGCGGTGAGTATTACGATACGGACAAAGCGGTAGCACACGCGCTTGAACTTATAGAGCAGGGCGCGGATGTGATAGATATCGGAGGCGAATCCACAAGGCCCGGCTACGAGCCCGTAGGAGACGAAGAAGAGATAGGCCGGGTAGTGCCGGTGATCAGAAGACTTGCCGGGGAGTCTTCATGCATAATCTCCTGCGATACATCCAAGGCTCCCGTTGCAAGGGCAGCGCTTGAAGCAGGATGCCACATCATAAACGATGTAACCGCATTGCGCGATCCCGATATGGCAGATGTTGTAGCTGAATTTGATAGCGGCTGCATCATCATGTATAACAGAAGACTCGATAAGAACATAAATAACGGCATGAATACCTCTTATCAGGCAATACAGTTCTTAAAGGAGAGGATCAAGCTTGCAGAAGATGCAGGCATCAAGCCGGACCACATCATGACCGATCCCGGTATCGGCTTCGGCACCACAAGACTTGAAGACTTAGCGCTTACCGCATCCATTATGCAATGCGGCTTCGAAGGTAAGTATCCCGTGCTCTACGGAGTGTCCCGCAAGAGGATCGCCAAGGTCTTATCAGGCGGTGAGGGGATAGATAATGTGTCTATAGGTCTTGCGCTTGCAGGCGTATCTTCGGGATGCGCTATGGTAAGGGTACATAACGTAAGAGATACTGTTCAGGCTCTTATGGGATACGATGCCCAGCTCTATGCATTTAACGGAGATCTCAATGGATAAGATAATCCTCAAGAACATTAAGGCTTATGGCCATACGGGCTGCCTCGAAGAAGAGAAGATAAACGGTCAGTATTTCTTCGTTACCATTGAGCTCAGTATCGAAGATATAGAAGGCAAGAGAACTGACATGCTTTGTGATACGATAGATTATTCCAAAGTAGCTCTGATCGCTCAAAGGATCGTATCAGAAGATAAGGGCAACCTTATAGAGCATCTCGCTTATGAGATCGGCAAGGCAAGTCTTGAGGTATCTGATAGCATATTAAGCGTCATCGTAACCGTAAGTAAGCCTTCTGCTCCTGTAGAATGCGAGTTTGAGACTATGGAAGTGAGGATAGAACTTGCAAGATAAGGTTTATTGCATTGTTTCCCTTGGATCTAACATGGGCGATAAGATAGAGCATCTTAAGGCGGCGGCAAGGCGCCTTGAAGCTGATCCCCATATATCGCATATCAAGGCTGCATCCCTTTATGAGACTTCTCCCGTGGGTTACTTAGAGCAGGATGACTTCATCAATACATGCCTTGGCTTTTTTACCGACTTAGAGCCTGAAGAGCTTTTGAGGCTCGTAATGAGGATAGAGAAGGAGGGTGCAAGAGAGCGCCTTATACACTGGGGTCCGAGGACTATAGATATAGATATAATCCTTTACGGGGATATGAGTTATGAGAGTCCGGATCTTATTATCCCGCACCCGAGATACAAGCAGAGAGCTTTTGTCCTGGCACCTTTATCAGAGCTTACGGGAGAGGAATACGAGATGCCGGAAGACCAGCAGATAAGAAGAATAGGACAATTTGAGTTTAATTAAGTCTAAGTTTATAATAGCGATAATTTGTTAAGCAGCAAATGGAGGATTAAATGGCAGATAATAATCGTAACGTGAATGCGCCTGCCGGCGATAACAACGAATCACGTCCGCATGGTAACAGGAACAACCATAGAAGGAAGAACTATAACGGCCGTAACCGTGATGGTCAGTCAAGGAATAAAGACGGCAACAGGAATAACAACAAGAAGAATAACGAAGGCCGCAATAATAATCAGAATAAGCCCAAGACAGCCCGTGATCACCGCGAGAAGACAGATAAGGAACAGCGCGGCGAGCGTTCTGAGCAGGACTTCAGAAATAAGAAGAATAACAACAGGCAGAATAACAACTTCAACAATAACAGCAAGCCTGCCAAGAAGCGCGAGGAGACCGTAGACGATATCAGGAGCGATAACGCAAGGATCACCAAGGAGATCTATCTCGAGATCGCTTCGATGAAGAATATCAGCATCAACTAATATGGGCAAGGGATTATTTATAACATTTGAAGGCATAGACGGTTGCGGCAAGAGCACGCAGATCGAGCTCTTACGCACGTTTTTGGATAGCAAAGGTATAGATAATCTCGTTATAAGAGAGCCGGGCGGAACCGTCGTAGGTGAGAAGATCAGGGAGATCCTCCTTGATAAGAAGAACTCAGATATGACTTCTCTTGCCGAGCTCCTTTTATTTGAAGCCGCAAGAGCGCAGATCGTAGAAGAGAAGATCAAGCCTGCGATCGATGAAGGCAAAGTAGTAATATGTGACAGGTTCTACGATTCGTCTCTGGCATATCAGGGAGTTGCCCGCAATATGGGAACGGATCTTGTAAACCTTCTTAATAATGTCGCTGTATCAGGTCTTGATCCCGATATGACTTTCTTCCTCGATATATCTGTCGAAGAGTCCCTCAGAAGAAGAAACAAGAGGGGCGATGAATCAGACAGGATCGAGGGCATGGGAGATTCTTTCCTCGAGAAGGTAAGGCAGGGGTATCTTTATGCGGCATTATATGACAGCGATAGGATAAAGACGATCGATGCATCTTCATCTGTTGAAGATATCGCATCACAGATCGCAAATTCCGTCTCGGAGAGACTTTAATGGCAGACATCATAGGTCAGAACAGATTAAAGAGCCTGATAGCTTCGGAGGCTTCGTTCAGGCATTCGAGTTCATATCTTTTGAATGCTCCCAAGGGAATGGGCAAGCATCTTTTGGCTAATGCTTTTGCAAAGGCTCTGATGTGCGAAGCTCCCAAAGAGGGCAAGGCTTGCTGTGAGTGCAAGTGCTGCAAGTATTTTGATGCCGGCACAACACCTGATATCGTAAGGATAGAAGCTCCCGAAGACGGCAAGAACATCAAGGTCGAGGAGATAAGGAACCGCGTCGTTGCCGATGCCTCCATCAAGCCACAGTTCTCAAAGCTCAAGGTCTTTATAATAGATCTCGACTGCGTTGCAGAGGACGGTCAGAACGTCCTTCTCAAATCGATAGAAGAGCCGCCTGAGAATGTAGTATTCATATTGCTCTCTTCGGTAACGGACAGGGTGCTTAGCACAGTAATGAGCCGTGTAATGGAGCTTAAGATAGATCCTTATACCTCAGATGAGATATATGAGATCCTTAAGGCAAATGAAGTAGAGGGCACCAGGCAAGAGCTTGAAGAAGTCCTCGCTTACTGTGCCGGCAACCCCGGAAGGGCTTTGTCCATCGCATCTGATGAAGAGTTCGGTAAGCTTACATCTGATGTTACGGATCTTATCTTAAGCATCGGAGATCACTCATATAGTGATATACTTACTGATGATGTAGCCTTTATGGTATCTAATAAGGACAGATTTGCCCTTATATCGGAGATAATACTCAAGACCTTGGATTCTATGGCTATGTACCTTAAGGCGCCGGACAATAAGACCGCGCTTAAGGCGAGTGGCAAGATCAAGGAATTTGTTCTGTCAAATAAGCGACTTAATACGGTCAGGATAGGCAGATGTGTAGAGGCAGTTAATTCCATGAAGAAGGCACTTATGGTCAACTGCAATTATGAGAATAACAGCGGCGTAATGCTGCTTGCAATGCATGAGGAGTTAAGAAGCAGATGAGTAAGATAGTAAACGTCAGATTCAGGAGCGCAGGCAAGACCTACAGGTTCAGCTGCGACGGATATACACTTCACGTAGGTGACGCGGTAATGGTTAAGACTGAGCAGGGGTTAGACCTTGCACATGTATGCGATGAACCTTACGATGCCGATATCAAGGGCAGTGAGCCTGAGATAGTTCCTATCAAGGGACTTGCTACAGACAGCGAGATCAAGCTCTACGATGAGAAGTGTGCCAAGGAGAAGCAGGCACTCGTAACCTGCAACGGCTTCGTCGAGAAGCGCGGCCTTGCGATGAACCTCGTAGATTGCGTTATGTCCTTCGACGGCAAGAAGATAACCTTCTACTTCACGGCAGACGGCAGGGTAGACTTCAGAGAGCTGGTAAAGGACTTGGCAGCCGCATTCCATTCAAGGATAGAGCTCAGACAGATAGGTTCAAGAGACGAAGCCAAGCTCATAGGCGGCATCGGTATGTGCGGCAGGGAGCTTTGCTGCTGCACCTTCTTAAACCGCTTTGCTACAGTCAACTTAAAGCTTGCAAGATCGCAGGGCCTGTCTCTTAATCCCGGTAAGCTCAACGGTGCATGCGGAAGGCTCATGTGCTGCCTTCAGTTCGAGAAGGAAGCATATGACGACGCTCACAGCAGGCTTCCTGTCACAGGTAAGAGGATAAGGACACCCGAGGGAGTGGGCACTATCTCCGATGTAAATTACATTCAGGAACTCATCACGGTCAAGTTCCCTGACGGCAGCGATATCCAGATGAACAAATACCCATGGGCAGAGCTCGAACCCCTTAATCCCGAGCTTAAATGCAGCAGTTGTCCCGCAAGATCCAAGCACTATCCCGATGACGAGGGTTCTGACGAGGATTGAAACCGACTTAAGTCGTAAAAATTAAGAAGGCACATTTGCAAAAATGTGCTTTTTTGATTTTATTACGTTTTTGAACAAACATTTGTCTTGTCTAACCGTATTTGCAAGTGAAATAATCAAACCATAACCTAAAGGAGGTGCATACTATGGCTTATGTAATTTCTGACGCTTGTTTGTCATGCGGTGCTTGCGCTGACGGTTGTCCTGTTGGTGCTATTTCCCAGGGTGATACACAGTACAATATCGATCCCGATGTTTGTGTTTCTTGTGGTGCTTGTGAAGCAACATGCCCTGCCGGTGCAATTAGCGAAGGCTGATAACTTTAAACAAGTAAGATCACAGCCGCATCCTACGGGGTGCGGCTGTTTTTATGCTATAATCTTGTATCAATTTATTTGCAAAGGGGTCATATGGCAGGCAAACTCGTAACTGACGATCTCGGGAGGGGCGGATTTAGGCTCCTTCAGGACGAAGATGGTTTTAAGCTCGGCACGGCAAGTGTTCTCCTTGCGTGGTTTGCCTCGTCTTTTGTAAGAAGATCCAAAGAGAGTAAGACCCATATGTTAGAGCTTGGCAGCGGCATCGGAAGCTGCGCGATCTGCACCGCTGCAAGGCTTGCTGAGGTTAATATCGACTGCATCGAGCTTCAGCAAAGACCCTTTGAGATATTAGAGCAGAATATCGAGCTCAACGGTATCGAAGGAAGGGTAAGAGCCTTTAATTCAGACATATTAGAGCTCCCGTCTCTTGTCAAGGATATAAGCTACGACGTGGTATTCATGAACCCGCCTTTCTTCAGTGAGGCAAGGGGCCCCAAGACAGATGATAAGAGTAAGGCCAAGCTCGTATCACGCTTCGGCGATACCGCAGATCTTGAAGATTTCATAAGCGTCGCATCCAGGAGGACAAGACCTTCGGGCGGCTATGTATGCATGTGTATGGCATCTTCAAGGCTTTGCGAATGTATAGGCCTTTTCGAAAAGTATAAGATCAGCCCCTCAAGGCTCATAAATTGCCATTCGCTTGAAGACAAGGACAGCTTCCTTGTGCTCCTGGCAGGCAAGAAGGGCGCGCCCAATACGGATTTCCGCATACTTCCGCCCCTTATACTGAGCGAGAGGGACAAAGAGGGTAATATTATAAGGACAAAAGAACTTACCAGGATCTATGAGGAGGAACACACGGATTGCTTTATCTCGTAGGAACACCAATAGGAAATTTAGGGGACATGAGCCCGAGGGCAAAGCAGATCCTTACGGATGTTGATGTGATCGCCTGTGAGGATACAAGGGTAACGGGCATTCTCCTTAAGTCGTTGGGGATCGAGCCCAAGAAGCTGTTTTGCTATCAGGAACATAACAAGGCCTCTAAGGGTCCCGTGCTTATCGATATGTTAAGGAGCGGACTCGATGTAGCTCAGGTATCAGACGCGGGAATGCCTGCGATATCTGACCCCGGAGAAGACCTCGTAAAGCTTGCGATAGAGGGAGGCATAGAATTTACCGTAGTCCCCGGGCCTGTTGCCGCGATGACCGCTCTGGTCTTATCCGGACTTGATACGAGATACTGCCATTTCGAAGGTTTCCTGCCGCAGGACAATACCAAGAGAAAACAGCGCCTTGCCGCTCTTAAGACATACGATGAGACCATTATCTTATACGAAGCTCCGCATAGAGTAGCAAAACTTATAGAAGAGCTTATGGCTGAAGGCTTCGGAGAAAGCAAGATCGCTTTTGCAAGAGAGCTTACCAAGAAGTACGAAGAGGTAATAAGGCTTAAGGTAAGCGAGGCAGGGGAATATTTTGCAGCAAATCCCCCGAGAGGAGAATTCGTCGTCTGCCTGGAGCCCTTGGAGCAGGAAGAAAAGGGTGCTTCCGGTATGTGCGAATCTGATACGCTCATAAAGCTGCTCTTGGAGAAGGGAATGCCTACAAAAGACATTGCGGCCGTAGTATCAGCCGCTTTGGGACTTCCCAAGAAAGAAGTATATAACCGCTCACTTGAACTTAGCGGCAGGTAAATCTATAATTAAAAGGTTTTGTAATAAAAGGAGGGAAAGTCATGGACAATCAGGAAAAGAAGACTTTCTATATAACAACACCGATCTACTATCCGTCCGGTAACCCGCACATCGGACACTGCTATACGACCATCGCTTGCGATGCCGTTGCAAGGCTCAAGCGAATGCAAGGCTATGACGTAATGTTCCTTACGGGAACAGACGAGCATGGTCAGAAGATCGAGAAGAAGGCCGAGGAAGCCGGAGTAACACCCAAGGAGTATGTCGACGATATCGTTGCAAACTTCAAGAAGCTCTGGGGCACACTCGGTATCTCATACGACAGATATGTAAGAACAACTGACGATTACCATATTAAGACAGTTCAAAACATCTTCGAGAAGCTCTACAAGAACGGCTATATCTATAAGAGCGAGTACAAGGGCAAATACTGCACGCCCTGTGAATCCTTCTGGACAGAAAGCCAGTTAGTAGACGGCAAGTGCCCTGACTGCGGCAGAGAGGTAACAGACGCTTCCGAGGAAGCATACTTCTTCAAGCTCTCAGCGTTTGCTCCCAGGCTCAAGGAACTCCTCCTCGATGAAGAGAAGAACTTCCTCAATCCTAAGAGCCGTGTAAACGAGATGATCCACAACTTCATCGATCCCGGTCTTCAGGATCTCTGCGTATCCAGAACGAGCTTTAAGTGGGGTATCCCCGTTACCTTCGACGAAGGTCATATCGTATATGTCTGGATCGATGCCTTGACGAACTATATCTCGGCATTAGGCTTCATGAACGATACATATAACGACTACGAGAAGTACTGGCCTGCGGATATGCATGTAATGGCTAAGGAGATCGTAAGATTCCACTCTCTTATCTGGCCTTCTATCCTTATGGCACTGGGTGAGCCTCTCCCGCAGAAGATCTACGGTCACGGCTGGATCACCTTCGGTGCTTCAGGCGGCAAGATGAGTAAGTCCAAGGGTAATGTAATAGATCCGTTCGTACTCTGCGAGAGATACGGCGTAGATGCCTTAAGATACGATATCTTAAGAGAGATGCCCTTCGGCTCTGATGCACCTTATTCAAACGAGCAGATGTTCACGAGGATCAATTCGGATCTTGCAAACGATCTGGGTAACCTCGTCTCCAGAACTGTTGCGATGGTCATCAAGTACTTCGGAGGCACAATGCCCGGGGAGATGGAATTCACGGAAGAGGATAACGACCTCTACGCTGCATTCGACGTTCTCCCTGATATCGTATCTGAAGGTTATTCAACGCTTCATTTCTCTGAAGCGTTAGAGAAGATCTTCCGCGCTATTGCAAGAGCAAACAAGTACATCGACGAGACATGCCCCTGGATCCTTGCTAAGGATGAGACAAAGCAGCCGAGACTTGCAGCAGTCTTATACAATCTCCTCGATTGCATCAGACGCGCAGCAATATTGCTCTATCCCGTAATGCCTCATTCCACACCCAAGATCTTCGAGCAGATCGGTGCTACGGAAGAGGAGATCACATGGGAGTCCGTATATGAGAGAAATAAGCTCTCTTCAACAGTAACGGTCAAGAAGGGTGAAGTCTTATTCCCCAGAATAGATGTAGACAAGGAGATCGAAGAGCTCAATAAGCAGCTTGCACCTGAAGAAGCACCTTCAGATCTTGAGCCCCTTAAGGAGCTTACAAAGTTCGATAACTTTGCATCTCTCGATCTTCGTGCAGTTAAGGTCTTATCCTGCGAGAAGGTCAAGAAGTCAGATAAGCTTCTTCTCTTCCAGGTAGATGACGGCTTCGGCACAAGGCAGGTACTCTCCGGTATCGCAAAGTACTACAAGCCCGAAGACCTCGTAGGCAAGACACTTGCGATGATAGTAAACCTCGAGCCCCGCAAGATGATGGGCTATGAGAGCAACGGTATGATCTTATCCGTCAAGGACGGCGACGGCTACAGAGTCTTGGAGTTCGACGACTCCATCAAGCCAGGAGCAGACATATCGTGAGAGAGGTAAGACACTTCGAGAATCTTGATGCAAGCGTGCGTTTCTTTGATACGCACGCTCATCTTTATGATGAGCGCATAACGGATGTGGGTGAAGCCCTTGCCTTAAGCTATAAGGCGGGCGTTGACCGGATACTTATCCCGGCTGATTCCATGGGATCTTCAAAGCAGGCTGTAGATTACGCTGCAAGATTTGACGGCACAGCGGGAGTAAAGCTCTTTTGCTCAGTAGGTGTGCACCCGCATGAAGCTAAGACATATACGCCTGAGGTGGAAGAGTATCTTATCGACTGTCTTAATAGAAGGGATGAGCTTAAGATCAGGGCGTTAGGGGAGATAGGTCTTGATTACTACTACGACCTGTCTGAGAGGTCCTGCCAGAGGGAAGTTTTCGCAAAGCAATTGAAGCTGGCATATGAGCTCGATATTCCCTTCATATTGCACGAGAGGGAGGCTACGGGCGATTGCCTTGATATCTTAAGGGATTTCTGCAAAAGAGGCTGTCTGCGAGCAAATCCCGGCGTATGCCATTGCTGCTCCATGTCGCCCGAGGCCGCACAGGAGATGGTCAAGATGGGCTTCTTTATTGGCTTTGACGGCCCCATAACCTTTAAGAACAACAAGAAGACACCTGAAGTGTGCCGCAATACGCCTTTAGACCGCATCGTTATAGAGACGGATTCGCCTTATCTTACGCCCGAGCCCAACAGGGGACTTACCAACATACCGGAATTCGTTCCCTATGTGTGTGCCAGGATAGCAGAGATCAAGGGCGAGCCACTTGAACAGATGGCTTCTATTACTTATGATAACGGCAACAGATTATATGAGATCACGGAGGATACAAAGTGAGTAAGAAAGAAATAGTGCTGATAGTAGTAACAATAGCACTCGTGCTCGTAATGGCAGGAGGCTTCTTCTACGACAGAACGGGAGCTTTGCTCGACCGTACAAATCTCATCCCGATAACAGCTGACGAGAACCTCGAGGTAAAGCAGATCGAGAAGTTCGGTATGCTCTACTACAGGGTAGCATACGAAGCAAAGCTCAAGATCGTTGACGGCTACTGGGAACAATACTACATGAACATCTGTGATACCTACGGAAGCCTTGAAGGTCTGTTTATGGATGCAACGGATTTTGAGACATATAAGAGCGAAGTATTGGTAGATCAGACTATCATCCCGGCTCCTGCGGAAGATGCCGTAATCTGGGTGTTCGGCTCTACAATAGATCCTGTTAAGACGGATAATGTAGTCTACATAATCGATCAGGAAGCAGACGGCAACGCTTATCTCTACATATATTACGCACGCAAATAAAATGGCGGTGAAGCCTTATTTATGCGGCGTTTGAATATAAAATACGATTCTTTTTAAAATAGTTGTTGACAGAAGCCCGATATTTGTTTTATAATTGCAAAGCGCTTCGAAGGAAGCACACCTGATGGAAGCTTAGCTCAGCTGGGAGAGCATCTGCCTTACAAGCAGAGGGTCACAGGTTCGAGCCCTGTAGTTTCCACCAAGACGGCGCAGTAGTTCAGCCTGGTTAGAATGCCAGCCTGTCACGCTGGAGGTCGAGGGTTCGAGCCCCTTCTGCGTCGCCAGCAAGACCGGAACCATCCGGTTTCGGTCTTGTTTTTTGCCCAGATAGCTCAGTTGGTAGAGCAGGGGACTGAAAATCCCCGTGTCACTGGTTCGATTCCGGTTCTGGGCACCAAATCCCCAAGCATTGCTTGGGGATTTTTTATTGCCATTATCACAAAGAAGTTTTAGTGTTTCCCTTATTTTTCTATTTCCTACACATTTGAAGGCTCAGTTGAAACAGGCGATCATAGTGATATAATTTTTAAGCATTAAAAATAAGGGAGACTCGTAACGTGGATAAAGCGTATTCAAAGAGCACAGAACAGATCGCTGAAGAACTCGGCACAGACCTCGTCAATGGTCTTGAACAGACCGAAGCTTCTTTAAGACTTGCAAAGAACGGTCCCAACTCACTCGGTGAGGAGAAGAAGGTACCTCTTTGGAAGAGATTCTTATCACAGTTTGCAGATGCGATGGTAATCATCCTTATCGCAGCTGCTGCATTATCAGCATACATGGCATACAAGGCTGAAGGCGGTATCGAGGAATGGATCGATGTTATCGTTATCCTCGCTATCGTAATCCTCAATGCCTGCCTCGGCGTTTACCAGGAAGGTAAGGCTGATCAGGCACTTGCAGCCCTCAAGAAGATGAGCTCACCTCAGACCAAGGTCGTAAGAGACGGTAAGATCGTCATGACAGATTCCGAGAACATCGTTCCCGGTGACATCATCGCGATCGATGCAGGTGATGCTATCTCAGCAGATATGAGACTTATCTCTTCAAGCTCGCTCAAGGCAGAAGAGTCCTCACTTACAGGTGAGTCAGTTCCGGTAGACAAGGATGCAAATGCCATCTGCCCCGAGGACTGCGGCATCGGCGACCGTAAGAACATGCTCTTCATGGGTACTGTTGTTACATACGGTAGAGCAAGAGGCGTAGTTACCGATACGGCAAGGAATACCGAGCTCGGTAAGATCGCAAGTAAGCTCACAAATATCGAAGATGAGCAGACACCTCTCCAGAAGAGCCTTACTTCTTTGGGTAAGATCCTCGCAGTTGTCTGCATCTTTGTTTGTATCATAGTTCTCGTAGTAGATATCTTCATCCAGAAGCAGGCACCTGCCGATGCGCTCATGACAGCCGTATCACTCGCAGTTGCCGCTATCCCTGAAGGTCTTGCGGCAGTTGTTACCATAGTCTTATCGATCGGTATGACCACGATGGCTCAGAACAATGCGATCGTAAAGAGACTCCTCGCTGTTGAGACCTTAGGCTGCGTTGACGTTATCTGCTCGGATAAGACAGGTACACTTACACAGAACCAGATGACGGTAACAGTCCTTTACGATGGTAAGGAAGTTATCAATGTAACAGGCGGCGGATATGCACCTGAAGGCGAGCTTCAGACTGCTGACGGTAAGGCCTTCAAGATGAATAAGGTAGTTGAGAGCCTTGTAAGATCTGCGGTCCTTTGTAATGACGCTTCCATAGTTAAGGATGACGAAGGCAAGTATTCCTGCATCGGTGACCCTACGGAAGGTTCACTTACGACTTTAGGTATGAAGTGCGGTCTTGAGAGAGAAGCTACAATGCACAAGTTCAACCGTGAGACAGAGCTTCCCTTCGATTCAGACCGTAAGATGATGACCACTTACCACTCCGGTATCGTTGACGGCAAGTGGGTATCCTATACAAAGGGTGCTCCCGATATCATCTTCTCAAGATGCACCAGGTATCTCGATGAAGACGGCGAGCACGATATGACTCCCGAGTATCTCGAGAATATCAAGACTCAGAACCACAACTTCGCGATCAAGGCAATAAGAGTCCTCGCATTTGCATATCAGATCCACAGCGAAGGATGCAAGGCTGACTTTGCAGACGAGAACGACCTCGTATTCATCGGTCTTATCGGTATGATCGATCCTGCACGTAAGGAAGCAAAGGATGCCATCGCAGTATGTAAGGACGCAGGTATCCGCGCGGTAATGATCACGGGTGACTTCAAGGATTCCGCAGTTGCTATAGCAGACAACCTCGAGATGAGAGATGAGAATCACCAGGGCGCGCTGTCCGGTGAAGAGCTCGACAAGATCAGCGACGAGGACTTGAGGAAAGTTTGTGAGAGTACCAGCGTATATGCGCGTGTATCTCCCGAACATAAGGTAAGGATCGTAACGGCTCTCAAGGCCAATGACCACATCGCATCCATGACAGGTGACGGCGTTAACGACGCCATGGCACTCAAGTCAGCTGATATCGGTGTAGCTATGGGTATCACGGGTACTGACGTATCCAAGAACTCGGCAGACATGATCCTTATGGACGATAACTTCGCAACCATAGTCAAGGCGGTAGAGCAGGGCAGGATCATCTATGCGAACATCCGTAAGTTCGTAGGCTTCCTCCTCTCATGTAACGTAGGTGAGATCCTTGTTATCTTCATCCTCTCACTTATCAAGGGCGGAACGGAAGGCAGTGCCTTTGCAGGCATCGCTGCTCCTCTTACGGCTATCCAGCTCCTCTGGCTCAACCTCGTAACAGACTCATTCCCGGCACTTGCTCTCGGCAGAGAGAAGGGCGAGCCCGGTATAATGAAGCTCCCGCCGAGATCCAAGAACGAGCCTATCATCAACAGGAGCATGATGGGTCACATCGGTATCCAGGCTATGGCTATCTTCCTCAGCGTTGCGACAGCTTTCCTCGTATCGCTCGCAAGCATGAACATGGGTAACACCTTCTTCTATGCAGGCAGCAACGCAGAGCCTATCAATGTAGCAAGAACAGTTGCTTTTGCAACACTTATCTGCGCTGAGCTCTTCAGAGCCTTCGCAGCAAGATCAGAGCGTCTGTCAGTCTTCAAGATCGGAATCTTCACAAACAAGATGATGAACATGGCTGTCGGTCTGTCACTCATACTCCTCATTGCGGTTATCTATATCCCGGGCGTAAATGCTATCTTCGATAACGTTGCCCTTAACCCGCTTGCATGGATCGTGATACTCCCTCTCGCACTGATACCTTTTGCATCAAGCGAATTGTTCAAGATCATAAAGAACGCCAAAAAATAAAACGGTTTGCAATAGCATTTGCCGTATGATATTATCTAACGGCTTAATTTGAAACAGGAGGCAGGTCTAATGAGCGGACTGCAGATATTTCTTTCAATAATCGATATCGTCTTCGCGATCGCGATCATCATATTGTTCCTCGTTCAGGAGGGTAACGATCAGGGTTTGGGTGCCGTTGCGGGTGCTTCAACTGATTCTTACTACAGCAAGGCGAAGGGCAGGACTCTTGAAGAGCAGCTTAAGCGTTGGACGGTTATCTGCTGCGTCGGTTTTGCGGTAGCTTCCATCGTTTTGTATCTTGCTATCAACAGACATTGGTAAGAGAAATATAAGTTAACTTGCCGGGGCTGTCTCATAATAATTGAGACGGCCCCGTTTTATTGGTATATAATGAATTTGTGAGGTTTAAACTATGAGAGAAGATAAACGTAATAATGGTAATAAGCCGCGTTATGCGGCAAACATGAGCGTTGCACAGCGTAAGCGTAGCAGAGTCCTCAAGGCAAAAGAACTCGAGGCTCCAACAAGGCCGCAGTGCTATGCGGACCTTGCTCCCAAGGGTCCTCTGGGAGTTAAGAACCAGGTAATAGGAATACTCAAGCAGTCAGCAAAGGGCGGCGTTGTTATCCCCGATCCTCAGTACAGGGATACTGATTTCGGTGCGGTGGACATCGATGCAAATCACTTGAACGGTGCTCCGTTTAATATGCTCGTCGTATGCGAGATCTTGAATCCCGAAGCCGAGAGAGGTAAGTGCAGAGGTACTATCAAGGAAGTATTGGGAGATATCGGCAATAACGATGTCAGGATGTTAGGCGTAATGAGACAGTATGGCTTGTCTCAGACTTTCCCCGATACCGTATTGGCAGAGACGGATCCGCTCCCGGTAAATCCCGATCCCGAGACTGTAGATAGCGCTATAGCAGGCGGCAGGCACGATCTTCGTGACCTTCTTACCATCACCATAGACGGCGAAGATGCCAAGGACCTTGACGATGCCATCTCGATCGAGACTCTGAGTAACGGCAACTTCAAGCTCTGGGTACATATAGCAGATGTATCTGATTATGTAAGGGAAGGCACGGCCCTTGATATGGAAGCCTTTAACAGGGCTACATCCGTATACATGGTAGACCGCGTTATCCCGATGCTCCCGCCCAAGCTCTCCAACGGACTTTGCAGCCTTAATCCCAATGTGGACAGACTCGCACTTACCTGTGAGATGTATGTCGACCGCGAAGGCAGCGTCTACGACGGCGAGATCTATGAATCGGTCATAAGATCTGACAGGAGGATGAGCTATCTTGAGTGCTACAGGATCCTTACCGAGCCAAAGGACGAAGATAAGGCAGAATACGGCCCGATCCTCGATATGCTCAGGAACATGAGAGTCCTTGCTGACATACTTAAGGATATGAGACAGAGAAGGGGCGCCTTGAACTTTGATTTCCCCGAGACCAAGGTCATCTTAAACGACGATCAGACGGTCAAGGATATAATGGCTTATCCGATCAACTTCACCAACGGCATTATTGAATCCTTCATGATCTGCGCAAATGAATTCGTTGCAAAGACCTTCCAGATGAAGAACTATCCATTTGTCTACCGTGTTCACGAGGAGCCGGATCCGATCAAGATCGCAAGGTTTACGACGGTCGCAAGATACTTCGGCGCAACGGGCAGACTGTCAGGCAAGATAACACCTATGGATATCGCAAGATATATGGATACCATCGGTATTACAGAGGCTCTTCCCGCATTGAACGAGCTCTTGCTCAGATCCATGGCAAAGGCGAGATATGCATCCGAGTGCTTAGGTCACTTCGGTCTTGCATCCAAGTACTATTGCCACTTTACGAGCCCGATAAGAAGATATCCCGACCTTTATATCCACAGGATAATAAAGTCCTATCTGCATGGTGAGGACAGAAGATCTCACTTTGCAGGTCTCGTTGACCGCGCAGCAGAGCAGTCTTCGGAGATGGAGCGTAACAGCGTTGATGCAGAGCGCGCTTCCGTTGATATCAAGGTCTGCGAGTATATGCAAGATAAGATCGGCGAGCACTACGAAGGTATCGTAACCTCGATAATAGATTCGGGTTTCTTCGTAATGTTAGATAACACGGTTGAAGGCTTTGTCCCGTTCAGATCTCTTGCAGACCACTACTACTTTGATGAGAGAAGATATCAGGCAGTAGGCGCTCATTCAGGCGGGGTGATCACCATCGGCAGAGGCGTAGGCGTCATCGTAGAGAACGTCGATACCGAGCTTAACCGCATCGATTTCTCGCTTGAAGAAGAGCCTTCTTCGAGATCTTCCGAGCGAAGGGCAGACAAAAAGAGAAGCCCCATCAGGAAGGCCGGCGGCAAGGGCAAGTCTCCGATCAAGAGAAACGGCAGATTTAAAGGGGGCAGAGGCCGCCGCTGATATTGACAATAGAGCTTGCAATAGTGTATATTTTGTATGCTTTGACGGAGAACAGGTAGTTATACAGACCGCCTACAGAGAGTTCGGATCGTGGGCTGTAAGTCCGGACAGGTAAGGAGTATTACGATAACACCTCCCAGCAACATCTTAATAAGAGTGATCCCTAATGGGGATAATTCAGGTGGCACCGCGGTAAGTTAGTAACTGATCGTCCTGGACTTATAAAGTTCAGGGCGTTTTTATTTGCATTCAAAGAAAGGACCGGTAACATGAGCAACATTTACAGAGACAAGGTGATAAGCGAGATCACCGAGCAGGACGTTGGCACAGAATTAAGAGTCTGCGGCTGGATCGAGAATATAAGAGACCACGGCGGTGTTTCCTTCGTAGATCTTCGTGATATGTATGGCACGCTTCAGGTCGTTATGCGTGACACGACTCTCCTTGACGGACTTGTTAAGGAAGAGTGCATCTCTATTGCAGGCGTTATCGAGCATAGAGACGAGGAGACATATAACCCCAAGATCGCAACAGGTACCATTGAGCTCGAAGCTCACTTAGTTGATGTACTCGGTAAGGTTTACGGACAGCTTCCTTTTGAGATCATGACCTCCAAGGAGATCCGTGAGGATGTAAGACTTAAGTACAGATACTTGGATCTTCGTAACCAGAAGGTCAAGGACAATATCATCTTCCGTTCCAATGTTATCGCTTTCTTAAGACAGAAGATGACAGAGATGGGTTTTTTGGAGATCCAGACTCCTATCCTCACAAGCTCTTCACCTGAGGGCGCACGTGACTATATCGTTCCTTCAAGAAAGTTCAAGGGCAAGTTCTATGCTCTTCCGCAGGCACCTCAGCAGTTTAAGCAGCTGCTCATGGTATCCGGCTTCGATAAGTACTTCCAGATCGCACCTTGCTTCAGAGACGAGGATGCAAGAGCAGACAGATCACCGGGAGAATTTTATCAGCTCGACTTTGAGATGAGCTTTGCTACCCAGGAAGATGTTTTCGCAGCAGGCGAAGAAGTACTTACCGCTGCTTTCGAAAAGTTTGCACCCGAGGGAGCCAAGGTAACCAAGGGACCTTATCCGATCTATTCATACAAGCAGGCAATGACAGAATTCGGTTCAGATAAGCCCGATCTTCGAAACCCCTTGAGGATCATAGATGTAACCGAGTTCTTCTCAAGATGCACATTCAAGGCATTCCACGGCAAGACAGTAAGAGCGATCAATGTTCATGCTAAGCTTTCCAAGGGCCAGCACGAGAAGATGCTCAAGTTCGCTCAGAATGATCTCGGCATGGGCGGTCTCGGCTACCTCGAAGTATTAGAGGATATGAGCTACAAGGGACCTATCGACAAGTTCATCCCCGATGACATGAAGACTGAGCTCAAGGATATTGCAGGTCTTGAAGCAGGCGATACGATCTTCTTCATCGCAGATAACGAAGCAAGAGCTTGCGAGTGCGCAGGAGCGATCAGAAACGAGCTCGGTGCAAGACTCGACCTCATCGAGAAGAATGCATTCAGATTCTGCTTCGTAAACGATTTCCCGATGTTTGAGCTCGATCCCGAGACCCGTAAGTATATCTTTACTCACAATCCTTTCTCAATGCCTCAGGGTGGCCTCGAAGCTCTCAATACAAAGGATCCTTCAGAGGTTCTCGCATATCAGTACGATATCGTCTGCAACGGCATAGAGCTCTCATCAGGCGCTGTCAGAAACCATGACTTAGAGATCATGAAGAAGGCCTTCGAGATAGCCGGCTACTCAGAAGAAGACCTCAAGACAAGGTTCGGTGCGCTCTATAACGCATTCAAGTTCGGTGCACCTCCGCATGCAGGTATGGCTCCGGGCGTTGACCGTATGATCATGATCTTAAGAGGCGAGGAGAACATAAGAGAAGTAATCGCATTCCCTATGAACGGTAATGCACAGGATCTTCTCTGCGGTGCTCCCGGCGACGTAACAGAGCAGCAGCTCCGTGAGGTTCACATCAAGGTAAGACAGTAATGAAGGTATATTTCCTGACATTAGGCTGCAGAGTAAATCAATATGAAACAGACGCCGTAAGGCGCCTGTTTATTGATAATGGGCATATTATCACAGAGGATGCGTCTGAAGCTGATGTATGCATCGTAAACACCTGCACCGTGACAGGAGAAGCAGACAGGAAGTCAGGCCAGATGCTGAGAAGGATGGCAAGGACGAGTCCCGATGCGGTCATCGTCGCTATGGGCTGCTCCTGCGAGATGGCACAAGGCAAGGTTGATGCCGATATAATCGTCGGCACCAGAGACAAGAATAAGGTCCTTGATATCGTAACGGAGTATATGGAAGCGAATAAGGGCAGGAAGGCAGAGCATCTTACCTCGCATACAAGACCTGAAGTTACGAAGAAGGACGACTACCATGACTTTGGCAGTGTCTTATCTCCCGAGGGCACAAGAGCCTTCGTTAAGATAGAAGACGGCTGCAATAATTTCTGCTCTTACTGCATAATCCCGTTTGCGAGGGGAAGAGTAGCTTCAAGACCCGAAGAGTCCTGTATAAGTGAGGCGCGTTTCCTCGCAGGCGAAGGCTATAAGGAGATAGTCGTATCCGGTATCCATCTTTGCTCCTACGGCAAGGACAGGGGAGAGGATATAATGTCTCTTTATAATGTCCTGCATGAGATAGATTCCGTTGAAGGCCTTGCAAGATTAAGACTCGGCTCTCTTGAGCCCATGTCCATGACAGAGGAGTTTATTGAGTCTGTAGCATCCCTCAAGCATATCTGCCCGCATTTCCATCTGTCTTTGCAGAGCGGATCTGATACCGTTCTTCGCCGCATGAACCGCAGATACGATACCAGGCAGTACATGAGCAGGGTAGAGCTCCTGCGAAAGCATTTCCCCGATATGTCTCTTACCACGGATATTATTACGGGTTTTCCCGGTGAGACGCGCGAGGAGTTCGAGCAGACACTTGCCTTTGCAAAGACTGCAGCCTTTGCAAAGATCCATGTATTCCCGTATTCGGTAAGAGAAGGCACAGCGGCAGCCCGGATGGAGCAGGTCCCGGTAAACGTCAGGAAGGAAAGGGCACAAGAGCTCATCTCTTTGTCTGATAAACTGTCTTATGATTTTGCAGCAGGGCAGGTCGGAAGCAAGGCATCTGTTCTCGTGGAACGCAGCATCTCAGGCGTCTCGGAGGGTTATACCGCAAATTACGTTAAGTGCTTTATCGACGGCGTTTATGAGGTAGGGAGTATCTTGAGCGGCGTTATCGATTCGTCTTCGAAGGGAACCGTTCACCTTTCTGTTTGAATGTTTATAAAAATTTATGATTTTTCCTTAATCAGTGTGTTATTATACTTATGTGGGTAATATCACATTTGGAGGATATCTTGGATAATTCGAACACTGCAAAATTTGTTCTCTCGGGCGACAGGAATGCTGATGTGCATACCTTGATGTCTTATGTTCTCGGGGCACTTAAGGAGAAGGGCTATAATCCCATTAACCAGCTTGTCGGTTATTTTATCTCCGGTGATCCCACATACATCACCAGCTATAAGGGCGCGAGAGGTCTTATTAAGCGTATTGACAGAGACGAACTTCTTGAAGTGATCATCAGTGATTACTGCTCAAGGCTGTAAGTAATATGGTTGCCCCCAAGGGAAGAGTAATGGGAATCGATTTCGGCACGCGTCATATCGGCGTTGCCCTGTCAGACCAGCTCAGGATAATCGCTACCGGTTATGAGACAGTCAATTGGAATGGCGAGGATCCCGAATGGGCACTTAATCGCATCTGCGAGATAATCCGTGACAATGAAGTTAAGGCTATAGTTATGGGCAAGCCTTCGCGTACTGACGGCACCAAGTCAGAGACAGAGGTCAAGGCCGAAGCCTTCGGAGCAGAGCTCGAAGCAAGATCCGGTATAACTCCCGAATGGAAGGATGAGCGTTTTACTACGGTCATTGCCTCCAGATATATGCATGAATGCAACATCAAATCCAAGAAGCAGAAGAAAGTTATAGACCAGGTTGCTGCCGAGATCATCCTACAGGAATATTTAGACAGCAAGCGCTGATACTAATATGCTATAATCAAGTATTAATTTATGGAGGCTGATACTATGGCTGATGAATTGCTTAACAATATGCTCGATATGGATGATGAGGACCGCAAGGTCATTCTCGAGGACGAAGAGACCGGTGAGACCATTGAGTGCATTATCGACGATACTTTCCAGTTGAACGGCAAGAACTATGTTGTTCTCTTAAGACCTATCGATGAACCCGACTACGATTACGAGATGTTCATCATGGAGTCTGTAGAGCAGGATGGCGAGTATATGCTGCAGACGATCCCTGAAGAGCAGGAAGATATAATCTGTGATTATTACGACAAGCTCTGTGAGGAACTCTACGGCGACGACGATGAAGAATCAGACGAATAAGACCGGAATCGGTAATGTCAAGAAGAAGCGCGCCGTGCAGCAGAGCCGTAAGGCCAAGGCTGCAGGAGAGCATCTCAAGAACTCTTCAGGCGACGAACTTATTGTCATAAGAGACCCGTATAACAAGAAGGATTACTATCTGTCAGTGATCGATACATTCGTGATACTTAAGCGCGAATATGTTGTTATGCATAATTATGTCCCCGATGACGGCAATCACGATAAACCCGAGCTCGTAATTATGAGAACGGAGTATTCCAAGAACGGTGAGCAGCTGTTCTATTCGATCAAGGATGGAACAGAGCTCGAGACCGCATTTACCTTCTTCATGAGAAGGTTCTACGATGCACAGTCCCCTGACGTAAAGGTCAGAAGCGGTGTCAAGACCGGAGGTAACTGATACTTGGAAGCGGTTACGAAGTCTAAGATAGCTCGCGGCATTGAAGCTTTATTCCGCGCTGTCCTTGCGATATTGCTCTATCTTTTGCCGGCGTTTCCGGTAAGCTTTGCCTTTATGGCTCTAAACAAGAGCACTAATGTCTATAACGGGCTTTATTCCGCAACAACCGCTATTGTTACCATCATCCTGTTTATCGCTGTAAACAAGGTGCTTTCCAGGAGTAACGATTCTTTTATCGCACATGACCGCCTCGATAAGATCTCTGTTATAAGCCTTATCGCCATAGCTTTGGGACTTATCGGAATGGTCTATTGCTATCTCGATATAGCTGATGTGATCTCCGAATATATCGATTCCTTCAAGGAGAAGGTCGCTGAATACGGCGAAGCGATGGACCGCTTCAGCGATGTCGAAGAAGAAGCTGTTCCTTTATGGGATTCTGTAATCTATATGATCAGCATGGTCATATTGATCCCTTTAACAGAAGAACTCGTATTCAGAGGCGCGGTATTAGGCTCGCTCAGAAGGGGATTTAAGCCCTGGACTGCAATAGTCTTATCCGCTCTTATCTTCGGCCTTATGCACGGAATATCGATGCATATAGGTTACGCACTTATCTGCGGACTCATAATCGGAGCCTGCTATTACTTCACAAACAGCATCTATGCTTCGTTTATGATCCATGCGATATTTAATCTTGTAGGATCTGCGGTGCCGTTCTTTATGGACCTTAATCTGTTTGAGATCGATCCTCAGATAAGGCACGGAATACAGGCCACGATGAATTACATCTGTATCGGTATGATGATACCTGCAGTATGTGCTTACCTGCTTCTCATGACAAAGCACAGGATTAAGGACGGAGATATCAAGAAGGATATTTTGTCTTCTTCCCGAATTAGAGGACGGCGATGAATAAACTCGATATGTTCAGATTCGGCAATACGCGCAAGAAAAAGATAAGGCTTTATGCCATTATCGGCGTATGCGTGCTGTTCCTTGCCTTAGTGCTCCTGTTCGCGGTCGGAGTGTTCTCTTACAGATCAGAGCTCGTAACCTTAAGAGCCACAACGCAGGATGCAGGTACCGAATTTGCAAGACTCGGCTTTAACCTTGAGGATATCCCCAATGTCAACATGATCGCAGATGCTTCGTTCGAGACTTCTTCCGAGCAAAGCTCCATAGAGGTAGTATCAAGCTCGGCTTCATCTCTGTTTTTCGAGCCCGGCGCATTAGAGGATGCAGGCATAGATTACAGGGTGGCAGGCGACAGCGTAAGGGTAATGTCCATTGACGGTCAGGGCGTCATGAGCGAGCGTTTCTCGGGCACGGCCATAGCATACCAGAGCGCAAGACTCGGTGCGGTAAGAGAGATTGACGATTCCCTTGGCATATTCGATATAGAGGAAGTTCGTGATGCAGTGGAATTCCAGAACCTCGAATATGTATTGACAGGTGAAGGCACTCTTGCAGGCGATGCGTCGGGCAATATGTTCATATGCGATTTAGGCGAGGATGAGGCCTCTTATATAGCGGCGACCGACAAGGAATTCTTTGTCGTAACTGCAAGCGGTAAGCTCCTCGTATCCACGGACGGAAGAAATTTCAGCGAGGCTGATATACCGCAGGATAGCGATGTTCTGTTATCTGATACGCTGTTTGTATGTGCAAGCTCCGAAGTCTTTGCGGCAGTAAACGATAAGGGCGAGATCTTAAGCGTTAAGAGCGGCATCGTATCTTCCTCCAAGGTGCCTTGCGGCAGGAGTAAGATCTCGGGTTTTGCTGCGGATGCATCGGGCTTTATGGCAGTCTCTGAAGACGGCGCGACATACTTTTCCGAGGGCGGCATAATTTTCAATACAGCAGGCTCCATCGAGGTAAGCCTTGAAGCGGAAGATCCCATAAAGGCCGTTTGCGGAGCGGGGGATAAGTTCTATATCCTCGCATCGGACGGACTTATCTTCGTATACGATCTTGCAAGCGACAGCCACTCTCCTGCGATACTCGAGTGCGGCAAAGGTCAGGATATACAGCTTACCGGCATAAAGGCATCTTACGAAGGTAAGATAATAGCGACAACAACAGACGGCAGCGCTGTCGTTATCTCAGAAGAGGACACGCTTGCTTATTTTGCATCAGAGAATGTCGTGATAAGCAAGATCTTCTGCATATCGGGAGATAAGATAATATACTCAGCTTCGGGCAATATCTATACGGCAAAGATCTTATCGGAGCTTACCGTAGATTCCAATATCCCCGAAGATTCCGTTATAGAAGGCGATTTCTGCTTTATAGCAAGCGAAGTGATCCCTGTAAGGGCCTCTTCCGAGGACGCCGCAGGCTGGATAAGCGCAGGCGGAGCCTGGGATATTGCAGGCAGTGATACCGATGTTACCTGTATAGCAAGAGAAGACGGAGACGGATCTTGCGCAAAGCTTACGGGCAGCGCTCCGGGCACGCATATCTTATCCCAGAAGCTTCCTGCCTCTTCTGAAGAGATATTCAGGGAAGATACTTTCTACCGCATAGATCTTGAGCTCATCTCAGAAGGCGATACGGGCCCCGTGGATGTATGGATAGAAGGTGATGGCTTCGGGATACAGGGCTTTACCATTGAAGAACCCTCCAAGACCCCCGAGGATTACTCTTTTGTCTTTGCGGTAACTGATTCCATGCTCGGAGATTCCGGTGTCAGATTTAATATCGCATTCAAGGGTACCGGAAGGCTTACGATAGATGAGATCTATCTCGGCCCTGACTCTTATTCGAGTGCGGGAATACCTGAATACTATGTCGATACGATAGCTCAGGCTCATCCATATGCGATAAGGCTGGATAACTTAAACTTCGGTGCGTCAGGTTATTCTGCTGAAGCTTTCTACGGACATTCTTCAAGCTCTAACAGCACTTATGCAGGTTCGCAAGATACCCCGGTATCTTGCTGCAGATCCTTGGAAGACAGCCTTAAGCTCGTATCTTCTGCAGGCTCAACACCATGGCTCGTAATCGATTCATGCGCTTCTTCAAGCGATATCAACGGGCTTTTGGAATATCTTTGCGGCACCGCATCTTCGGAATACGGCGGGATCCGTATAGATAACGGTACGGCGCTTGCATGGAGCAGACAGTTCGAGACGATAATAATCGAGATAGGCGACAGCGAAGGCTGCCTTACGAGCGACACTCAAAGAGCTGCTTATGTCGATTGCATAATATCGATGTTCTATCAGTCCGAATACTATCCCGAGATCAAGGATAAGGTCATCTTCCTCGATGCAATGGCATACGAGGGCGGCACGATGCTCTCAGGTGCTGACGGACATGCTATGGACATGCACTATGCATATAAGGACAGTAATCTCGTTTACCTGGAGTGCGCCGAGTCTGCATACGGACTTGCAAGATACCAGTCGCCTCATATCACTCAGGGCGGAACTGTAGGTGAATACATCTCCTCCTTCAGCATAGAAGGCGATATAGATTGCGGCAGGCTCCTCACGCTGCTTACTATGGAGGAAGCTGACTTTGTCAATTGCTTCATGTTCGATCTGGATATGGCACCTTCTTTTGCAGACTTTGAGAGCGATGAGATGTTTAACGATCCCGAGGCTGCGGGCGTGATCACTTCTCTTATGAGCGTGATGACTGACCTGCAGGAGGCAGATGAGCTATATATTGAAGCTCAGGAACCTCTTTCTTCAGAATCCGTTTATTCTGTTGCAGGTCTCGAGCCTTCTCTCGTCTGGAATGCGTACACAGCCGAAGACGGCAGTAACTATGTGGTCGTAACCAATGCGGGGACCACTCAGGAGAGCTTCCTTGTAAGCGTATCCGCGTTCAGGTCTCCTGCTACGACACTTATGAGATATTCGTCGGAAGGCAGGCTCATCATGACAAGAAAGTTCAATCTCAAGTCCATGAGATATACCATAATGCCGGGCGAATTTATCGTCATTAAGAGCGATCCAAAAGAGTGATATATGCACTCTGCCTAAAGCATAAGACCTATTTGCAGTAAATTTTTCTTGTCTTTATCGCAATTTTGCCTGAAAGTGTGTATTATTTTGGCATAAAATAACACTATTCTAATTTAAAAGGTGATCAAATGAATACAGTTATCAACAAATTTGTTGCAGCGACACTTGCCTTAGCGATGGTATTCGGAATCGTTATCTTCAATCCCGTTAAGTCAAATGCCGATGCTGCTTATTCTTTGAGCGGTACGGCTCACGTACAGGATATCGGTGATAAGGACGGCACCTTTGATAACGGCACGCTCCTTCTCGGTACATCCGGTCAGTCCAGAAGACTTGAGCGCGTTACTATCAACTTCACTAACAATACCGGTTACGAGGGCAGCATCAGATATAAGGTGCATGTCCAGAATATCGGTTGGATGGACTGGGTAGAAGCAGGCAATGCGGCAGGCACCTCCGGTAAGTCCTTAAGGCTCGAGGGCATCAAGATCGAGCTTACGGGTGAACTCGCAAAACATTACAGCGTTCAGTATCACGTTCATATCGAGAACTACGGCGATGCACAGTCCTGGGTATCAGACGGAGCCGTTGCAGGTACCACAGGCGAGTCCTTAAGACTCGAGAACCTGAGCATCAAGCTCGTACCTTTGTCAGACGAAGGCACTGAGACTATCTCATACCGCGTTCAGAGACAGAACAAGGGCTGGGAGACAAAGTGGCTCAGTGACGGCGAAGTATCCGGTACTACAGGCGAGTCTTTAAGACTTGAAGCTATCACGATTACAGTTACAGGTAACCATGTAACAGGCGGCATCACATATCGTACACATGTACAGAATATCGGCTGGCAGGATTGGGTAACCAATGGAGATCTGTCAGGTACGGTAGGTGAGTCCAAGCGTCTTGAGGCTATCGAGATCAAGCTTACGGGTGATCTTGCAGACAAGTACGATGTCTACTACAGAGTACATGCTCAGGATTACGGCTGGCTCGGCTGGGCAGTTAATGGCGAGACATCAGGTACATCAGGCCTGTCCAAGCGTCTTGAGGCTATCCAGATCATGCTCGTTGCAAAGGGCGGAGAGGTTCCGGGCGATGTGGAAGGCATCAAGAGCGATAAGGATGAATCTTCCTACAGTGCATCCGATACATATGTGCCTACTGTATTATCGCAGACTTATACAAATAAGTTCCTCAATGTCTGCCAGAGCAACATCGCGCTTCTTAATTCTTCCTATAAGGAGGATGCAACTCCCGTAAGGACATATACCTTCGTTGATATGGTAAGTGCTAACGAGCATGCGAGCACATCAACCATCAGCGATGCGGACTGGGCAGCGTTAGAGAGCTTTGCAAATGCAAACTTCGATCCCACATGGACACCTGCCGAGTGCCTCTTGTACACGATGTATTGGATACACTACAATGTCGATTATTCTACAGGCAGCTCCAACTACGCAGTATCCGTTTTCGAGAACAGGGTAGGCCAGTGTGCGCAGTATAACGGTGCATTAGTAGAGATGGCATGCTACCTCGGATTCGACAATGTCAGATTCATAAAGGGTATGAGATCCAGGAGCGCAACGACGCTCAAGTCTCCCTTCTCCCACTACTGGGCAGAAGTCGAGATCGACGGAACATACTACTGCCTTGAGACAGGCAACAAAGCAGACGATTCAGGCAGCTTCGTTTGGTATTACTTCGTAAAGCCTTACGGCGCAACGGCTGCAAAGAAATTCGTTAAGTGCGGACTTTTGCTTAAATAACAAGGCGGTGCGATATAGTGAAGAATAGATTGTTAACAAAAGCGGTCGCCGGGCTTGTTGCAGGAGTTATAGCGATGGGGCTTATCCCGGGTTATAAGGCTCCCCTCAATGCTGACGGTATTACATTGTCGGGAACTGCACATGTTCAGGATCTGGGCGATGTCGAAGGCACATTTGCTGACGGCGTGCTTAAGCTCGGAACCATAGGACAGTCCAAAAGACTCGAGAATGTTACCATCAACATAAGCGGCAACGACGGTATCGAAGGAACTTTAAGATACAGGGTTCACATTCAGAATATCGGCTGGCAGGACTGGAAGGAAGCTGGCAATATCGCAGGCACCAGCGGCCAGGGCTTAAGACTTGAAGGCATCCAGATGGAGCTGACAGGTGAGCTTGCCGAGAAGTATGTAGTTTACTACAGCGTGCATATCGAAGATTACGGCGACAGCCAGGGCTGGATAACAGGCGGCATGATCGCAGGAACTTCAGGTGAGTCCAAGAGACTCGAAGAGCTCAGAGTAAAGCTCGTCCCGAGAGAGGAAGCAGATATGGAGCCTACCGTAATGTACCATGTTCACCGTCAGGACTATGGTTGGGAGACCGACTGGAAGACAAACGGTGAGGTATCAGGTACCACAGGTGAAGGCAAGAGACTTGAAGCCATCAACATATCCGTGCTCAATACGGAATATGCAGGCGGCATCAGATATAAGACTCATGTCCAGGATTACGGCTGGCAGGACTGGCAGTATAACGGAGCTCTGAGCGGTACTTCAGGAATGGGCAAGAGACTTGAGGCGATCAGGATCGAGCTCACAGGTGAGCTTGCCGAGAACTACAATGTCTACTACAGAGTCCATGCTCAAGGATACGGCTGGCTCGATTGGACGAGCAACGGCAGGGAAGCAGGCACTGAAGGTTTAGGCTTCAGGCTCGAAGCTATCCAGATAGTCCTCCTTAGCAAGGGAGAGGAAGATCCCGGACAGTTAGGCGGCATAAAGAGCGTAAGCAACTATGCGTATTACTCTGCTGTAAGCGCTATCCCGCTCGTTCCCTCATCTGCGTATAGAGCAGCAGGTTATTCTTCTTCTGACGAATTCAGAAGGGCGATAATCAATAACTGCGAGAGAATGGAGAATGTAGGTTATCTGCATTCCGGCCATTGGGTAACAGGTTATATCGATTGTACGGGCTCAACGGCGATCGCTTTCAGAGATGCGCTTAAGACAGCTAAGATCAACGGTTTTGCCGATGTCGGTACAAGAGCAGACGGCACGGCCATAAGGACTGTAAGCGTTACATATTACGATTCTTACTCTGACGGCAGAGACCAGTACGGCTTCTACAGGAACGGTATATTCTCCGTTAACAACTACTTCTTGAAGAAGATGGTCGCATGGAGAGGCATCAGCTATGTGCCTGTAGCGGTAAACGGAGGCTGGTCTAACGATGAGTGGCTCGATTATCTGTCGAAGTACAACTTCAAGCCCGGAGATGTCATTATCTGGTATTTTGATAAGGCAGACGGCCGCAAGAGCTTCGAGCATATGACCATCTATGCAGGTATCGAGAACGGTATCGCTTATGAATGGACTGCAAGCTCGGCATATAACGGATACATCAAGCGTCCTTTGAGCGAGAGATCTGCATTATTCGGCGGATTTGCGATGTTCAGGGCAACAAATGATAACGAAGCTGCGATAGGAATGAACTAAAGCTCATTCACCCAAAGCTTTAAGAAGAGAATCTATAGCCGCGTCCTTGGCACCAGACCAGGCGCGGCTTATTCTTTTTGCCTGAGCTTCGTCCTTGCATGTAATGGTTGCGTTGAAGGGAAGACCTTCATTCTCGTAGAAGAGGGTGACTGTATATTTGCCGCCTTCTGCCATATTGACCACGGCATTCGCACGCATGCTCTCCTCTACCTCGGACTTAAGCTCCTTGGAAGCAGAATCGAGATGCATTATAAGCGGGATATTAAGTGAAGGCTTAAGATCGTTTAAGACCGCTCTGCCGCCATCCGTGATGTAGAGCTTCTCGGTGCCGCCCAAAGCCTCTGCTTCGAGGCCGCGCTCACCGGTAACATCCATGAGATTGCCTGCTATGAGCTCGTTATAAGCCTGGCTGAAGGTAAAGAAATCAGAATAGAGCGAATTGAGGCAGTGATCCATGAGCATATGGTAGCTCACGCCCGGCGCTTCGCTTACGAGATAGAGTATCTGTATCTTTGCTTCCACTACTGTTATATCAGCCATAGGGTAATTATATCTTATTATCCCAAAAACAAAAAACTGTCTTTGGATGCCGCAAAATAAAGGCTTTACGGAACTATAAAGATAATTGTCCGTATCGGGCCATAATATCAGTTATTTTTGAGTTAAAATTACACCTCAAGGGGTGTATACTTCTTATGTTTTAATAATAGACATAAGGAGAGATCATATGATTACAGTTGATTATTCCAATGCCCTTCAGTTCATAGGCGGCGAAGAAGCTATGGCAAGGATGGAGCCTCAGGTTAAGCAGGCTGCTGACATGCTCCACAAGAAGAACGGTCCCGGAAATGACTTCCTCGGCTGGCTCGATCTTCCCACAGCTTATGACAAGGAAGAATTTGCAAGGATCCGCAAGGCTGCACAGAAGATCAGAAGAGATTCTGACATCCTCATCGTTATCGGTATCGGCGGTTCTTACTTAGGCGCAAGAGCAGTTATCGAGCTTCTCGGACACTCTTTTGCTGCTGCTACTACAAAGAAGGTAAGAAAGAGCCCGATGATCCTTTTCTGCGGTAACTCTATCAGCGCTACTTACTTAGCAGACCTCATGGACATCATCCAGGGTAAGGACATCTCGATCAACATGATCTCAAAATCAGGCACGACAACTGAGCCCGCTATCGCGTTCAGGATCCTCCGTGCATATATGGAAGAGAAGTACGGCAAGGAAGAGGCTAAGTCCCGTATCTACGCTACAACAGATAAGGCAAGAGGAGCTCTCAAGGGCCTTGCTAACGAGGAAGGCTATGAGTCGTTCGTAGTACCTGACGATGTAGGCGGCAGATTCTCCGTTCTTACAGCTGTAGGACTTCTTCCTATCGCAGTTGCAGGCATCGACATCAGAGAGCTCATGAAGGGCGCTCGTGACGCTTCCAAGGCTTACAAGAAGCTTCCTTTCGATCAGAACCCCTGCTATCAGTATGCAGCAGTCAGAAACTGCCTCCTGAGATCCGGTTACTCAACAGAAGTTATGGTTAACTACGAGCCTTCTTTCCACTACATGACAGAGTGGTGGAAGCAGCTCTATGGTGAGTCCGAGGGTAAGGACGGCAGGGGAATCTTCCCTGCAGGTGTTGATAACACAACAGACCTCCACTCCATGGGTCAGTTCATCCAGGACGGCGCAAGGATCATGTTCGAGACTGTTGTACAGATCGACCAGCCCAGAAGATCTTTTGAGATCCCCAACGATCCTGACAATCTTGACGGTCTTAACTTCCTCTCCGGTATGGATATGAACGAAGTTAACGTTAAGGCAATGCAGGGTACTATCTTAGCTCACGTTGACGGTAAGGTTCCGAACCTCCTCGTACACATGCCCGACCAGACAGCGTACTCCTTAGGTGAGCTTATCTACTTCTTCGAGAAGGCTTGCGGCGTATCAGGATATCTCCTCGCTGTTAATCCCTTCAACCAGCCCGGCGTTGAGGCATACAAGAAGAACATGTTCGCTCTTCTCGGTAAGCCCGGCTACGAGGATCAGAAGGCTGAGCTCGAGGCAAGACTCAACAAATAATTTAAGTATTGGTACTTAGAACCCGTAACTCAGAGGGCTTCATCGCATGATGAAGCCCTTTGGGTTTTTTGAGGTATAATCTTGTCATGAACAAGATATTCAAGCAGTGGGTGATCCCTTTATTATTGATAACCATAGGCTCAGTTCTTGCGGCATTTGCCCTTGAAGAGTTCCTTGTGCCTTTTACGATCTTAGACGGCGGCATCGTCGGTATCTCGATGATCATAAGTCAGCTCGTAAAGATCCCCCTGGGGCTCCTTACGATAATCTTAAATGTACCTTTCCTCTTTATCGGCTACAAGAGGCTCGGCCGCAGGTTCCTTCTTAAAGCGGTCTATGCGCAGATCATATTCTCGGTATTCCTCGGCGTCTTCGAAGACTTAAAGCCCGTAACCGAGCAGGAGATATTGGTCGTTGTATTCGGCGGTCTGCTCCTCGGCATAGGCGTCGGCCTTATCTTAAGATACGGTGCCTGCCTTGACGGCACGGAGATCGTTGCGATGCTCCTAAGCCACCACACGGAATTCTCGGTAGGGCAGATAGTGCTCTTCTTCAACATAATCATATACGGCGCTGCAGGTTTCCTCTTCGGCGCAGACAGGGCCCTTTATTCGCTCCTCACATACTTCATCACATCCAAGATCATCGATATCGTCGAAAACGGTATGGAGCAGGGTAAGTCCGTCATGATCATCACGGACCACGGCGAGGAGATAGCAAACAAGATATATTCCCAGCTCGGCAGGACATGCACCAGCATGGAGGGCAAGGGACTTGTAAGCAACGGCAGGAAGACCGTACTCTACTGCGTCATAACCAGGGTGGAAGTCCCTGCCATAAAGAAGATCATCAGCGATGCCGACGTATCGGCCTTTGTCACCATATCAGACATATCAGAGATCGTCGGATCTCACATAAAGCGCAAAAAAAGTACCGCTGCAAAACCTGCAGCGGCACATAGATCTCAAAGATCAGTTAAGAAGTGATCACTTTGCAACGATGTTTGCAAGTCTTCCCTTAACGTAGATGAACTTGACGATATTTCTTCCTGCAAGAGCACCTTCGAGTCTTGAGTCAGCCTTGACGATGGCTTCAACATCAGCCTGCTCTGCATTTGAAGGGATATCGAGCTTGAACTGTACCTTACCGTTGATCTGAACGGCGATCTCGATCTCATCCTTTACGAGAGCGGAAGCGTCAGCCTCAGGCCACTTCTGATTGAAGATGGAGTACTCATTGCCTAAAGTCTCGCACCAGAGTTCCTCTGTGAAGTGAGGAGCAAAAGGTGAGATGACGAGGAGCAAGGTCTCTACTGCCTTACGGTAGAAGGAGAGCTTGTAGTCAGGTGTCTGTGAGTACTTTGTGATAGCGTTGAGAAGCTCCATGGATCTTGCAATCGCAGTATTGAACTGGAACTTGTCGATATCTGTCGTAGCACTCTTGATCGTGTTGTTGATAACGAAGTTAAGATCCTTATCAGCGGATGTAAGCTCTGAAGGAACCTCTGATACGGAAGACTTTGCAGCCTCACCTACAGAGTATTCGATCCTTCTGAGGAACTTAACGATAGCCTCAAGTCCCTTGTCTGCCCACGGACCACCGTCGATATAAGCAAACCCGAATGCAAGATATGTCCTGAATACATCTGAACCGTACTTGCTGATATAGTCGTCAGGTGCAACAGTGTTGCCTCTGGACTTACTCATCTTCTGTCCGTCAGGTCCGAGGATTACGCCCTGGTGTACGAGGCTTGTGAAGGGCTCGTCGAAGTCGAGGAGACCCATATCTCTCATTGCCTTTGTGAAGAATCTTGCATAGAGAAGGTGCATGCATGCGTGCTCAGCGCCGCCTACGTACTTGTCTACGGGGCAGATGGTATCGATCTTTGCCTTATCGAATATCTTCTCGCTGTTGTTGTTATCCGGATATCTGAACTGATACCAGGAAGAGTCAACGAAGGTATCCATTGTATCGGGATCTCTTCTTGCATCGCCGCCGCACTTGGGGCACTTGCAGTTCATGAAGCTCTCGCACTTTGCAAGAGGGCTCTCACCGTCAGGTGTGAACTCAACATCGTAAGGAAGCACTACGGGGAGGTCTTCTTCGGGTACGGGTACAACGCCGCAAGCAGGGCAGTGGATCATCGGGATAGGTGTACCCCAATAACGCTGTCTTGAGATGAGCCAGTCACGGAGTCTGTAGTTGATCTTCCACTCTCCCATGCCGATCGAAGCGAGCTTCTCGACGATAGCCTTCTGAGCTTCGTGCATCTCCATGCCGTCAAATTCGCCGGAGTTTACAAGGTAACCCTTCTTCTCGCAGTAGGGGAGCTCGTCGTCAGTTCCCTTCTCGGACTGGATTACTCTTATGATATCGAGACCGTACTTATGTGCGAAGTCAAAGTCTCTGTCATCATGTGAAGGAACTGCCATAACTACGCCTGTACCGTAGCCTGCAACTACATAGTCTGCAGCCCAGATCGGAACCTTACGTCCGTTTAACGGGTGGATAGCATAAGCACCTGTGAATACGCCGGTCTTCTCACGTGTTGTGGACATACGGTCGATCTCTGTGATCTTTGCTGTCTGGCGCTTGTATTCTTCAACAGCTTCCTTGTTGTCTTCTGTCGTAAGCTTTGCACAGAGCTCTGACTCGGGTGCGATAACGACATATGTGATACCCATGAACGTATCTACACGTGTCGTGAATACCTCGAGCTTAACGGGAGTGCCGTCTTCGTTTGTAAGACGCTCGCCGTCCTTCTCGACATAGAGTGCAACCTGGGCACCCTCGGATCTGCCGATCCAGTTTGTCTGGAGCTTCTTTGTCTTCTCGGGCCAGTCGAGCTTCGGAAGATCGTCCAAGAGCTCCTGTGCATAATCAGTGATCTTGAAGAACCACTGTGTCATGTTCTTGTGAACTACCTCAGAGCCGCATCTCTCGCACTCGCCGTCGATTACCTGCTCGTTTGCAAGAACGGTCTTGCAGGAAGGGCACCAGTTAACGGGCGCGTTCTTTCTGTAAGCGAGGCCTCTTTTGTAGAGTTCGATGAAGAACCACTGGTTCCACTTATAGTATTCGGGCTCGCAAGTCTTGATCTCGTAGTCCCAGTCAACGGTAGTACCCATAGCCTGGAGCTGCTTCTCCATTGTTGCGATATTCTTCAATGTTGAATCCTTGGGGTGGATACCTGTCTTAATCGCATAGTTCTCGGCAGGGAGACCGAAGGAATCGAAGCCCATCGGATGGAAAACGTTGTATCCCTGCATGCGCTTGAATCTTGACCAAGAATCCGTAAGGGAGTAATTGTACCAGTGACCTAAGTGAAGGTTCGCACCGGAAGGATATGAGAACATCTCAAGGCAGTATAGCTTCTTACCCTCTGCATTGGGATCGAACTTGTAAAGGCCTGTCTCGGCCCACTTATCTTGCCATTTCTTGTCTGTCTCAACTGAATAACTCATCTTAAAGACTCCTTCTAATTAATATAAACACCCAATTTTATCACCACAGACATAAAAATTACAGAAGAATTATGCAGTTATATTACAGATTCTTATATTGTGGCTGCAAAATGCCATCCAAGGGACCCGAAGAATAAATAATCAGTAAAGCCATTATTAAATTATGGTAAATTGCCTGTTTATTATTTTGTATCATGTTAGAATTCGGGTAAATAAGGAGGGTGATATATGCGTATTATGCTGTCAGTGGTATTTGGCATTATCCTTGTCACACTTACAGTGTGTGGTATATCAGCCGTCCGTACGAAGAAGACGATAGGTTATTCCGTTGCTTTACTCATATTAGGTGTTGCAACTCCCGTAATAGGCAATCTGATAATCATCGCGACCGATGTTTCCACGGTAGCGACCATAGGATACTATGTCTATTTCCTTGGTATGGATGCTGCGGTATTTTCCACTTGGCGGTTCATGCACCTCTATTGCGAGCTCGGCAAACCAAGGCGTTCTTCGCTCATGATCTTATACACCTGTCTCGGGCTTGATGTGTTGCAATACATCATCAATCCGTTTATCCACATCGCTTTTGAGGTTGAGCCTATCCTGGTCGAAAAGATGAACTACTACAGTCTCGTGGTCCATCCCGGTCAGATCTTCCACCGCATAGTATGTTACGGTATCTTCATCGATGTGATGTTTATCGTCGTGGCCAAGCTCATAAGATCCGAGAGGATATATGCCGAGAAGTTTGTGGTAATGATCCTCTCTATGGTGATCACTGCAGCAGTCGAGACATACTACATATTCTCTAAGCACCCTCTGGATGCATCTATGATAGGTTTTGGTGTCTTCGGCATCCTCGTATATGTCTTCGCGCTGCATTACAGACCGATGAAGCTTCTCGATAAGCTCCTTGCGAGTATGGCTTCTGATATGCCGGAGGCTCTTTTCTTCTTTGATGTGGCAGGCACCTGTATCTGGATCAACGATCCTGCAAGAAAACTTGTAGGCATCGCAGATAATGATTTCAGCAATGTAAAAGCCGATCTTGAGTTCTTATACGACGGCATCGATCTTAAGAGCACGGGATGGTCAAGAAGGGTAGTAAACGGCGTCGGAGCTGACGAACAGTATCTGTATCTGTCGATGCGCTCCACGGTAGATGAGGAGGGTAAGGTAAACGGTTCTTATCTCAGTATCCGCGACATCACAGAAGATCAGCAAGCGCTCAAGAGCGAGATGTACAATGCCACGCACGATTCCCTGACGGATTTCTTCACCAAGGAATATCTTTTCGAGATGATCGATCAGAGACTCAGGAACGATAAGAAGACAGAGTACATGATCGCATATATCGAGATCGCAAATCTTAAGATCGTAAGTGATGTATTCGGAAGCAAGTTCGGAGATTACACGGTAAAGAAGGTAGCTGATTTTATCCTTGAGAGGATAAATAAGAACTATCTATACGGCAGATATTCAGACGAAGCCTTCGGAGTGCTTATCGATAAGAAGCATTTCGACAAGGAGTCTATCGAGAAGAGTCTGCTGAACTTTACCGTCAAAGACGATAATATGGAGCATCATATCCTTATCCATTCCGGTATCTACGAGATAGATCCCGAAGAGGAGATCGATGTCCCGCTCTTCTTTGAGAGTGCGCGCCTTGCGACGACCATGATCAAGGACAACTATAAGGATCTCATAGTGTTCTATGACGATAAGCTCAGGAATGAGATCATACACAATCAGATGATCTCCAACCAGTTAAGGGGTGCTATCGAAGCCAGGGATATAAGACCGTATCTTCAGCCTATCGTAGATTCGAGAGGAATGCTCGCCGGTGCAGAAGCACTCGTCAGGTGGATACACCCGGAAGAAGGCTTCATGAACCCCGGACAGTTTATCCCGGTATTGGAGCGTAACGGGCTTATCTCAGAGGTCGATAAATATATGTGGAAATGCGCATGCGAGATCCTCGCAGACTGGAAGAGCAGGGGAATAGATGCCTTTATCTCCATCAACATCTCTCCGAGGGATTTCTACTACCTTGATGTCGTAACCGAGCTTAAGAATATTGTCGAGCAGGCAGGTATTGATCCCGTTAAGCTCAGAGTCGAGATAACAGAGACTGTCATGGTTTCCGGAACCATTGATCTCATTAAGATAGTGAACGAGCTTAGAACCTACGGCTTCATCGTCGAGATGGACGATTTCGGAAGCGGTTATTCTTCGCTCAATCTCTTAAAGGACATGAATATCGATGTGATAAAGATCGATATGAAATTCCTTCAGGATTCTGAGACCAACCTCAAGGCAGGCTTTATAATCAAGAACATAATCAATATGTCTTCCGACCTTAAGATAGATACCTTGACTGAAGGTGTAGAGACAGCCAAGCAGTTCGAGAAACTCTACGATATGGGCTGCAATCTCTATCAGGGATACTATTTCTCAAAGCCCAAGCCCTTAGACGAATTCGAGAAGCAGTGGTTCGATTGATCGGTTTGTAGGTTTTATACAATTAAGCAAACAGGACAGATCAATGTAATTTGTATAATCCGTCATTGACAGCAAATGCGTAATAGCGTAAATTATCCGTGTAACATAACAGTGTTATGTATCAAGCGCATTCAGGTGGATAAAGTGACTGCAAAAGACGGCGAGACAAAGAACAGGCTTATAAAGGCCGCAAGGGAAGAGTTCATCAGCAAGGGCTACACGAACGCTTCTTTGCGCAATATCTGTAAGAATGCCGGCGTCACGACGGGAGCTTTATATTTCTTCTTCAAGGACAAGGACGAACTCTTCGGCGAGATCGTATCAATGCCGCTCTTTGAGATAGATAGAGTTCTTACCGAACACCAGGCATTTGAGTTTGATACATATCAGGACAGCTACGACGAAGAAGAGAGTGAAGGTCCTGATATGGATGTCTCCATCCTTATCGTAGAGATCATGTTCAAGTATAAGCAAGAGTGCATCCTGCTCCTTACCCAGGCTGCCGGCTCAAAGTACGAGAACATCAAGGATAAGTTTGTATCTGAGCTTGAGGCAGGCTATAAGAAGATGGGGCCTCATTTAGAAAAGCTCAACGGATATAACAAGGTCGACGACTATACGCTTCATTACATGACACATATGCAGGTCGAAGCGTTTATCTATCTGCTTACTCACTCAAAGAGCAAGGAGGAAGCCCTCAAGGAATTGCCTTACATCGTAAAGCATATCAGGGGCGGCTGGTTTGCGGTGTTCAAATCGTAAAAAAGATAAGGCATCAAGCCCTATTTTTTTGCCTTCAACATAACGGTGTTATGTTAGGCGCATCAAACAGAAAGAAAAACAATGGAGGATATACAATGTTTATTGAAACTAAGGGACTCAAGAAGAGTTATGGTGAAGGCGGCTCTTACACGGAGGTGTTGAAGGGGATCGATCTCGGCGTAGCCAAAGGCGAGATGTGCGTTATCCAGGGCACATCAGGTTCAGGTAAATCAACACTTCTTAACTGCATAGGCGGACTCGATACGATAGACTCCGGAAGCATTGCAGTAGACGGGCTCAAGATCGAGGCTCTCAAGGGTGAGAAGCTGTCTGATTACAGAAGGGATAATCTGGGATTTATATTCCAGTTCTACAATCTGGTCCCGAATCTTACGGTAAGGGAGAATATCCAGGTCTGTGAGTATCTGTCCAAGAAACCCTTGAAGATAGATGAACTTCTTACGGTATTAGGGCTCTCCGAGCACCAGAACAAATTCCCGTCGCAGCTGTCCGGAGGTCAGCAGCAAAGGTGCGCGATCGCAAGAGCACTTATAAAGAATCCCAAGGTGCTTCTTTGTGATGAGCCTACGGGTGCTCTCGATTCCAAGACTTCAAGGGAGATACTTATTCTTCTTGAACAGGTAAATAAGCAATACGGTACTACGATGCTCATAGTTACCCATAACAATTCAATCAAGAACATGGTAGATCACGTCATCTATATCAAGGACGGCGAGATACACAAAGATTACAGGAATGAAGTCAAGGTTCCTGCAAAGGATCTGGAGGATCTTTGATATGGGAGGAATCTTATTCAAAAGGACGCTTCGTGACCTTAAGGCCGGAGCGGCAAGATATATTGCGCTCTCACTTCTTATTATATTCTCGCTTTATCTCGTTATAAGCCTTATGGGAGCGGCTTATACCATCATAGATAATTCTGAAAGATCCGATAAGGAGCTGGTAACGGAAGACGGAGAGTTTACGGTCTTCGTGCCACTTACGGATGAAGAGATAAACGAGCTTACGCAAAAGGGTATAACCGTTGAGGAGATGTTCTCTACTGACTACCGGTTAAACTCAGATCAGGTTCTGCGAGCCTTTAAGGTAAGAACTCATATAGATCAGATCGGTCTTGTCAGAGGCGAACTGCCTAAGACAGATTCTGAAGCAGTGCTCGAGAGGAGATTTGCAGAAGAGAACGGTTACGAAGTAGGCGATACCATCGAACTTGCAGGGCAGACTCTTACGATATGCGGTATCGGAGCTACGGCTGATTACAACAATGTCGTCCGTAATCTCTCAGACAGCGTTGTCTCAAGCAAGGCTTTCGGCACTATCTTCGTAATGCCTGATACTTACGATCAGATGCTCAGTTCAGGCAATGCGATCGCCAGTGAAGAATACAATTATGCTTATCTTCTTAACGGGGCAATGACGGACAATGAGCTTCGCACTATTCTTGAAGAGAATGAATTCGACTTAAGAGATGTAAGAGATGAATACTTCCTCGATTACTGGGAAGAGATGACAGGCAGGAAGGACGAACTCTTAGAAGGTATCGATGAACTATCAGACGGTGCAAACGAGCTTGCAGACGGAGCTGAGGAATTAGACGACGGTGTCAATGAATTCAGTGACGGAATAACGGAGCTTAGAGACAACATGCCTGATCTTGTTGACGGCACAAGTGAATTAGACGACGGAGCAGGTGAGCTTGAAGATGGAATAAGGGCTTATACCTCCGGTGTAAACGAAGCGGCAACAGGTGCTTCCACTTTAAGCGAGGGTGCATCGCAGATCGCTCAGGGCGCATCAACACTTAACTCCGGTGCTCAGGAATACACGGCCGGGCTTTCGCAGTTCTCCAATAGCGTAACTGCAATGACTCAGAGCCAGGATCCTTATATGGCAGGTGTAGCGGCAAGTCTCAAAGATCCTGTTGATTCTTTAAACAGCGGTTTTGCTCAAATATCCGGCGGCATCAGTGAATTGAGCAATGGCTCTGCTGAACTGCAAAACGGTGCAGCTGCTTTGTCTGACGGCTTGGGCACCTTGAGTGATAACAGCTCTGCATTGGTAAGCGGCGCAAATGCTCTTCACGACGGTACAAGTGAGCTTGCCGATGCAGCAATTGAACTCTCTGATGGTGTTGATGAACTTTACGACGGCTCAGAAGAATTAAGAGACGGAACAGGTGAGCTTGCTGACGGTGCAAGGGAACTTGCTGACGGCGTATCCGAGTTCTCAGATGAGGCAAACGACCTGATCGACGAAGTGTTCAACATCAAGACAAGGAATCTTCGCATGTTCCTTCCTGTATGCGACAACCCGAGGATCGGTGCGGCTGCAGACGATGTCGTTAATACACTGTCTGCAAGCATAATATTCGGCATTCTTCTTGTTATGCTCTTCGCATATGTCATATCGGTATTTGTAGTACATAACATCGATTCGGACAGTGCTGTCATCGGAGCTCTGTACTCGATGGGATTAAAGAGACGAACCTTGACTCTTTCTTATGTGGCGATTCCGGTCCTGGTATGCTTTGTATCCGGCGTGATAGGGCTCCTTGTTGCAACATTGACTCCTTTTGGTATCGCAATGCAAATGCAGGATACGCTAAGCTACTATTCGATGCCTGATGTCAAAGTCACATTGTCACCGGTCCTTTATGTATACGGGCTTGTAGTACCTCCGGTAACGGCCTTTATCGTCAATGTTCTTGTAATAAGGAGCCGCCTTAAGAAGACACCTCTGGCTCTCCTCAAAAATGAGAGGAAGGTCTCACGCGGCAAAGATCTGAAGATAAAGAGACTTAAGTTTATCGACATGTTCCGTATCCGCCAGATGTTAAGGGAGGGCAGAAGTGCGCTTACGGTATTGTTCGGGCTTTTCCTGTGTCTTCTTATCGCTTTTCTTGCAATCGAGGTCAATGTCTATTGTTCAAGGGTAAAAACAGACTTTGTGGATTATACGAACTTTGAATACATGTACACTTACAAGTATCCGACGGAAGAAGTTCCCGAAGGAGGATACGAGGCTGTAGTTGAAAGCTTCAAGAAGGAGATCTACGGATATTCTTTCGATGTGGCAGTAGTGGGTATCACAGAGGATAATCCTTTCTTCGATACGGGAGACCTTCCTGATAACAACACTGATGTCGTAATCGGTAGCGCGATGGCCTATAAATATGATCTTGAAGTAGGTGATGAATTCACGCTTGAAGATAGCAGCAATGACAGACTTTATGCCTTCAGAGTAGAACGGATCGTAGATTTTGCGGCATCTTTCATGATATTCATGGATATAGATGAGTGCCGTGAGCTCTTCGGAGAAGATGACGATTACTTTAATGCTGTATTCTCAGATCACGCTCTCGATATAGACAGTGGCCGTCTGTATTCGACGCTCTCAAAGTCTGACATAGAGAAGACTGCAGGAATATTTGTAAACCAGATGAGCGCCATGATAATAGCAATGTCCGTAACACCGGCGGTAATATTTGTCGTAGTGCTCTATCTTATGCTCAAGATGATGCTCGACAGATCATCATTTAACATCTCGCTCGTAAAGATCTTCGGCTTCAGGAACAAGGAAGTAAGGCAGATGTATCTTGACGGAAACTTCTACATCGTGGCGTTGGGATCCCTCATAGCTATCCCTTTGTGTAAGGCCATAATGGATTATATCTATCCGAGATATATGGTAAACAATGTCGGTGTTGGTGTGGACAGCTCATATTCGATGTCGATGTATGCGGTCATATTCGCAGTGATATTGATCTTGTATCTGATCATCAGTTCTGTTCTCGTAGGAAGGATAAAGAAGATCGATCCTACTGAGGTGCTCAAAAACAGAGAATAAAGGAATAAGCGGTATCCTTGACAAGTTAGCGACCACTAACTATATTGGTTAGTGGTCGCTTTTTTAAAGGAGGTAAGACATGATAAAGACAACATTAAAGATAGACGGCATGATGTGCGGTATGTGCGAAGCTCATATCTGTGACACTATTCGCAAGGCGGTACCTTCAGCAAAGAAAGTATCGGCATCCAAGTCCAAAAAGCAGGCAACCTTCCTGACCGAAGATGCGATAGATGCTGATGCGATAAAGAAAGCGATAGATGCCACAGGCTACGAATGCCTCGGCGTGGAATCTGAGCCTTATGTTAAGAAGGGTATTTTCGGCTAAAGCAATAAATTGAGGCAATAGTGGTGTATAAGCAACATGTGCCACGGTTTTGCCGATTGTTTAGATGCCCTTTTGAAATATAATCAAGTCAGATGATTTAAGCGCGGGTGATCATGACACCCAGGTGGTTAAACATTAGTAAATACGGCCGTGAGATCATAGTCTGTGAGGCGGGTGATCCATGGCTTTTTTATTGTCAAGTCATGTATGCTTTGATGATGCGGAGCATGTTTATTCAGTAGTCTATACAGAAGAATGGATAGCGGTATTTGAGCAGATGTTCCCCCATGATGACGATTTTGGTAAGTGTTTTCCTATCCTAATGAAAACATCCGGACTTCTGTCCGGATGTTGCAAACTTTGTTTTATGGTCGAGGTGACAGGATTCGAACCTGCGACCCCATGCTCCCAAAGCACGTACGCTACCAACTGCGCTACACCTCGAAAAACGAAGTAGATTATATCGATAAAATGTTGTAAATGCAATTGACAGATATTTGCCTGACAAAAGAAGAACCCTGCCGGGATCTTACCGGCAGGGTCTGTTGCTTAATCTTGAACTTCGGATTACTTGTTGCCGATAGTCTTGTTGATGGCATCAACATCGGGGAGATCAACGCCGACCTTCTTCTCTACTGCGTCGATGGCATTGTTAGCCGCCTTCTTGGCGTTCTCGTCCTTTGCGACCTGACTTAAAGCATCCTGTGCCATATCTTTTGCCTTGTTGATATCAATATCCATACGATACCTCCTATTTTGTTTGATGTTTTTATTATATCACTACGGTCTCGTCCCAATCGCCGTCTAAGATATTGTTTTTATTCCATGTGAGGCGGGATCTGTCTCATAACTTTAATTAAATAAAGAATTAACGTATCCATGATATACATGAGTTATAACTTACTTTAAAATGGAAATAATTAAGATTTGGAGGTATCCCTATGAGTCTAAATATCGCTGATATGCCCAAGCTCGGATTCGGTCTTATGAGGCTTCCCGTAAAGGATGAGGTTATCGATCTCGATACTGTCTGCAAGATGGTGGATATGTATATGGAATCCGGTTTCAACTATTTCGACACAGCTTATGTATACCATGGGGGAGACTCCGAGAAGACCGTTAAGAAGGCTATCGTCGAGAGATATCCCAGAGACAGCTTTACTGTTGCTACCAAGCTTCCTGCATGGTTCCTTAATTCGTTCGAAGACAGAGATAAGGTCTTCAATGAGCAGTGCGACAGATGCGGTGTTGATTACTTCGATTACTATCTTCTCCATAGTGTTGAGGACGGTAACAATTACGATGCGTATGTTAAATACGATTGCTTTAACTGGGGGATCCGGAAGAAGGAAGAGGGCAAGATCCGTCACTTCGGTTTCTCTTTCCACGGAACGCCTGCTTTGCTCGAGAAGATATTAGATGAACATCCTGAGGTTGAGTTTGTTCAGATCCAGCTTAACTATGCCGACTGGGATAACCAGGTAGTGCATTCCGGCGAGCTCTATGAGATCTTACACAGCAGGGGTATTCCTATGATAATCATGGAGCCTGTTAAGGGTGGATTCCTCGCTAATCTCGATAGTGAATATGCTGATATGTATAAGGCCGTAAGACCTGATAAGTCAGTTGCATCCTGGGCTTTAAGATTTGTCGGAAGCCTTGAGGGCGTTGCGACCATCTTGAGCGGTATGGGCCATCCTGAACAGATGCAGGACAATATCGATACCTTCAAGAACTTCGAGCCTCTTACTGAAGAAGAGGAGGAGACCATAGCTAAGGTCAAAAAGAAGCTCTTTGAGATCCCGCTCATCGGCTGCACGGCATGCAGATACTGCGTAGACGGTTGCCCTATGAATATATCGATCCCGGATGTACTGAGTGCAGTTAATACACGCCGTAAGTTCCCGAATGACGGAAGACCTCAGTTCTTCTATAACGGTCTTATAGACAGATTCGGCAAAGCATCCGATTGTATCGCTTGCGGACAGTGCGAAGGCGTTTGCCCGCAGCATCTTCCTATCATCGAACTCATGAAGGAGGCATCCGATAAGTTCGAGCAGGCGTGATATTCGGCAAAATTGCTGTTTTTGCGTTGTGAAATGAGATTGTCACTATATTTGCCTTGTCAAATGTTGATTTTTAATAGTTTGAATGTAATAATTAAGTGTTTTAAGAGGACTTAAAGAGCATTTTCGCATGCTCATCTATATAAACGAGGTGAATAATTATGGGTTTAGGCATGGAGATCGGCGTCGATCTTGGCACTAGCAGCGTGTTGATATATATCAGAGGTAAGGGCATCGTTCTCAAGGAACCTTCTGTCGTTGCTGTAAACAGTAAGAATGGTAAGGTCCTGGCTGTAGGTGAATCTGCAAGCCTCATGCTCGGCAGGACTCCGGGTATCGTAGAAGCTATCAGACCTTTAAGAGAAGGTGTTATCTCTGACTTCAGAGCAACAGAAGTTATGCTCAAGGCTTTTATCGGACGTGTATGCACAGGTCTTCGTGCTTCCTACTTCAAGCCTACGATCGTTGTATGTGTTCCTTCGGTAATCACACCCGTTGAGCAGCAGGCAGTTGAGAATGCTTGCCGTCACGCAGGTGCGAAGGATGTATTCCTTATAAGAGAGCCTATAGCAGCTGCCATCGGTGCAGGTATCGATATCACTAAGGCATGCGGTTCCATGGTAGTTGATATCGGCGGCGGCACAACGGATATTTCCGTTATCTCTCTTTGCGAGCCTGTTGTCGATGCATCACTTAAGGTTGCAGGCGATAAGTTCGACGAAGCCATCATCAAGCATGTAAGGAAGAGACACAATATCCTCATCGGTGAGAAGACAGCAGAGAAGCTCAAGATCGAGATCGGCTGCGCTTATCCGAGAGACGAGGAGCTTACACTTGACGTTCAGGGACGTAACATAATCACAGGTCTTCCTTCAACAGTTACGGTATCTTCAACAGAGATGCTCGAAGCTTTGGAAGAGCCTATCACTCAGATATTCGAAGCTGTCCACAATGTTCTCGAGAGAACACCTCCTGAGCTCATGGCTGATATCTCCCAGAGAGGTATCGTAATGACAGGCGGCGGTGCAATGCTCTACGGCTTGGACCACATGCTCTCCAACCGTATCGGTATCGACGTATACTTAGCACAAGATCCTGTATCGTGCGTAGTTATCGGAACCGGTAAGGCGTTAGACATGATGGATAAGTTCTCTGCATTAAGCGACAATTGATAACAATAGCGGGCTTTGGCCCGCTTTTTTATAAAATACTGTCTTTAGGAGAAATATATGCACAACACTTTTGCTGTCACAGACGACATTATGTATATCGGCGCTTCTGACAGAAGACTCAGCCGATTCGAGAATGCCTATCCCGTACCTTACGGAATGGCATACAATTCTTATCTCGTATCAGACGAGAAGACAACACTCTTCGATACCTGCGATTGGGCTGTTGGCCGCCAGTTTATCGAGAACCTTCAGTATGCATTGGCATCTAAGAAACTGGATAACATCGTAATAAGCCATATGGAGCCTGACCATTGCTCGACATTAGGTCTTGTACTCGATCTTTATCCTGATGTTAAGATCTACGGTACCGCTAAGGTCGCAACTCTCATTAAGCAGTTCAGCGGCAGGGATGTGGAAGCTTCTTTTATTCCCGTAAAGGATGGCGATACTCTTAATACAGGTAAGCATACCTTTAAGTTTGTTACTGCGCCTATGGTTCACTGGCCTGAGGTTATGTGTACTTACGACGAAGCAGAGAAGCTCCTTTTCTCAGCTGATGCATTCGGTACTTTCGGAGCTTTATCCGGCAACATCTTCTCTGATGAGACAGACTTCTGGACAGAAGAGATATCAGAGGTTAGAAGATACTACGCAAACATCGTAGGTAAGTACGGCAACAATGTTCAGATGCTCCTTAAGAAGGCATCTGCTCTTGATATCTCCATGATCCTTCCGCTTCACGGACCTGTGCTTCGCGGCGATATCGCAGGCTATATCTCTTACTACGATAAGTGGAGCACATATACTCCCGAATCAGATTCCGTAGTTATCTTCTCCGCATCCATCTACGGCGGCATCGATAACACATGCGAGATCCTTGCATCAGAGCTTGCTCAAAGAGGCGTAAAGAACATCAAGATGTACGATGTATCAGCTCTCCATTATTCCTATCTCGTATCAGAAGCATTCAGGAGCAAGTTCATCGTATTTGCAGCTTCAACTCAGGATATGGGATTGTTCTCTTCAATGGAGTTCCTCATGACAGAGCTTAAGGCTAAGAACTTATCTAACAGGACAGTTGCCGTTATCGAGAACGGTTCATGGGCACCTGCTTCAGGTAAGCACATGAAGGAGAGCTTGGAGCAGATGAAGAACATCACTGTAACAGAGCCTTTTGTATCGATAAGATCCACTCCCACTGAGGAAATCTGTGAGCAGCTTAAAGAGCTTGCCGCAAACATTGCAAGCACAGTTAATTCGTAATTGAAAACAATATAAAAATGCAAACGGCACCTTGATAATGAAAGGTGCCGTTTTTTGATACTAAAAGTATTGACGCATTAACCATCTAATGCTAATATTCACGCAACATCATTTGATGTGTTGTTTAAATAGTTTTCCGTAACACAATTCAATGAACGATTAATCTTTTAGACAAATTGAATTTTCAGGTAGGTATTTATGAATGAATTAGAGAGTCTGGCATCGAAGAGTGATGCTGACCTTGCGCAGATAGCGGTCGCTTTCGGTGATTTTACCGAGGCCGAAGCTGCGACAAAATCCAGAGAAGAATTAATACAGGCTATTTCAGGGAAGACAGGCGAAGCTCCTGCTGAAGCTGAAGCTAAGCCCGCTCCCAAGAAGCGCGGCAGGAAGAAGAAGGTAGAGGAAGCTCCCGCAGAAGAAGTTAAGGAAACTGCTGAAGTAACTGAAGCTGCTGAAGTCAAGCCTGCACCCAAGAAGCGCGGTAGGAAGAAGAAGGTAGAAGAAACTCCTATAGAGGAAGCAGTTAAGGCTGAGGAAGCTAAGGCAGCTGCTGAAGCAACCGAAGCTCCTAAGGAGGCTGAAGCTACCGAAGGTGCTGAAGCCGAGGCTGAGAATAAGCCTGCTAAGCGTAAGCCCATCAAGTCCAAGAAGAGGAAGCTCTCCTTCGGTCCCGGACAGGATATCAAGCAGATAGAGACGGATGAAGCAAATCCCGAAGCTCCTGCTGAAGAGGAGATCCCCGAGCAGCCTGTCGAGATAGAAGTAGAAGGCGTTCTTTCCATCGGTAACCCCGACAGCAACAGGAACGATTTCTGCGGCTTCGTACACAGACACAACTATCTCCCCGGCGAAGAAGATGCTTATGTCCCCGGTCAGATGATCAAGCGTATGGGTTTGAGACGCGGTGACTATATCAAGGGCTTCGTTGCACCCAAGAGAGGCAAGGACAAGTATGCTCCGCTCAGAAGAGTAGTATCCGTTAACGGCATCGAGGTTCAGGAAGATAACTACGATGCAATAAGAAAGAGACCTAAGTTTGAGAGCCTTACGGCTATCTATCCGGATGAGAGACTTACACTCGAGACAGAGAAGGAAGATATCTCTCCCAGGATAATCGATCTTTTCTCACCCATCGGTAAGGGCCAGAGAGGTATGATCGTTTCACCGCCTAAGGCAGGTAAGACCATCCTTCTTCAGAAGGTGGCAAATTCCATCACAGCAAATAACCCCAACTGCGTACTTATCGTACTTCTCATCGACGAGCGTCCTGAGGAAGTTACGGACATGCAGCGCAACATCAAGGGTGAGGTTGTTTATTCCACATTCGATAAGCGCCCCGAGAACCATGTAAGAGTAACTGAGCTCGTGCTAGAGAGAGCTATGAGACTCGTAGAGCTCGGCAAGGATGTAGTTATCTTATTAGACTCCATGACAAGACTTGCAAGAGCATATAACCTTACGATCAATCCTACGGGCAGGACTTTGTCAGGCGGTCTCGATCCGGGATCACTCTATGGTCCTAAGCGCTTCTTCGGTGCGGCTCGTAACATTGAGCACGGCGGAAGCCTTACCATCCTTGCCACTGCTCTTATCGAGACAGGTTCAAGAATGGACGAGGTTATCTTCGAGGAGTTCAAGGGTACGGGTAACATGGAAGTTACGCTCGACCGTAAGCTTGCAGACAGACGTGTATTCCCGGCTATCGCAGTCGATAAGTCCGGTACGAGAAGGGAAGACCTCCTCTTGTCCCAGGAAGAACTCGATGCGGTATGGCTCATCAGGCGTAGGATCGCCGATGCGGATACGATCTCTGCAACCAACGCGGTCATAAATTTCATGGAGAAGACTTCTTCGAACAGATCCTTTATTTTGTCTGTAAAGAAATCTTTTGCAACTGATTGACAAGCGAATGGTAAAAAGGTAATATAGCAAGGCTAACCAAATCCGGTATGGCATACGTGACACGGATTACGCGCCATATCTTTGATAAAGAGGTGAAAGAAATGAAAGAAGGAATTCATCCTACAACGCATCTTGTAACAGTTAAGTGCGCTTGCGGAGCTACTTTCGAGACACTTTCCACTAAGGAAGATCTCAGAGTTGATATCTGCTCCAACTGCCACCCGTTCTACACAGGTAAGCAGAAGCTCGTTGATACTGGCGGACGTGTTGACAAGTTCAAGAAGAGAATGGAAGCAAAGGGTTAATTTGCGATTATTCTTAACAGAACAATACACAGGCAGTGCAGATGCACTGCCTGTTTTTTAATTTTTAATTTTTTCTTTTTCTTTTTTAATTTTGTATTTTTGATCTTTGCCGTTTTGCCGTAGTTATGCACCAAAGTATTGCTTTTGGCGTGATATAAGTAGTTTGGAGTGTTATGTGCGCAGGAAATATCATTAAATCGTTATATTTATGCGCGATTATTTGTATATAATGAAGTGAAATGATCATTCTTATAAGGAGGCATTATGTCTGAGAATCAGATTGAAGAGATAAATGTGGCTTCCGGAGAGGACCTTCCTGAAGTAAAGCAGGAGTCCCCGAAGCAAGATACTATAAAGCCCGAGATAAGGAAGACCACGATCGGCGGTCAGGCTCTTATCGAAGGTGTCATGATGGTTGGCCCTCACAGGACCTGCATTGCAGTAAGGAAGGGTGACGGGTCCATTCACGTTGAAGAAGTTAAGCAGGATGAGAGAGTCTCCTATTTTGAGACAGTTCCTTTTATAAGAGGATGCATCAGATTCTATAAGATGCTCGTAACGGGAACAGGCGCTCTCATGAAGTCTGCCGATATCTCAGAAGAGGGAAGAGAAGCGGAGAAGAAGGAAGAAGGCGAGAAGAAGCAGTCTAGACTCGATGCTTTCCTCACCAAGCATTACAACCTCATGATCACGCTCTCAGCGATCTTGGGTATCCTCTTAAGCGTAGGACTCTTTATCCTTTTGCCCAGACTTATAGTAGAGATTGGCGCTAAGTTCATTCCCGAAGCACTTATGCAGACAACATGGATGTCTGTTGTGCTCAATGTAGTTGAGGGTGTCTTAAGACTTCTGTTCTTCCTCATCTACCTCATCAACGCATCCAAACTTCCTGATATCAAGAGAGTATGGCGTTATCACGGCGCTGAGCATAAGACTATCGCATGCTACGAAGCAGGCGAGCCCCTTACGGTCGAGAACGTACTCAAGTACACAAGATTCCATCCCCGTTGCGGTACTGCATTTATGTTCATTGTCCTTGCTATCTCGATCCTTATCTATACGGTTATCGGCATTATCACGGGCAACCAGTCCATGCTCTTTAACCTCCTTGTAAGGCTCATTGCAGTACCTCTTATCTGCGGTATCTCCTTCGAGATATTGAGATTTATCGGAAGACATGACAGCAACAAGTTCTGGCATCTTTTCGCAAAGCCGGGTCTCTGGCTCCAGCGCTTTACAACAGCTGAGCCTGACGGTCCCATCTGCGAGGTAGCCATCGCTTCCATGCTCGCGGTAATCCCTGAGAATCAAGAAGATGACAAGTGGTAATGAGTCTATCCTCAGACTGCTTGAAGAAGCAGGCGATGAGGAAGCGTTATTAGACAGCAGATTGCTCGAAGAAGAATTACAACAAGAGGCTTTGCTTGAAGCCGCCAAAAGGCGTGCTGCAGGAGAGCCTCTTGCTTATATATTGGGACACAGGCATTTCTATAAAGAAGACTACAAGGTTACTCCCGATGTATTGATCCCCAGAGCTGACAGCGAGCTTCTGGTAGAAGCGGCGCTCATGTTCTGCAATGCTCTTGATATGCCTACGGGAGATGTGCTCAAGATAAAGGCTTGTTCTTGCACTGATGTCCGTTTTGCAGATATCTGCACGGGCACAGGATGCGTCGGCATCTCTCTTTTTAACGAGCTTACAAGGAAGGGGATAAAGGCTGCGGGAATGCTTACGGATATATCCAAAGGGGCTTTAGAAGTAGCGGGTCGCAATGTGTCTTCTGTAGCTTTAGTTTCCGGACTGGGTGTTTATCCTAACGATATCCTGCATGACGAGCTGCCGTTTGAAGAACTTGATCTTATTACTGCTAATCCGCCTTATATTAGCGATATGGAGATGAAGGAGCTTACAAGGGATGTGTTATGCTTTGAGCCGCATCTTGCTTTAAGAGCTGATATGGACGGACTTGAATTCTACGGGCCGCTGTTTACTAAGGCTTATAAGGCTTTGAGGCTTGGCGGTATGGTCTTTGCAGAGCACGGATATCTGCAGGGCGAGAGTGTAAGGAAGATATGTATTGCCGCAGGTTTTGAAGATGTAATGACTCTTAAAGACTATGGCGGCAACGACAGGGTTACATGCGGGGTGAAACATGCCGGGTAAGTTTTACAGATACAGATTTACTGAAGGTGAGAAGGTAAAGCTCAAGAAGAAGCATCCTTGCGGCAGCGATACCTGGGAGATCCTGAGCGTCGGATCAGAGATCAAGATAAAGTGCCAAGGCTGCTCGCACATAACGATAATGCGCAGGGAAGCCATGGAGAAGGCCGTAACTTCTATAGTTACTGATCAGTCCTTGTAATTCTCTATAAACTGGGATACGCAGATATGTCTGCCGTCTATGTCCTCTATTACGAACTGACGGTTGGACATCTGGCTCTTTGCCTTGTTTGCTTCGGGAAGCTCTTCTATTATCTTCACGCCCTGACCTTTGATCTCGTTATGCAGAAGGAAGGGCTCTGAGCAGTAGATATACATATCGTATTTGATGCCGTAGTTTCTGGCAGGCTTCAGATCACCCTTTACCAGGACTATCGCAATATTATCTCTTGTAAGCTTGATGTGGGGCATCGCCTCATCGTCTAAGTGAGTAGCCTTGAAGCCTAACTTATCTTCGTAGAATAAAGCTGTCTTATAGATATCTTCACATGCGAAGACCGCTGCCTGGCTGTTCATGAGAAGGAGCCTCTGGCCCTCTTCTTCGCCTTCCTCTTTTGCTTCAACGGGCTTGCCTGAATAACGGTATCCGAGAAGAGCGCTGCCGAAGACCTTCTCGTGGCCTTCAAGAGAGCTTAAGACATCGCTTCTTCTCTTTATCTCTTCGTTTGTAAGTTCAGAAGGGATCTGCCTCAAGGATTCGACTTTCTCCAAATATTCGAGGAGATTAAGGAGCCTTATGTGCAGCGCGGTTATATCGCTTTGCGGGACATCTGCTCCCATACCGTGGATATACATCATGCCGCACTCGACAGCTTCAGCGGGAAGTCCGGCGTAAAGGTGCATCAGCAGGTTCATCTCATCTTTGCACTTATCGTCTACGCCGCCTTGAGCAATAGCTTCTTCGATCATGTCGAAAACACGGTTCATGTCATGTCTGGGGTATTCTTTGGTAAGCATATTTATCTCCTGAACTTTATTCTCATTAATTCTATTTTTACTTACTTTAAAATACAAGGGTATAATAGAAAGCTGAAATAAAAGAAGGAAGGTCATGTAATGGCTGGTATAAAGAAGACAAACGCAATGAGGATCCTCGATAAAGCGGGGGTGGATTATACATATCACGAATACGAATACGACGAGAACGATCTTGACGGACATCACGTAGCAGATTATCTTGGCATTCCATATGAGGAAGTGTTCAAGACACTGACAGCAGTATCAGACAAAGGCGAATATCTGGTATTCTGCATATCGGTAGATGATGAGGTCGATCTCAAGAAGGCAGCAAAGCTCGCAGGCGTAAAGCGCGTTGAGATGATACATGTAAAAGATCTTCTTAATGTAACAGGCTATATAAGAGGAGGCTGCTCTCCCATAGGCATGAAGAAGACATACAGGACTTTTATCGATGAGATGATAGAGCTCGTAGACACCGTAAGCGTCAGTGCGGGCGCAAGAGGACTTCAGATCCGTATGGCTGCAAAAGACCTTGTAAACTTCACAAATGCCACAGTCGGTGATTTTGCGATAAGGTGATCAAGTGATAAGATTACTTAATCAATGAAGGGAAGTATTTATATGCTCGATAACAAGACATTTAAATTAGACGATATAAAGAGCGGATCTAAGATCTATTTCATCGGGATCGGCGGTATCTCCATGAACGGCCTTGCAAAGCTTGCAAAGGCTCAGGGCTTTATCGTGGGAGGCTCGGATAACCACCCGGGCGAGAGGACAGAAGAGCTCGCATCTGAGGGCATCAAGATCTATAACAGCCAGATCGCAGATAATATAGACGATTTTAAGCCTGACTATCTCGTTAAGACGGCAGCGATCCTTCCTCACAACGAGGAGGTTAGAAGAGCAAATGAGTTAGGCCTTCAGATATTCGACCGCGCCGAATTCCTCGGAGCGTTTACGAGAACTTATACAAACGTTATCAATGTATCCGGTACACACGGCAAGACCACAACATCTTCCATGGTATCCCTGATGCTCATTGATGAGGGATTGGATCCCACAGTCCACTTGGGCGCAGACCTCGATATATTCGGAGGCACTGTCAAGACGGGCTCTAAGGAACTTCTCGTATCCGAGGCTTGTGAGTTCAACAGGTCCTTCCTGAACTTCACATCCACTACGGCGATAATCACTAACATAGACCACGACCATGTAGATTGCTATCCGACGATACAGGATGTTATAGATGTCTTTGCTAAGTTTATGGAGCTCATAAACGATAACGGTAACCTTGTCGTATCAGGTCACGATGCCAATATAGCAAAGTCCATAACAGAAGCTAAGGCTGCATTTGAAGCAAAGGGAAGGACATTCCCCAATATCGTCACATGCGCAATGGACAGTGAGATCTGCGAAGCGACCGGCAAGAAGGCCGACATGATCGCATCTGATATCGAATTTATCGAAGGTCATCCGAGCTTCGATCTGATCTTCAGAGGCGAGGAGCTTGGCAGAGTAACTCTCAGGATCCCGGGCTCGCACAATATCTGCAATGCTCTTAATGCGGCTGCTGCAGCGCTCCTTACAGGCGCATCGGCTTCTTCCGTCATAAGTGCGCTTAATTCCTTCAACGGTGCAGACGGCAGATACACGATAAAGGGCAAGTACAAGGGCTGCGATGTCGTTGTCGACTATGCACACCATCCGACAGCTGCAAGAGCTACTATTGAAGCGGCATCCAATATGCCTCACGGAGATATCCTGGTGGTATTCCAGCCGCTTACCTTTAACAGGACAAAGCTCCTTTTCGAAGATTATGTAACCAGCCTTCTTCCTTGCAAGAAGATCCTCTTTGCAGAGATCTTCTCAGACAGAGAGATCAACACCCACGAGATATCAAGTAAGGATATCTGCGACGAGATCAACAAGCGCGGCGGTGATGCAGAGTTCTACGAGGTAAGGAGCGAGCTTAAGGAGAGGATCGACGAGCTCATCAAGCCCGGTGACATCATCCTCATCTTAGGCCCCGAAGATATAAGAACATTAGGCGACGAGCTTTGCCCCAAGTAAGAGATGAAGAAGAATCAGGGCTCACAGTTTAATACCAGTAAGAGCGGGAGCCGTGCGCTTCGTGCAAAAAGGATACCTCTGATCGCAAAGATCGCAGCAGCGGTATCCTTTGCTATGTGTATCTTGATGCTGATACTCTTCTTTATCGCAAAGGGGACAAAGCCTGCAGGCGATAAGTATGCTCTGTTTGTAAGCTCTGAAGACTGCGACATAACGGATCTTTCCCTGAACTATTCTCTGGCATCGGCAGGCTTTGAGATCATCGGGATGGATGCTTCTGATACCGCTATCCCTTCAAAGCTCAAAGACGAAGCTGTCGTGCTCATCGCAATAGGCAGTGACAGCTTCAATATAGCAGACACTCTTATAAGCAATAGTGAGAACGGTATCGACGGCGTTTGCCTCATAGCGCCCGAGTATCCGGGCAATGCTGCAGTAGAAGGCTATTCTACGGTATCTCCCGCTATTCCGATTGCGGTGTTCGGCTTTGACGGTGATGATGATGACTCATCAGAGATGGACGGCCCCGAGATGATCTTCGAGAGGATATCGGGAGTCGATACCATATACGGTACTCCTGCAAGTACGGGCGGTGCAGGCTCTTATAAAGTATATTCTTCAGCGGATATGCAGCGCTTCTTATATCTTGCATCGGATTCATCTGATGTTTCCGGCATGCTTGCTTCTTCGAGCTTTAAGACCGAGCTTGCAAGATTTTTGGGACTGAGGTTTGAAGGCTCTTATCCTTCAGGCGGGGTAAATGCCTGGTTCGTATTAAGGCTCATCGCTTTGTTCGTTGCACTTACAGGCCTTATGGCTTATCTGTTCTTTATACCGGTGCCCACACCTGACAGCGGTGAGAAGAGACTTAAGGGCAGGGACAGCCTTGCCTTGATAATCGTGACCGGAGCTGCAGCCTGGCTTACACTCTGCACTGTGGTAATAGATATTATCCCTAAGATAAAGAGGTTTGCTCCTTATGTGATAATCCTCTCTCCGACTGCGCTTATCCTCCTTATGTTCATATTAAGAGCAGGTTATATACTCTCTAATAAGACTACATATAAGATGCGGAAAGAGAAGATCACTAACTTCCTCATTATGGCAGTGCTTGAAGTGCTTATAGTATTTACGGCTCTTCTGGTATTTACCGATATAGCGGTTGAGAAGAGATCTTTGTCTTCATATCTTGTGGCTTTGGCAGTATTTGCGATAAACAGCTTTACCTGCTATTTCCTCGCATTGGTCGATAAGAAGTCAAGGTTTAACGGAGAAGGGCCGGGTTCTTACTACGGAAACATCATATATCCTGCAGGCACTTTGCTGCCTTCCGTGGCAGGCCTTATCGCGGCTTTGGCTTCATCCGATCCGAGCCTTGTTCAGGTTTCCGTTACAGGGATTGGTATAGCCGTTATCCCTTATCTTGCATCACAGACGATAAAGAGGTCTTCGGATTTCTGTTTCCTTGCAGGACTTACTCACGGTCTTATCTCGGCAATGCTTGTGTTTATTGCCTGGAAATAACAAATTAAACATTGACTTTAATAATCCCAAAGTGTATTATACGCGGGTGACCGCATGTGCCGGGCGTCTAAACGTGCCTGATTTTAGGATCTGGGGCACTGCCTTAGGATAGCAGCGAGACTGGAAGAACAGGAGGAATTTGACATGTACGCAGTAATCAAGACTGGCGGAAAGCAGTACAAGGTTGAGGTCGGCGACGAGATCTTCGTTGAGAAGCTCGAAGGCGATGAGGGCAGCCAGGTTACATTCGATGAAGTTCTTGCAATTTCTGATGACAACGGCATCAAGGCAGGAGATCTCAAGGCAACTGTTACAGGTGAGATCGTAAAGCAGGGCAAGAACAAGAAGATCGTTGTAGCTAAGTACAAGGCAAAGAAGGGCTATCGTCGTAAGAATGGCCACAGACAGCCTTACACAAGAGTTCGCGTTTCAGCGATCAATGCCTGATGATAACGGCAATCGTTGACAGAGAAGGACCTGATATCAAGCTTATCAGTTTAAGCGGACATTCAGGATATGCCAAAAGCGGTAGCGACATTATCTGCGCAGCAGCTTCAGCTCTCATATTTGCTTCGGCAAACGGCTTAGAGGATATCTGCGGTTACGACAACGAAGACTTCTTCAGAGTCTCAGGCGTAGATACCAATGAAGTAAATGCTTCGATAAAGCTTCCCGATACAGGCAGTGCAGAGGTTAGATCTGCAGCGCAAGTAATAATGAGAACCCTTGAATTAGGACTTATCTCATTGGCAGCTTCTTACAACGATGAGAACAACAGATTTATTGAGATAATCAACTCGAAGACACCGGAGGTGTAAAAATGCTTAAGATGAATTTACAGCTCTTCGCTCATAAGAAGGGAATGGGTTCCACCAAGAACGGTCGTGAATCTCAGTCCAAGAGACTTGGTGCGAAGAAGGGCGACGGACAGCTCGTTCTCGCCGGTAACATTCTTGTTAGACAGCGTGGTACAAAGATCCATCCCGGAACCAATGTTGGAATCGGTTCTGACGATACCCTTTATGCAAAGGTTGATGGTGCAGTTAAGTACGAGCGTCTCGGCAAGGATAAGAAGCAGGTAAGCGTTTATCCTGTAGCTTAAGGATAAAGCTTTAAAGTGATTCTTAAGAGCAGTCTGTCTATACAAATAGCGACTGCTCTTCTTTTTTAAGGTGTAATATGTTTATCGACCATTCTAAGATCTATGTAAAAGCAGGCGACGGCGGTCCCGGAGCACTCAGCTTTCATACAGAGAAGTACATCACAAACGGCGGTCCTGACGGTGGTGACGGCGGCAACGGCGGCAATATCGTATTCAAGGCTTCTTCTAATCTGACGAGCCTTGCCAATTTCCGCTTCAAGCATAAGTTCGTCGCAGAGAACGGCGTTAAGGGCGGCAACCGCAAGATGTACGGCAGAAACGGCAAGGATCTCGTTGTAGGTGTCCCTGTCGGTACTCTGATGCGTGATCTTGAGACAGGTAAGATAGTAGCTGATTTTACCGAAGACGGTCAGGAAATCGTTGTGGCAAAGGGCGGCAAGGGCGGCCTCGGCAATATGCATTACGCAAATTCGATAAGACAGGCACCCCAGTTTGCTACCCCGGGACTTCCCGGAGAAGAGCGCAATCTCTCAGTCGAGCTCAAGCTCATTGCCGATTGCGGTCTCGTAGGTTTCCCTAACGCCGGCAAATCCACGCTTCTTTCCGTGATGACAAGGGCTAAGCCCAAGATCGCAGACTATCCCTTCACGACACTTGAACCGGTATTGGGCGTAGTCTCCAATTACGACATGAGTTATGTTATTGCCGATATCCCCGGCATTATCGAAAACGCTCACGAGGGAGCAGGTCTCGGCCACGACTTCTTAAGACACATTGAGAGAACAAGGCTCCTCATACATGTAGTAGATGTTTCCGCGAGCGACGGAAGAGACCCGATAGACGATTTCAAGGCTATCAACAACGAGCTTATGGAGTTTAACCCCGAGCTCGGCGCAAGACCTCAGATAGTTGTTGCAAACAAGTGCGACGCTGCATCCGAAGAAGAGATCGAGATGTTTGTCAGTGAGGTCAGGGAATTAGGATACGAGGATGTATTCGTAGTATCGGCGGCAGGACGTATCGGTATCGAAGAGCTTACAAACAAGGTAACCGAGATGGTATCCAAGCTTCCTCCCACAAAGCTTCACGACGAAGCAGAGTCAGGTGAGAAGATCTATACCTTCGAAGAGACCAAGAAGTACGAGATCATCTACCACGACGGTCTCTACGAAGTAACCGGTGCGTGGATCAAGACTATATTCAACTCAACGAACTTCGACGATACGGAGTCCATGAACTTCTTCCAGAGGACACTCGAGTCTTCGGGTATTATCGCCGACCTTAAGAAGGCAGGCTGCCACGAGGGTGATACGGTCAAGATCTGCGAGCTTGAATTCGATTACTACGACTGATACATATAGTGTAGAATATCCATATGGAATATCTTTTGCAGTTAATTACAAATAAGCTTTTATTTGCAGGCCTTATATCCTGGCTTATAGCTCAGGTGTTCAAGGCCATCAATAACGTGATAATCACGGGTAAGTTCAGCATCGAGAGATTATTCGGTGACGGAGGAATGCCGAGCGGACATTCCGCAACGGTCTCTGCAGTAATGCTCACCGCTGGTCTTAATTACGGCTTTGACAGCGCGGCCTTCGGTATATCCGCCATTCTCGCTATCATCGTAATGCACGATGCCATGAACGTAAGACTCGAGTCCGGTAAGCAGGCTCATCTTCTCAACATCATGACTGAACACATGGAGAGGATAACAGGCAAGGATCTCGACAACGGACAGAAACTCAAGGAACTTTTGGGACACACGCCATGGCAGGTAGCCGCAGGTTGCGCGCTCGGACTTATCGTGGCTTTAGTCATCTATTTTGTGAGCTGATCTATGATCTATACAGTAACTTTAAATCCCGCACTCGATAAGACATACAGGTCTACTGATTTTGCAGCAGGCTCTGTCAATAAGATAACCCTCCTTCGTCAGGATCCCGGCGGCAAGGGCGTTAATGTATCCAAGCTCTTAAGCAAGCTCGGCTGCCCCAGCTGTGCATGCTGCCTTTTGGGCGGCAGGGCAGGCACGGAAGTAAATGCGATGCTCGGCTCCTTCGGACTCGATTACATAGCCGAGCCCATTACGGGTACCACGAGGACTAATATCAAGATCTCGGATTCCACGGGCATCACGACCGAGCTCAACGAAGCAGGTCCGGGCTTCGATTCAACGGGCTTTAACGGCCTTAAGGAGAAGCTTTACGCCAAGGTCAGCAAAGGTGACATAGTAGTCTTATCAGGAAGCCTTCCCATTGGAGCTCCGGATACCGTCTATGCGGATATGATAGGCGATCTTAAAGCAAAGGGATGCAAGGTGGCAGTAGATTGCTCAGGCAAGGCGCTTGATCTCGCTCTTGAAGCAGGACCTTATTTTGCAAAGCCCAATAACGAGGAGCTCGGCATAGCAGGTGATTTCGAAGAAGCCTTAGCGAAGGCAAGAGAACTTATCTCCATGGGTGTTGAGAAGGTTATAGTCTCACTTGGCGCTAACGGCGCTGTATATTGCGATAAGGATATCTGCCTCAGGTCTTATCCCGCAGACATAACTCCTGTATGCACTACAGGTTGCGGCGATTCCATGGTCGCAGGCATGTGCTATGCGATGGCAAATGACATGGATACGCGTGCCGCATTTGAATTTGCCTGCGCATGCTCTGAAGCAGCTGCCATAACAGACGGCAGTGATGCTCCCGAGTGTGATTCGGTTAACAGCTTTATAGGCAATATAAGGATCGAAGAAGCCGATTGATGTATCTGAACGAATGTTCTATAATTATGACAAGATAATCTTGTCAGGAACCGTTTCAATATGTTTAAACTCGTATCAGACTATAAGCCGTCAGGCGATCAACCTGATGCTATCGATAAGATAGTTCAGGGCATCAACAGCGGAATGAGAGCCCAGACTCTTCTGGGTGTAACAGGTTCCGGTAAGACATTTACCATGGCTAATGTAATAGAGCGCGTGCAAAGGCCCACCCTGGTCCTGGCACATAATAAGACCTTGGCAGGTCAGCTCTATGCCGAGTTCAAGGAATTATTCCCCGAGAATGCAGTCGAATATTTCATTTCCTACTACGACTACTATCAGCCGGAGGCTTATATCGCATCGACTGATACATATATCGAGAAGGATTCATCGGTCAACGACGAGATCGACCGTATGCGTCACGAAGCCACAAAGTCTCTTCTTACAAGGGAGGATACCATCGTCGTTGCATCGGTATCCTGCATATATGGTATCGGTGAGAAGAGCGACTATCTGTCCTTGATGCTCATGCTCGAGGTAGGGCTTGAGATCCCGAGAGATGCCGTCATGAGCCAGCTCATCAACATGCAGTACGACAGGAACGATTTTGAGCTCAAGCGTGGCTGCTTCAGATGCAAGGGCGACATACTGGATATATGGACTCCCGATTCGGAGAATGTTGTAACGCGCATAAGCTTTTTCGGAGACGAGATAGATAAGATATCTTTTGTAGATGCCATAACCGGCAGGACAGAATTTACCCGCTCATTCGTAGAGATATTCCCGGCGTCGCACTATGCAACGGGCAGATCAAAGCTCATGAAGGCAATAGACCGAATAGATGCCGAGCTTGATACAAGGCTTGAATATTTCAGGGAGAAGGGCAATCCGGTCGCAGCTTACAGATTGGAGCAGAGGACCAGATACGATATGGATATGCTCAACGAGACCGGCTTTTGCAAAGGTATCGAGAACTATTCAAGACATATAGCGGGAAGAGCAGAGGGCGAGCCGCCCTGTACACTTATGGACTTCTTCCCGGAAGATTTCCTCATGTTCATAGATGAATCTCACCAGACCATTCCCCAGGTAAGAGCGATGTATAACGGTGACCGTGCCCGCAAGGAGATGCTCGTCGATTACGGCTTCCGTCTTCCTTCGGCCTTCGATAACAGACCGCTCAAGTTTGATGAATTCGAGACAAGGATGGGTCAGACCGTATTTGTATCTGCAACCCCGGCTCAGTATGAGAAGGACAGATCTGAGCAGGTGGTAGAGCAGATGATAAGACCTACGGGTCTTCTTGAGCCTGAGATATTCATAAGACCTGTCGAAGGTCAGATCGAGGATATCTTAGCCGAGCTCAAAGCACAGATAAGCAAGGGCGATAAGAGCCTTATAATGACACTCACCAAGAGGATGTCAGAAGACCTTACCGCTTTCCTCGAGAAGGAAGGCATAAGGGTCACATATCTGCATTCGGACATCAAGGCAGTTGAGAGAATGCAGATCTTAAACCGCTTAAGGAACGACGAGATAGATGTAATCGTAGGTATAAACCTCTTAAGAGAAGGTATCGACCTTCCTGAAGTATCTCTGCTCATGATACTCGATGCGGATAAGGAAGGTTTCTTAAGGTCTGAGACATCTCTTGTTCAGATCATAGGAAGATGCGCACGTAACGAGAACGGCAGGGTAATCCTATATGCTGACGAGGTTACGGATTCCATGATGAATGCCGTAGGCGAGACCAACAGAAGAAGAGAGATCCAGAGGAAGTTCAACGAAGAACACGGCATTACTCCTCATACGGTCAAGAAGGCCGTAAGAGATGTATTCGATATAGTTGCAGAGTCAGCGGGTGAATCTTCCAAGGGTAAGAGCAAATCTAAGAAGCCTAAGTACGATCCTGAGCGCATAATTAATAACGGTGAATTCGGGGGATCAGCAGAAGATAAGGATAAGCTCATCAATAAGCTTACCCGCGAGATGGAGCAGGCTGCCAAGGATCTCGAATTCGAGAAGGCTGCCGAGATAAGAGACATCATCATCGAGCTTAAGGGGACAAAGTAATGGCCGGGTTCTGTCATCTGCATCTTCATACGGAATACTCCCTCTTAGACGGAGCCATCAAGATCAAGGATCTTGCTGCAAGGCTTAAGGAGATGGGCATGACCTCCTGCGCTATCACGGATCACGGAGTAATGTACGGCGCGGTATCCTTCTATAAGGAGATGACCGCAAACGGCATCCATCCCATAATAGGCTGTGAGGTATATGTGGCTCCGGGCTCGAGATTCGACAAGGCACAGAACACATCAGATTCAGACAGATACTATAACCACCTCATATTGCTCGCCAAGAATAACGAAGGTCTCGTTAATCTCAACAGGCTGGTGTCTGCAGGTTTTACCGAAGGCTTCTACAGAAGACCGAGGATTGACGAGGATATCTTATCCAAGTGGCACGAAGGCCTGATATGCCTTTCTGCCTGTGTGGCAGGCAAGGTCCCGCAGAAGATATTAGACGGAGATATAGATGGCGCGTGCAAGACCGCTTGTGAATACGATGCACTGTTCGGCAGGGGCAATTACTATCTTGAGATACAGGCCAATACCACGCCTGCCCAGGCCAAGGTCAATTCAGCTTTGGTAAAGATATCGAGCAAGACAGGTATACCTTTGGTTGCCACCAACGACTGCCACTACCTTAAGAAGTCTGACAGTGAGGCTCAGGATGTATTGCTCTGTATATCCACAGGCGCAAGGATAGACGACGATAACCGTATGCGCATGTCCTGCGATGAGTTCTATGTGAAATCCGAGACCGAGATGAGACAGTTCTTCCCGGAGCTTCCCGAAGCGATAGATAACACCATGAAGATCGCAGGGATGTGTAATGCCGAATACGACTTTAACACTATACATCTTCCTGTATACGATATTCCCGAAGGCTTTGACAGCGCGGCACAGTATCTTACCGAGCTTACCAATATGGGACTTAAGAAGAGATTTGAGATAACTCCTCCCACGGGCGAAGTGGAAGAATACTACAAGAGGGCAGAATACGAGCTGTCCGTTATAAACAATATGGGTTATACGGACTACTATCTTATAGTCTGGGACTTTATAAACTACTCCAAGACGCACGGCGTTGTCGTAGGACCTGGAAGAGGCTCGGGTGCAGGCTCGCTCGTAGCTTATGCGATAGGCATTACAGATATCGATCCTATCAAGTATGCTCTGGTATTTGAGCGTTTCCTCAATGTCGAGCGTGTATCGATGCCGGACTTTGACGTCGATTTCGATGATTCGAGAAGGCAGGATGCGATAGATTATGTAATCCGCAAATACGGAGCGGCAAGAGTTGCTCATGTCATAACCTTCGGTACGCTCGCTGCAAGAGCTGCGATAAAGGATGTTGCAAGAGTCCTTAACATGCCGATATCAGATTCCAACAAGATAACCAAGATGATACCTTTTGCTCCCGATATGACGATCGCAAAGGCGATGGAGATAAGCCGCGAGTTCAAGGAATGCTACGAGACTGATATGGCTGCCCGCAAGGTCATCGACATGGCCATGAAGGTTGAAGGCCTCCCCCGTAATGCGAGCACGCATGCCGCGGGAATAATCATATCGGGAAGTGACATAACCGACTATGCACCTCTTGCGGTAAACGACGATACTACGGTAGTACAGTTCGACAAATACAATGTCGAGAGCATCGGACTTCTCAAGTTCGACTTTCTGGGACTTAGGACACTTACCGTGCTCAAGGACTGCGTCGATCTCGTTAAGGATAACTACGGCAAAGTTATCGAGCTAAGCCGCATACCTTTAGACGATGCTGATGTATATAAGATGATAGGCAGGGGAGATACCATTGGCGTATTCCAGCTTGAGAGCCGCGGCATGACCTCATTCATGAAGCAACTCGAGCCTGAGAGCTTAGAGGACATAATCGCAGGTATATCGCTCTATCGTCCGGGCCCTATGGATCAGATCCCAAAGTATGTTGACTGCAGGCATAACCCCTCGCATATCACATACGACCATCCTCTGTTAGAACCGATACTTAACGTAACCTACGGCTGCGCTATCTATCAGGAACAGGTAATGCAGATAGTTCGTGACCTTGCAGGCTTTACCATGGGTCAGTCCGACATGATACGCCGTGCCATGAGCAAGAAGAAGAAATCCGAGATGGAGAAATACAGGCAACTGTTCATATATGGCGGTACGGACGATAAGGGCAGGCAGATAGACGGTGCGGTAAAGCGCGGAGTTCCCGAGAAGACCGCCTCCAAGATATTCGACGATGTATCGGGCTTTGCAGGCTATGCCTTTAATAAGTCCCATGCCGCATGCTATGCACTGGTAGGATACTGGACAGCTTATCTCAAATACCACTATCCGACGGAGTTCATGGCAGCGACACTCAATTCCTACAGAGATGATCTGGGCAAAGCTTCCTTCTACATAAACACGCTCTCGGGTATGGGTATCAAGGTGCTCGCGCCTGATATCAACAAGAGCCGTGAGAGATTTACCACTGAAGGCAGCGGCAGGATAAGGATAGGCCTGTCCGTCATAAAGAATGTAGGAGAAGCTGCCGTCATCAATATCCTTAAGGACAGGGACAGTAACGGCATATATAAGGACTTCGAGGACTTCCTTACAAGAGCTGCAAGGATCGGGGTTAAGCGCAATACAGTAGAGGCTTTGATCCTGGCCTCGGCTTTAGATTGCTTCGGTTATAACAGGGCGAGGATGGTAGCCTGCGTACAGACAGAGCTTGAGAAGCTCTCGCAATCGCAGAGCAACAATATAGAAGGACAGCTGTCATTGTTCGACTTCTCGGACCAGATAGGCGGAGACACCTCGATATTCATACCTGAGGTAAACGAATACAGTGAAGACGTTAAGCTCGGATACGAGAAGGAGATGGTCGGTATCTATATATCGGGCAATCCTTTGGGCGCATATAAGGACCTTATCCTTAAGACCGTGACCTTCGATACGAGTGAGATAGAAGATATAACCTTCGAGAACGGCTACGAAGCATTAGACGACAACAAGATGGTCTGTATGGCAGGTCTCGTTACCGGCAAGAAGACGGGATATACCAAGCGTAAGTCAATGCTCGCAACGATAAATTGCGAGGATATGTCCGGAGCGTTCGAGGTCCTCTTGTATGGTAAGAGCTTCGATAACTTCAATAAGATCATCGATAAGAACAAGCCCTATTTCTTCATAGGCAGAAGGCAGATGAGGGAAGGCGAGCTCCTTACCTTGTTTGCTGATTCGGTAGTACCGATAACCAAGGACATTAACCTTACAAAGAATATAGTGACTCATGAGAGAAGCTACTACTTCGCTCTCAAGGAAGCCGGCAGGAAGGCTGAGAGTGAGGAGCGGGAAATATCGGATGTAAAACAAAAGGAAAAGCCGAAGACAAATAATGTCCTTCGCATCAGGTTTAAGGGAGATCCTGCAGGGCAGGGCTTTGACAGGCTGCTTAATTTCCTTGTTTATTTCCATGGGACTGTCCCCGTTGAAGTGGAGTTTGAATCGGATTCATCTATCGTAAGGCTTGATGAGGTCTGCAATATAGATCCTGATGAAGAAGTATTAAATGCTCTTGCAAAGCTGGTAGGAGAGGATAGTATAAACTTTATATAACCTTCCGAAGGAGGAACGCTTATGGAAGATGAATATACGAAGCTTAACCGGATAATAAGAGAATCTCAGCACATCGTATTCTTCGGAGGTGCGGGAGTATCGACTGAGAGTGGTATTCCGGATTTCAGGAGCAAGGACGGTCTTTATAACCAGCACGACGTCAAATTCGACAGGTATTCTCCCGAATATCT
>JAIKWA010000124.1 GCA_024685135.1 Saccharofermentans sp.
TGAGCTGTTGTGCTCTTTATTGCTGCGATGTTGCCGGGAGCGCTTGAGTTCTTTGCAACCAGTACGATCTGGATAGCCTCAAGTCTTCTTGCCGTTCCCGATGTGCCGCTCATCTGTCCGTTCTTAGCCCAGCCGAGCCAGCCGAAATCCTGTGCATGCACTCTGTAATATACGTCGTAGTGGTTAGCTATCTCACCCGTAAGAGCGATCTCTATGCCTTCGAGTCTGTAGCTCATGCCCTGAGTACCGCTCATTTCACCTGCGGTTACCCAGTCCTTCTCCCAACCGATATTCTGGATATGTGTGTGGTAAGTGATGGAGCCGGCATACTGGCATCCGTCCAAGTGGATCTCGATACCCTCGAGTCTCTTTGCTTTACCTGTTGTACCGGATACTGTTCCGTTGGAAACCCACTTGGATTCCCAGCCGTAGTCCTGAACGTGAACTCTGTAGTTAACGGAGGTAACGCCCTGACCTATCGGTACGAGTCTTACCTGTACCTCCTCAAGTCTTTTAGACTCGCCTGCAGTACCTGCCATCGCGCCGCTGTTTACCCAGCCCTGCGCATCTCCGTAGTCCTGGATATGCACTCTGTACTGGATCATGTAGTGGTTTGCAAGTTCGCCCGTAAGCTTCATCTCAAGACCTTCAAGTCTTAAGGCCTGACCGTGAGTACCTGCTTCCGTGCCGGCATTCCTGTAGTTCTGCCAGCCGATATTCTGAACATGCACGCGGTACTGGATAGTTCCCGAGTAACCTGTGTTGTTCGTGAAGTTGATCGTCATGGCCTCGACTCTCTTGGATTGGCCTCTTGTGCCGAGAGTCAGGATGCCCGTGTTTGCGTCCCACTTAGCCTGCGTATCGCCGTAGTCCTGTACGTGGCATACGCCTGAGAGCTTGTAGTTAACTGCAGCCTCAGTCTCGTGGGGGATAATTGTTACCATGGATAGAGCCATCAGCACAGCAAGGCAGACTGACAGCAGTTTGCGTAATCTACTTCTCATTAAGAAACCCTCCGTTTAAAACCAAGAGCTAGTTTACACCCGATATTTGACAAATTAAATAGGAAATTCGATAAAATTTCCTTTATTTATTGTCAGAATAGACAAAAAGTAAAATATATTTCAGATATTTTCAAAAAAGTGAAGCTCACATATGGAGTCTCAGATAGATATTTCCGAGAAAACTCATGAGCTTTCTGATGCGCACGCTCCTGTTTACATCCTTATTGGTAAGACCGAGCTTGGGAGCGGCCTTTTCTGCGAGCATCCTGTGCTCGTTTATATACTTCTTACCCTCTTCACCCTTGAATATCTTGGATGTGTTAGAACCCTGCCTGAGCCTGAAGAAGTTAAGGTCTTCGTGGATTATGTAGACATCGCCTTCTATGGCAAGGCGCATAAAGAACTCGTAGTCTAATATGTATTTGAATTCGGGATCGAAGCCTTCACCTCTGGTCTTGGTGTCTGCTCTAAAGGTATTTGCAAGGGGCGCGCCCAAATAGTCTCTATGGAACAAAGAATACTTTACGACTTCCTTGCCGGATACTATTCCTGATCTCTTGTATCGTTTGTATCTGCCTCGGACCTTTCCCTCGGAATCCACAAAGGCGGTATCCGATTCAACCGAGAGCACATCGGGGTTTGCTTCCAAAATCTCCGCTTCTCTTTTTATGAGGTCTTTGTCAATGAGGTCGTCTGCGCACAAGAGCTTGATGTATTTGCCCGTGCAAAGGGACATAGCCTTGTTCCAGTTGCCGGACATACCGAGATTGGTATCGTTTATCTCTACCTTTAACGTTATGCCTTCGCCTGCTTCTTTTAAAGCTTTCTCTATCGCCTTCTGAGAAGCATCCGTGGATGCATCGTTGGTAATGACGAGCTCTATCGGGCGGTATGTCTGAGCAATAACGCTTTCTATCGTTTCCTTTATGGTTTCCTCGTTGTTATAGACGGGAATGCAGACGGAGACTATAGGATTCAATTATCTTCTTTCTCCTTATCTTCTATCTCCTTACGGAGCAAAGCCATCTCCTGAGTAAGGCTCGTTACCCTGCCGGACATTCGTGACAGTGCGACCGAGAGGATGAAGATTATAAAGCCCATGTATACGAAGCCTACGAAAAAGATCATATTGACGGGCGAGAATATGCCGATCGCATTAGAAAGCCATACCATGGCGCCCGGGAAGATATCGAGGATAAGGATGCCTACGGATACCAGAAACCACGCGAGCGTGTACTTGGGCTGTATGAACTTGCGGACGGTCATGACAAAAAGGATAGCCACGAATATCAGCACCATCACTGCGATTATTATCTGTATCTTAAGCGTCATCATGAGATCTAACCCCCTCTAGGATCAGGGCAAAAGTAACCTTGATCATGTAGTATGCGCCCTTGAGCATATGTATGGACGACTTGCCGCCCTGTCTTGCCTTCATTATAACAGGGACTTCCATTACTTTAAGTTTACTCTTTATCGCCATGAGGCAGCTCTCCGGTTCGGGGAAATCCCTCGGATAGTCCTTGGCCCAAAGCTCCATCGTCTTGCGGCTTACCATCCTCATACCGGAGGTGGGATCCGTTATAACCTGCCTTCCCAGGAGCTTTATAAGACCGGTAAAATACCTGATGCCGCTCCTTCTTAAAGAAGATGACTGGAAGCCTTCCTTGTCTATAAAGCGCGAGCCTATGACGAGGTCGCAATCGTTTTCGATCAGGACCTTCTCGAGCGCTTCGAGATACATGGGATCGTGCTGCCCGTCACCATCCACCTGGACAGCGATGTCGTAGCCGTTCCTTACCCCGTATTTGTAGCCCGTCTGGACGGCGCCTCCGATACCTAAGTTGACCGGGAGGTTTATGGCGGGTATGCCGCACTCTTCGAGGACTTCTTTGGTGTTATCCCTCGAATGGTCGTTTATGACAATGATGTCGTATGTAGGAGCCTTGCTCCTTATCGCATCGACCGTCGCCTTGATCGCACTTGCCTCGTTAAATGCCGGGATTATTACGAGCTTTCTCATAGGCTTAACCCCAGAATCCGCCAAGCGTACATATGCTGCATGCGGCAAAGGCGATCTGAACTGCCTCGGCAATACATATGGCGATTATGAAGTTGTTGTCGTTATTACGCTTGAAGCAAAGGCTCTTGCTCCTCGTAAGAAGTAAGACCAAAGGCAGATACGGGATAAAGTACCTTCCCTGTATGCCGAGGATTATAGGTGATGTCTTGGGCGTCGTGGCAAAGAGCATCGAAGCGAATATGAGCGCTACGCCAA